>JBAZWP010000026.1:6034-13497 GCA_041660345.1 Minisyncoccota bacterium
AGTCCCAACCTAGCAGAAAAATCAAATAAAAAGATAAAAGACCTGGTCTTCATCAATCCGAAAATTTCCAAAATGTCCAAAGATAAAGAATGGTTGATGGAGGGGTGTCTGTCCGTACGACCTCTCTATGGTAAGACCTGGAGGTCCAAGAAGGCTACCATCACTGCCTACGATGAGAATGGCAAGAAGTTTGTCCGTGGTGCTTCTGGGCTTCTCGCACAGATATTCCAACACGAGACAGACCACTTGAATGGAATCCTTTTCATCGACCACGCTAAAGAAGTAAGGGAAGAACAATTACCCAATGAATAAAGCAAACTTTGTATTTTGGGGTACACCCGATGTCGCAGCCGAGACATTAGAAATTTTGAAACAAAATGGTTTTTTACCGTCTTTAATCATTACCGCACCAGATAGAAGGTCTGGAAGGGGTATGCAAATCCAAGAATCCCCTGCCGCCATTTTCGCCAAAGAAAACAATATTGAATGCCTAAAGCCCGAAACAATTACGGTGCTCTCTCGGGTTTTTTCGAGCGAGGATAACCGCTTGGCGGTACGTAGCGAGAAAAAACTCGAGGGAGCGGAGTATGATTTCTTTCTGGTTGTTGCTTATGGCAAGATAATTCCGGAAGATATTTTAAATATACCGAAACTCGGTTCCATCAATGTGCACTATTCTCTATTGCCCCGATATCGTGGTGCCTCCCCCGTTGAATCGGCAATCCTAAATGGAGACACAGAAACGGGTGTATCTATTCAGAAAATGGTCTATCAGATGGACGCTGGACCAATCCTCGCTGAAGAGAAGGTGGCAATCAGGGATGGTGAGACCGCCCCAGAGCTTCGTAAAAGATTGATAAAGGTAGGTGGTGAATTATTGGTGAAAATTCTACCTGATTTTATCGAAAACAAAATCACACCCAAGGAGCAAGTGGGAGAATTATCTCATTGTAAAAAGATTAAGAAAGAAGATGGCCTACTAGACCTAAATGATGACGGAGTGAAGAATTATAATAAATTCCGTGCCTACGCCCACTGGCCAAGAACTTACTTTGTTAAAGATGGACAGAGAACAATCATAACTAAGGCACACCTAGAAGGTGGTAAGTTCGTTATCGATAGAATAATTCCTGAAGGTAAAAAGGAAATTGATTACCGAAACTAATACTTAGAAGTGAAGGGGTTTCTCTTCGAAAGACCTTTCAACATTTTCTTTACACTGCGAGCACCACGATGAAAGAGTGTCTGTTTCCTGTCCTTTTCTTTATTGATTTCATAGAATAAAGTCTCTTTAACCTCATCCACTGTCTGGTATAGGTCTTCTCCGTCAGCGCTAGAGTAGAATTCTTCTCCATTTATTCTTACCAAACAATCAGAATGAAAAACGTCACCTAGTTTGTGATGCTTGGTACTTTTCCCAACTTCGAAGTTAACAAGGGCTTCTCCTCCCTTGTTTTCCAATTTAACAAGTAACTTTTCTAAATTTGTTACCCTCTTGGTGACATAGTCTCGGATAGCTTCCGTAAGGTCCATATTCTTCGCTTTTATGTTTATTTGCATATTTATTTTAAAAAAATTAATAATATTTAACGATAACCATTAACGTAAAGAACAACAAAGATTATTGAGAAGATAATAGCCAGAATAAGTGGTATGTCCCACCAGAGACTGTGCTCATGCATATGCTTTACAAAAGCGTGGTAACCGGTTTTCAATATAAGAAATGGCAAAGCAACACAAAGAAAAAATACCAAGGGAAAAAAGAAAAATAAGACCAGAAATACCGCGACAACTATAATAATCAACGGCAATTTATCAATAAATATTTCCCACATACTCCTATTATACCAAAAAAACATAAATATCTAATTTGACAAAATACAATTTATGCATTATAATACATAAAGAGTACAACGTTCCCCTTCCGTAGTGGTTGGGGACCAACCAGGAGACCTCGAGTGACCGCCACACTAACCTTGATCTTCACCTTCCTGTATAGGAAGGGCTGGATTCCCAAGCCGCTTATCTCCTTCCTCAAGTCGTTGTTCCAGAGGAGGCAGGAGACGGAGGAAGATCGGAAGCAGGAGCGCTTCGTCGCCCTGCATGACGATCATCCGTACTAGAATCTCGTGTGCCGCATCAACGCCGGTGACCCTACCCAGGATCTCCGGCGTGCTGTTTTTTATTCACTTAATTCCCTTGACTCTGTATCACGTAGGTATATACTCTTACCCAGACAGTTACGAGGCAAGTACTTGATCCACACCGGGGTGGGTCGAAGAAAGTCTCCATGTATGGAGGATGACTCCAATGCCGTAGGAAAGATTGTCGATGTTAACACGTCGACAGGCCCATGCGCGAGCCATATCGCGCACTCTTCCAGCGGCCCGCTATGCGGACCGCCACGGCAGCATCGGCCGAGCGCAGATTCGCTCCCATGGTCAGTATTTCGGAATTGTCGCGCCACGCAAGCAGGCCACGCCACGCAAATGGCTAAGCCCCTACGCAATGGCGCGATCAACCACCTAACTCGGGACCATAGGTGTGCGAAAGAAGCACATGCGCTCCAGCGCCCTGGTGGAGGATGGTTCGTTCTCCCGCTACGGCGTACGGCACACGCAGTACACGCATCATGCTGTTTGCAACTTGTCTCCAAGCGCAACAAGCGAGGTCATTCATCGCATCGACGATGAGGCTACAGGGGCCATAGCCCAACGCATTAAAGCGCGAGGGGATAAGAAGCACTCACTCGAACACTGTAGTGTAGGACCGTGAAGAAGGTATCAGAGGGCGTCGCCTATGCGACGATCGGAGGTGGGTTCGCTAACGCGGCCCACCTCCATTTCCTTTTATACCCAATTTTCTATTGACTCTATTTTTCACGGGTATATAATCTTCCGCAGACTGTCCCTCGAGAAGAAATACTTCGTCAACGCAGACGACTCGAGTTTCTCAAAGTGGAGGAAATGCCTAGACGTAATGAAGAGAAGGGAAGAGAGGGTGTAATCCCCCGTTTCAAGCTGGAGCCGTACAAGTGATGTAAACACAGTGCGCATCCATGATGTCAGTCGCACTGTGCCACCATGCACTGGAGAACCCCAGATGAAACCCACCCTTCGCCTGTTGGTAATGGGCTTGGCGGTCATCACGGCAATCGCCGTGACATCCGCTAGCGCCATCGCGAAGAGCACGTCGTCAACCGCGTTGCTCGCGGCAGGCGGCACCGATCAGACGTCCACCGCGGCTGCCGCCGCCGGCGTCACGAAGTTCGACCTCGTGCAGTTCACTGGAACGGCCGACACCTACAGCACGGCTTCGACCCTCGAGGTGGTCGCCGTGTTCAAGGTCTCGTCAGCGATGAAGAACATCGGCAGCACCAACGCGCTCAAGACGGTGACGCCGACGGTTGAGTTCACGGTGAATCAGGCCGCCCGTGCCGCGCCGGCGATGATGTCGCAGAAAAACAACGCCGCGGCTTCGGCCACCCAGCACCAGCAGTCCCTTCTGAGCACCGCCGCGCAGGCGACGCTCTCCCACGCCGTCGCGAGCACCAAGGTTCACGACTCGGGCCTGCATGACACGATGGTCGTGCAGAACTCGGTGCTCATCGCCTCGGTCGCCTCCAAGAAGTCGCCGTCGGCACTCGACGGCGGCTGATCCTCCTTCCGGCACAGAAACACGCGTGTTGTGTCCACGCAATCAGTAATCAGTACCATTGCAAAATGGGCTACAAGTGCGGTGGCGTCTCCTTCGGGAGGTGCCACCGCATGCTCGTTTCTACTTAATTTTTTAATAACTCAAAAACAAAACCCCGCCGTCGGCGGGGTTTTGTTTTTTATTTCTTTTTCTTTCCTAATGCCCTCTTCGCAAGCATTGCATGCTTGATAGCGAGTCTCTTCTTCGTCTTGTGAGAACGTCGTGATTTCTTTTTAGGACTTAGAGTTGTACTTCTTTTTGCCATATGAATTTTTGTTACTGATAAGTGTTCCCATCATACTACATCCTTCGACTTTTTACTAGGCATACCGATAATAACCAATAACAATATGACGAGCAATATTATTGTTACTAAAATTATTGTCTTTTGATAAATACTACTATTAGCTAACAAACTAGGCTTACTGGTGTCAGTTTGTGTCAGAGAAGTATCTTTGAGAGAAGCAGCTTCAGCTGTCTTGGTGAAGAGGAACGGCGTACTCTTGGCCACAATGTTTCCAGAATTGTTAACCGATGCAGTGTAGACTGTGTGGTCTCCATTTTCCAATTCCTTATCAAGTTTATATACCCATTCTCCATTGCTATCTGTTTTAATTGTCACGATTATTGGCGTACTGTAAATATAGATAGTGATGAAGCTGTTAGGCAATGCCTGGCCTCGCAAGACAACTTCCTTCTCTTCAGTCAAAGCCACTTCTTTAACCTTGTAAGTCTCCACCACAGGAGTTACGGCGGTGACGGGTTCCTCTTTTTCAACTTTGACTATCTCGACTTTAGTTGGGTCAAAGCCTAGCAGAACCTTCTCAGCGGCATTGATACTTCTACCTTCATAATTAGAGACAACTGCAGGTGCTCGGGGGTTCATGTTGTAGACATGGACTGAATCATAATCCGAAATTCCATCCTTGTTCGAATCCTTATAGAGCAAATCAGCATCAGTATTTTTCAACACCTCTGTCTGATCGCTAATAGTTTCAGTAAGTGTACCGAGGGTCGAGTTCACCTCCTGCAAGTTTTGATCAGTAAGAGTAGAGGCTACCTTTTCTCCAGCAACTGTCTTAATGTCACTGATTCCCTTGCTAACCTCAGTTTTCAATTTATTTATGTCCTCGGGCGTGATGGCAGTGAGAGTAGCAAAGCTGGAATCAACTTTCTTAAGAAGTCCGTCACGCAAATCACTGATTTTATTTATGGCATTCCTCTCTAGTGGAGCTTCTGGCTCATTTATAATATTTGATACGCTTTCATTAATGATTCTCATCAATTGTTCCTTGGAATCGTCGACGGCACTTTTTCTTTCTTCAACGATAGTTATCAAGCTCTGAGTTTTGATAGAAAAGTCGGTAGCGATTGGAGCTGTTGTGGTAGGAGTAATGATGGGCACAGTAGACTTAATGTCGCTGAGAGGGATTGTAGTCGTGGGTACAGGGGCGACGGTGGTAGTTGTGGTGCGAGTACTGGTGGATGGTTTGACTAAAGTCGTGGTACTCGTTTCGCCTGATTTTGTTGTTGTGGTAGAAGTTGTGGGTGTCGAGGTTGTGGTATTTGATGTAGTTGTGGGGGTGGTGGTTGTCGTCGTATTCGTAGCACTTCCGACAACAACAGTAACATCGTTAGAAATTGTGGAATACATATTACTGGAGTTGAAGGCATTGAGGCGGTAAGTGTAAGTGCCGGCTGGACGACTAGAATCAACGAAGGTGGTGATATTCGTACCCACATTGCCAATATCGGTCCAAGTTGGGCCACGATAAATCTTAAACCCTACTTCATTTGAAGAATTGTCGGTCCAAGTCAATGTAACAGTGTTGCCACTAACTGTAGCCACGAGGTTGGTGGGGGCTACTGGAGTGGTGGAGGAAGTAGTGCCAGAACCACCTGAGGTGCTGGTATTGGTGTCAGTATTATTTGCAGAGGTGGTGGTTGTCGTCGTATTGGTAGTCGTTGTCGTTGTATTCGTAGCACTTCCGACAACAACAGTAACATCGTTAGAAACTGTGGAATACATATTGCTGGAGTTGAAGGCATTGAGACGGTAGGTGTAAGTGCCGGCTGGACGACTAGAATCAACGAAGGTGGTGATATTCGTACCCACATTGCCAATATCGGTCCAAGTTGGGCCACGATAAATCTTAAACCCTACTTCATTTGAAGAATTGTCGGTCCAAGTCAATGTAACAGTGTTGCCACTAACTGTAGCCACGAGGATGGTGGGGGCGGAAGGGGCGACAATCGTCACGGGAGCAACCATTGTAAATTCTTGGCTAGCTCCAATCGAGGCACATTCCGAGTCATAGCATGCTTTTAGATGATAAATTCCGGCCACTAAGTTAGAGGTGCTGAAGCCATTACTTGAAGTACTGGCATTAGAAGTATGATTATATTGAGCGGACGTATTATCAGGTTTATAAAGACGTACATACATATTTGCAGCATTTCCACCCAGAGAACAAGTCCAAGTATAATTAACATTGTCTCCAATGGTATAAGTTGTTCTCCCATCGTTCAATGTTAAGACCAGGGTAGAACATGCGGTAGTCGATGTTGTCCCAGATGGTAGAGTCGAAACTCCAGCGAGATAAGTCCACTCAGAACAACCCGTCCCAGACAAACACGCTTGAACACGGTAATCATACGTTGCACCAGCAGTTAAGCCCGTATTGGTATAAGAAGTCGTGTTCGCAGTGGTGAGCTGGATACTCCAATCTCCTCCCCAAGAAGCGGTAGTTAATTTCCTTTCAATATTAAATTTATCTTCGTTATTTGAATTATCCGCCCAACGAAGTGAAATGGTAGTTTGAGTTGGAATACCATCCAGGGCTAGATTAGAAGGAGCGGCGGGGATGGTGCTCGAAGTAGAGTCTTGAGCAAATATCGTGCCCCAAAGAGTGGAGAAAATAATTACACAGACAATAAGGGTAGAAAACAAAATTATATTTTTTTTCATTTGTTGGTTCAGTAAAAATCAATTACTGAATTATAATAAATTAATAATAAAAAAATAATTAATTAACAATTGGGAACGAAATGACAAAATGAGAACCTACCCCCTTGATAGATTCGACAGAAATTTTTCCCCCCATTTCTTTTACCATCTTGGCTGTTATCCAGAGGCCCAAACCCGTTCCCCGTATATCTTCTGTCTCCTTAATTCTAATACGATAAAACTTTTCAAACAATCGTGCTCTCTCCTCTTCGGTCATACCTATACCAGTATCGCTAATGCGAATATTTAAATTACCTTTTTCAGTATATTGATGGACCACAACTTCACCCTTCGGGGTATACTTAACTGCATTTCCAACCAAATTAACTAAAACTTGCTTTAAACGATCAACGTCTACATTTATAAATTGATTATTTTCTATCTTTGTTTTGTCGAAAGAGATATTCAACCCCTTTTCTTTCGCCGGCAAGACCAGTGAAGCAACAACGCTGTCTATCAATTCAGTGGGGTTTAATTTTTCCATTTTGAAGGACATCCTCCCCTGCTCAATCCTTGAAACATCTAAGATGTCAGCTACTAGGGAATCAAGTTGTTGTGTACCGATGCTGATTTTATCCACATAATCCCTTGTCTCTGCGGAAATTTCTGGCGCTTCACTGACAAATTCTGCATAACCCTTGATAATAGTCAGCGGTGTACGAAGTTCGTGTGAAGCCATAGAAATGAAATCATCTTTAAGCTGGTCCACTTCCTTAAGTCTTTGATATAAATCTACATAATCAATAATCCTAGAGTGACG
>JBAZWP010000027.1:0-13076 GCA_041660345.1 Minisyncoccota bacterium
CTTGAGGCAACCACTCGAAGACAATGTTGTATCGATTTCTCGCGCCAAGGGCACCGCCCTCTTCCCCTCGAACTTCATCCTCGTGGCGGCGATGAATCCGTGTCCTTGTGGCAACTTGGGTAGCAAGCAGAAAACTTGTGTCTGTAAACCTTCCGACCTCGATAGATATAAAAGAAAGTTGTCTGGACCGATCATGGACCGCATCGACTTGTGGGTGTCGGTCGGGAATGTGGATTATAAAAAGTTGGGAGGGGAGGGTAATGGAGAGAGAAGTGAGCGGATCAAGGAGAGAATTTTAAAAGCGCAGAAAATCCAGCAAGAAAGATTCGAAAAGTTTGGCAGAAAAATAAAAAGTAACAGCGATATGAATGTGAAAGATCTGTCTCAGATGGTGAAACTCTCGAAAGAAGTGAGAGATCTCCTAGACGACAGTGCCGAAAGTCTCGGGCTCTCGGCTCGGGCCTACCATCGAGTTATGAAAATCGCTCGCACCATCGCCGACCTCGAGAACTCTCAAGAGATAAAGTCCGGGCATATCCTAGAAGCCATACAATATAGGCCGAAAGTTAATTCTTAAATATGAATTTGCCAAATTGTCTGGTATTGAAGAAAAAGAAGGGTTAATGCGGATATCGTTAGCAGAATATACGATGTGCGAAATAAGATTTTATAACGTTTTAATTCTGGATGCTTTATTCGGCCAATTATTCCTAGTACGATACCCATAATAGTAGATATGCCTATTGTGATTATCCCCAAATAAAAAAATATTGGTGCCAACTCATAAGACAAGCCACCAAATGGACCACTTTTCGATGTAATCATTGCTAGAATTAGAAAACATAAAATTCCCAAGGTTTGTAAGGCAAAAGTAAAGATTATTGTATACATGTTCAGTATTATAGCTTTTTGGTAATTTTGGGTTATCCACAGCTCTGTTGTTGACAGGTGAACGCTCGTTCACTTATACTATATGTAGGTCATTTATAAGCATTGCTTAAATCGCAATTAATTATTTTAATAATATGTCACAATCACAATATTTAAAAATAATCGAAAGAGAAATACAAAGAATCAATAAAAAGATTGATTGGAAGATAGTAACAGGCCAAGAGTATTCTAAGGAGGCTAGGGAACACAAACTTCTCCTCCAGAAGATGCGATATCACTCTCGCCGTACATTTTTTGCTAGACTTTTTCCCTCCTTTTCTTTTCAATTTTAAAAAATGCAAAATATCTACCAATCCAAACTCGAAGAGTTCTACAGAGAGAACAAAAGGATGCCCACCTACAGTGAAATGATGGGGCTCTTCGGTTTCAAGTCGAAGAATGCTGTTTTCAAAATCGTCGAGAAGATGGTGGACGCAGGATTGGTGGCGAAGGATCATCTAGGACGACTCATTCCAGCAGAATCCTTTGGCGAAATACCAAAACTCGGCTTCGTGACGGCTGGCTTCCCAGCCTCGGTGGAAGAAGAGTTGGTAGACACCATCAAGCTTGATGATTTATTAATACAAAAGAAGAATAAAACTTACTTATTGACTGTTGACGGTGACTCGATGATAGATGCTCACATTGATGATGGAGATATGGTGCTGGTGGAGAAGACAAATCAGGCGAAGGATGGCGACATCGTCATAGCCAATGTCGATGGAGAGTTCACGATGAAGTATCTGCGCAAAAGGGGAGACAAGTCTTTCCTTGAACCCGCTAACAAAAATTATAAACCGATTTATCCCACTCACTCCCTCGAAGTCGTTGCTGTCCTCAAAGCCGTAGTTAGAAAATACTAATATTTACTTGTTCGACAAAACAAAAACCCGCAGAAGCGGGCTTTTGTTTTTGCTAATTTTTTTCTCGCGAGAAAAAAATTATTTAACAGCGTCCTTCAAAGCCTTTGCAGCTCTGAACTTAGGAACAGTTGTAGCGGCTACCTTGACTGACTCTCCTGTCTTAGGATTGCGAGCCATTCTAGCAGCGCGAGCCTTTGTTGAAAAGATTCCGAAACCAGCGATTGAAACTTCTCCTCTCTTCTTCAAAGTTCCAACGATAGCATCGAATATTGAATCTACGACTTCCTCAGCTTGTACCTTTGTACCACCGAGTTTGCCGTGTACTAATTCAGCTAATGCTTGTTTATTCATAGAATTTAATGTTATTTGATAATAATCTTTTCGACCTTGCCCCTCGAAAGGTGGCATTAAACCCTTAATTTACTTACACCCTTATTATATATTAAGGGTTTTTTAAGGCAAGTATTTTTCAAGTTTATAAAATATACACTTTTTCCAGGTACGGATTTAGTAATTCTTTAAAATATAAACCTTTTTCGGGTACGGATTTTTTGAAGCTTAAAAAATCCTGAAGTTTGCTCGCCGTCGCTCGCAAAACCCCCTACAAAAGTTATATTTAAAAGATTTTTTAGCGAGCGTATTCGATGATTCTAGTCTCGCGAATCATAGTTACCTTGATTTCTCCAGGATATTTCAATTCTTGTTCGATTTTTACCGCGATATCATGAGCCATAAGCTTCGCCTCTGCGTCACTTATCTTCTCAGGAGTGACGAATATGCGTATTTCGCGTCCAGCTTGTAGGGCATAAGACTTCTCGACAGCAGGGAAGGTGTTTACTAGGGCTTCGAGCTCCTGTAGACGCTTTAAGTAGTTCTCCACTGAGTCGCGTCTTGCCCCCGGCCTACCTCCAGAGATAGAGTCTGCAGTCTGGACGATGATGGATTCGATGGTTTCATAAGGATAGTCTTCATGGTGGGACTTCATCGCAGTGACGATGCGCTCATCTGCGCCGAATTTCTGCAAGATACGCATACCGATTTCAACATGTGTGCCTTGAACTTCATGGTCGAGAGCCTTGCCGATGTCATGCACGAGAGCTCCAGCTTTCGCTATCGCTACATCCGCACCTAGCTCTTCCGCAATCATGCCAGCAATGTGCGCCATTTCGATAGAGTGCTGGAGGACATTCTGTCCATAACTTGTTCGGAAGTATAGTCGGCCGATAATGGCGACGATGCGTGGGTCGAAGTTGAAGATTCCACATTCATAGACGGCTTGTTCTCCCTTTTCTTTAATAATTTTATTTATTTCTTCTTTGGCTTTTTCCACCAACTCTTCAATCTTAGCTGGCTGGATGCGTCCGTCGAGAATAAGGTTCTCGAGAGCAAGGCGAGCCACTTGTCTTCGGATAGGGTCGAAAGACGAGATGACGATTGAGCCTGGTGTGTCATCGACGATGAGTTCCACACCGGCGACACGCTCGAAAGCACGGATATTTCGGCCTTCTTTGCCGATGATTTTACCCTTGATTTCATTGTTTGGAATGTTAACTATGGTCGTTAAGAGTTCGGAGGCCGTACTGGAAGCTAGACGTTGGATAGAAGTAGCCAAAATGTCTTTGGCTCTGCGGTCTAGCTTCTCTTCATTGTTATTCTCAAGTTTCTGCATACGAATCAGCAAGTCTTCTTCGTATTTCTTCTCGATCTCTTTAAGAAGTTCTTCTTTAGCTTCCTCTTCTGTCAATTTCGCAACTTTCTCCAATTCAGCCCTCTTCTCTTCTTCTAATCTTACAACTTTTTCTTTTATACTTTTGATTTCTTCAACTTTTTCTTTGATACCCTCGACTTCTTTATTTATTTCTACTTGACGCGTGTCTAAGAGCTCATCTTTCTTGATGAGTCTTTTCTCGGTTTCCTTGAATTCGTTTTCCTTCTTCTTCTCTTCTTCACGAAGTTCATTAAACTTTTCTTCTGACTTGGCCTTAGCTTCGTCGACTATTCTTTGTGCTTCTTCTTTTGCCCCGACCAACATCTGCTTGATGTCGATTTCGATTGAGCGTCTCTTTCCAAGCGCGACGATAACTCGGAGATAGTATCCGATACCAGCACCTAAAAGTAGAGCTCCTGCCCCTATTAGAATTATTGTTATTAAACTCATAAGTCTGTGCCGACTTATAAGAACATGCCACTATTTAGCTACTCTTTTCTCTGAGATTCTTGTAAAAATTTCAAAATTTTCCTTTAAAAGCTTCATAATATATGGGATATTCCTACAAACCAACGTAATTAAGCGAAAATAAATTTGTAAATGTCAACAAATTTACTATAACAAAAGACACGGAGAATGTCTAGTTCTTCTCTTTAGGATTTGGGGCTTTGGATTTGGTGACGATTTCGTCTACGATTCCATACTTTTTCGCTTCTTCGGCATCCATAAAGAAGTCTCTCTCCACATCCTTTTCTATCTGTGGGAGTGACTTGCCAGTATTCTTGGCTAGGAGTTTATTTAAATTATCTCTAGTTTTCAAGATATGCTTTGCGGTGATAGCAATATCTGTGGCTTGTCCTTCGACGCCACCGAGGGGTTGATGAATCATAACTTCGGCATTTGGTAAAATAAATCTCTTTCCTTTCTTTCCAGCCGATAAAATAATGGCCGCACCCGAAGCCGCGAGCCCGACACAGAAAGTCGAAACATCTGGGCGGATGTGGTTGATAGTATCAACGATAGCCATGGTGGAGGTAACTGAACCACCTGGGGAGTTCACATAAAGGTAGATATCCTTCTTGGCATCTTCTGATTCAAGGAATAAAAGCTGGGCAATAATGATATTGGCGCTATGATCGTCTATCGGGCCAGCTAAAAAGACGATTCTTTCACGTAGAAGGCGTGAATAGATGTCATAAGCTCTTTCCCCGAATTGTGATTTTTCGATAACGGTAGGTATTAACATAATACATATTATAGCTTAATTTAAAGGTTTTTCAAGTATTTGTTTCCACTTGCGTGGATTTTTAAAAATGATACCATCATAGACAATGTATCAAGCTAAGAATAAGTCCAATATCTTCCGAACTCGTATCTATAATATTTCTGTTTCTTTTATTCAAACCCCGTCCGGGGTTATTTTTTTGTCTAAATTATATGTTTAGCATAGAAGGAAAAATTGTAAATAAAGATGGGGCAGAGAGAGGTCGAATTGAAATCGACCAAGATACTGGCTTGATTCTAAATGTTGGGCCAGACACAGGCATCGCCGACGTTGTCTTGCAAGATGAAATAATTTTCCCAGGTTTCATTGATCTGCACGTGCACGCCAGAGAAGATGCGAGTCATACTCAAGAATATAAAGAAGACTATACGACTGCTAGCGAGGCAGCGATAAATGGTGGAGTAGTGGCCTACCTAGATATGCCGAATAATATTGTTCCTCCGATTGATGATGAGAGTTATGAAAAGAAAAACGTCCTAACCAAGAAGTCTCCAGTCGAAGTTTTGCTCTATGCTGGCATTGGTCCAGCAACTTCTCCATTACAGAAGTCGGTTCCGTATAAAGTTTTCATGGGTAAGTCAGTGGGTGAATTATTTTTTACTAACAACGAGGACTTGGAGCACAGAATAGAAAGATATCGCGGTCAAAGTGTATCTTTTCATTGTGAGGATCCTAAAATTTTGGATTCACATGCCGGAGAAAAAAGTCACGAAGCCAAGAGGCCCCCCGAGGCAGAAATCCTGGCCATCGACCTGGCTCTCTCTTTGATTGAGAAATATCAATTACAAGGAAAAATTTGCCACGCTTCGACTGTCGAAGGAATACAGCAAGTTATTGAAGCCAAGAAGAGGGGAGTCAATGTGAGCGTGGAGGTCACGCCTCATCATTTATTCTTCGATGAATCGATGTTAACAGAAAAAAATCACACTTCTTTCCAAGTGAATCCGCCGATTCGCCAGAGTAGAGAGAACAGACTATTCCTCATTGAAGCTCTTAAAAACGGTGACATAGATTACCTGGCGACTGACCATGCTCCGCATTCCAGAGAAGAGAAGGAGAAGGGTATTTCCGGATTAACCCACCTCGACACCTATGGGCCCTTCATCACTTGGCTCATCAAGGAGCACAGTTTTACACCACAAGGCATTGCGAGAATTTGTTCGACCAACCCTGCTCGATTCATGAATCAATTTATTGAAAATAAATATGGAAAGATAGAAAAAGATTTTGTCGGTTCACTTACGATTATTGATATGAATAAAAGTGTTTTAATTAGCGAAGGAAATTTAAAAACGAAAAGTCACTGGTCGCCATTCTTGGGTGCCACCTTTCCAGGCAGTGTCGCGATGACAATAATAAAAGGAAAAAAGTATGTCTAAACATTTTCTAAAATTAAAAGATGGCAGCAAGTTCGAAGGCAAAAGTTTCGGAGCGAATCAATCCGTCGCAGGGGAAGTCGTCTTCGCCACCGGCATGGTGGGCTATCCCGAGGCTTTCACCGACCCCTCTTTCAAGGGACAAATTTTAGTTCTGACTTATCCACTCGTAGGGAACTATGGTGTGCCTAAGAAAGATTCACTGGAGTCAAAGAAAATTCAAATTTCTGGCTTAATTGTTTGTAATTATATCGATACTCCCTCCCACCATGAAAGTGTGGAGACTCTAGCCAGCTGGCTCAAAAGAGAGGGCATCCCAGCACTCGAGATTAAAGATACTCGTATGCTCACTCAAAAGTTGCGTAGCGAGGGTGTGATGTTGGGTAAAATTGAAAATAGTAAACAGAAAATTAAATTCGAAGATCCTAACTTACGCAATTTAGTTGCCGAAGTTTCAACGAAAAAGATTTTAAATTTTGGCGAGGAGGGGAAGACCATCGTTCTCATCGACTGTGGAGCGAAAGATAACATAGTGCGACGAATAGTAGCGCGCGGATACAGAGTTGCTGTAGTTCCTTGGGACACCGATGTCACGAAATTAAACTTTGAATTTATCGCTGTGATAATCTCCAATGGCCCAGGCGATCCAACTAAAGTTAAGAAGACCATCGAGAATGTAAAGAAAGTTATCAAGAAAAATATCCCAGTCTTCGGGATTTGTTTGGGTAATCAGATTTTGGCACTCGCTATGGGAGGAACAACATACAAATTAAAATTCGGCCATCGCAGCCAGAATCAACCTGTTTCTTTAAATGGTACAAAAAAGTGTTATTTAACAACCCAAAATCATGGTTTTGCAGTTAAACGCATTCCGAAAAATTTTAGAGAATGGTTTCACAATACCAACGATAAGAGTAATGAAGGCATCATCCACGACAGTCTTCCCATTATGTCTGTGCAGTTTCATCCCGAGAGCGCACCAGGTCCGCTAGATACTGACTGGATTTTTGATTATTTCTTTAAACAAGCAAATGAAAAATAATAAATTTAAAATAAAAAAGATATTGGTACTGGGAAGCGGCGCACTGAAGATAGGTGAAGCTGGAGAGTTTGATTACTCGGGCAGCCAGGCGATAAAGGCTCTGAAGGAAGAAAAGATAAAAGTAATATTAGTGAATCCGAACATTGCCACCTACCAGACTTCGAAAGATTTGGCCGATGAAGTTTACTTCTTGCCAGTCAACGAATACTTCGTCACAAAAATAATAATGAAAGAAAGGCCAGATGGAATAATGCTTTCTTTCGGTGGGCAGACAGCCTTAAACTGCGGATTGATTTTAGAGGAAAAAGGAATTTTGAAAAAATATGGAGTGAGAGTCCTGGGTAGTCCAGTGTCTTCGATAGAATTGACCGAGGATAGAAAAAAGTTTGCCACCCATTTACAAAAATTAGGAATTCCCGTACCTCCATCGGATTCGGCAACCAGTTTGGAAAAAGCCAAAAAGGTGGCGAAAAAAATTGGCTTCCCGCTGATGGTCCGAGCGGCCTTTGCTCTCGGCGGGCAGAAGTCTGGTATCGCTCATTCTGAAAAAGAATTGGAAGAAATTGTGAAGGGGGCACTGGCCGTCTCTCCACAAGTTTTGATTGAAAAGTATTTGCACCACTTTAAAGAAATCGAATATGAAGTGGTGCGCGATGGTGCTGGTAATGTAGTGACAGTTTGTAATATGGAAAATCTGGACCCACTCGGGATACACACTGGAGACTCCATCGTCATCGCTCCAAGTCAGACACTTTCGAATAAAGAATATCATGGTCTGCGTGAGGCCAGTATCAGAATAGTTGAAAGTTTGAAAATTGTGGGTGAGTGTAACGTGCAATATGCCCTCAATCCAAATCCGCAAAATGGGAAAGAGGATCAGCTTGATTATTTCGTTATTGAAGTTAACGCCAGACTGTCTCGTTCCTCAGCGCTTGCTTCGAAGGCGACTGGATATCCGCTGGCCTACGTCGCTGCGAAGTTAGCACTCGGTTATACAATGCTCGAAATTGAAAATAAGATTACGAAAGTTACTCAGAGTTTCTTCGAACCAGCGCTCGACTATGTGGTGGTTAAAATGCCTAGGTGGGATTTAGAAAAATTCAAGGGCGCTGAAGAGAAAATAGGAAGTGCCATGAAATCTGTCGGAGAGGTGATGGCTATTGGCAGAAGCTTCGAAGAGGCTTTGCAGAAAGCTGTGCGCATGCAGTCGGGTCTTGTCGAAAGTGTGACGGACAATGGTTTCAAGGATAAAAAAATGTTATTTAACTTCTTGCACACTCCGACACCAAAAAGAATTTTTGCTGTTGCGAGCTCTATGATGCACGGCACCAGTGTGGATGAGGTTCACCGAATTACGGGTATTGATAAATGGTTCCTATATCGAATCGCCAATATTGTTAACCTAGAAAAGAAGTTTTCCAGCAAAGTACTTAAAGATAAAGAGTATTTATTAGAATTAAAACAAGCTGGGTTTTCTGACAAGAAAATAGGTCAGTTATCTAACAAAACAGAATTTGAAATTCGTAAAATCCGTAAATCTTTAAATATCAGACCATTTGTATTTACCATCGATACTCTCGCAGGAGAGTTCCCAGCAGAGACTAATTATTTATATCTTACTTATCATGGAATGCACCACGATGTCTCCCCACTTAAAGATAAAGCGGTGATAGTCCTCGGCAGTGGCCCCTACCACATCGGTTCCTCGGTGGAATTCGACTGGTCGTCGGTGAATGCGGCTCTGGCTCTCAAAAAACATAACAAAAAGTCGGTTATTATAAATTGCAATCCTGAGACAGTGTCGACTGATTATGATATGTCTGACCGACTATATTTCGAAAACCTATCTTTTGAAACGGTCGCCGACATCATCGAGTTTGAGAAGTGTTTCGGTGTGGTGATCTCGGTTGGGGGACAGAGGCCCAACAACCTAGCGACCAAGCTCTCCAAGGAAGGCTTCAACATCTTGGGAACTAAGGCGGAAGACATAAATCGTGCCGAGGACCGTAACCTTTTCTCTGCTTTGCTGGATAAATTACATATTTTGCAACCAGCCTGGCAGAGTTTCACCTCGATGAGGGAAGCCGACAAGTTCGTGGCCATGCACGGTTTCCCGGTATTAGTCCGTCCGTCCTATGTCCTATCAGGCTCAGCGATGCGAGTTTGTTATAACAAGAAACAGCTCGACGACTTCGTCACCAAAGCGGCAGTACTTTCCCCCGAATATCCAGTAACAATCTCTAAATATATTGAAAATGCTAAAGAACTTGAATTCGATGCTGTTGCTCAAGCTGGACGATTGGTGATTTATGGAATCTCTGAACATGTCGAAAATGCGGGCATCCACTCGGGGGATGCGACGATTGTCTTCCCGACCCAGCGAGTCTATGCTTCGACTGAATTTCAATTACGAGAAATTTCTAGAAAAATTGCTGAAGGACTCCACATCACTGGACCTTTCAATATTCAATTCTTGGTGAAAGACAATAGGCCGTACGTTATCGAAGTGAATGCCCGAGCAAGTAGGACATTCCCACTTCTCTCGAAAGCGATGAATGCTAACTTCCCCGAAATAGCAGTGGATAGTTTCTTCGGCAAAGCTAGAATTCACCGTTTTGTACATCCCAAGGGGGTGGTGGTTAAGTCTCCTCAATTTTCCTTCGCTCGTTTGCTCGGCGCCGACCCCGTTCTCCACGTCGAGATGGCTTCGACCGGCGAGGTAGCATGTTTCGGCAAAGATTATGATGAAGCACTACTTAAATCTATCTTGAGTGCCAATAAATTTAATTTTAAAAACAAGTCCGTCCTACTTTCCCTAGGCGGGTCTTTAAATAAGGCAAAATTCGTCGAAGCGGCGACTACATTAATTAATCTAGGTTATAAAATTTTCGCCACTGACACGACTGCGCATTTCCTGAAAGAGAATAACATTTTGTGTGAAAGTGTGAGAAAAGCGCGAGAGTTGTCGCCCAATGTGCTCGACGCCGTCGAGAGCAAAAAGGTGTCTTTTGTGGTAAATTTAAGTAGTACACCACTTGTTGGCTCAAATACAGGGTCTCCTTCTAGCCTAAAGAGCGTCGTCACTGACGGTTTCCGCATTCGTCGAGCGACAGTTGATAACCAGATACCACTCTTCACTGACCTACACCTAGCACGAGCTTTTATCAAAGCTCTAGGGCATTACGATATCTCTGACTTAGAAATAAAACCTTATAAAGAATATTTATAAAATAATTTTATGCAACATATTTTAAATACCAAGCAATTCTCTTATGATGATGTTGAAAAAATCTTGTCTCGTACAGCAGATATGGAGCAAGATTACAAAAAGGGAAGTGTAAAGCAAATTCTCCACGATAAAATCGTGGCTTGCATTTTCTTCGAACCATCAACACGCACTCGACTTTCTTTTGAAACGGCGGCGCTAAAGCTCGGCGCTCGCATAATTTCAGCTGAAAATGCGACAGAAAATTCTTCTGCTTTTAAGGGAGAAACGATTGAAGACACAACCAAGATTCTTTGCTCTTATGCTGACATTGTCGTTATTCGTCACCGCGAAGTTGGCGCTTTGGAGAAAGCGGCCAAGGTTGCCAATAAACCATTACTTAATGCTGGAGATGGAGCGAACCAACATCCGACTCAAGGATTCTTGGACCTTTATACGATTAAAAAAGAACATGGACGATTGAACAAACTATCAATTGCTTTCGTCGGTGATGTGTTGAATAGCCGAACGCTTCGTTCTCTGGTGCCACTTTTAATGCTTTATCCCGATAATACATTTTATTTTATTTCACCCAAGGAGCTAGCTTTACCGGAAGAATATAGAAAATATTTAATTGATAAAAAGGTGAATTTTATCGAGGGTGATAATTTGGACGAAGTTTTGCCCAAGGTAGATATTTTATATATGACCCGCGTGCAGAAAGAGAGATTTGGTAATATGGCCGATTATGAAAAGGTTAAAGATTCCTTTTTATTAAAAACAGAACATATGGCGAAGTTAAATAGCCAAGCTATCATTATGCACCCACTCCCAAGGGTGAATGAGATTGATCCACAGATTGATGCTGACCCGCGTGCTGCTTACTTCCGCCAAGCTCAAAATGGCTTGTACACCCGTATGGCGCTCCTCGCTTACTCTCTAGGCTTATAATTATTGGCTTTCTAAGAATTGAAAAACCTTTTCGTTAGTTAGAACATTATCGGTGTGGGCACGGACTCTCTCTGGGTCGGCGTCCTTGTAGTGTTCTAGTATATGATTTATCTCTTTTTCTAGTGCTTCTTCATCAGCAACGATTTTTTCTACTTCAGCAATTTTGTTTAAGACGAGAGCGAGCTTGGCTTTCTTTTCTCCATCAGCACGGAAATCTTTCTTCAAATCTTCTGTTGTCTTGTTCAAGTGTTTGAGATAATCTTCGAACTTTAGTCCCATTTGAGCGACGTCTGACTCCATGCGGTAAAGAATTTTACTTACTTCGGAATCAATCAGCAATTCTGGGATCTCCATCTTCGAATCATCGATGACCTTTTCAATTAT
Source organism: Minisyncoccota bacterium (assembly GCA_041660345.1). Lineage (GTDB taxonomy): Bacteria > Patescibacteriota > Minisyncoccia > Phycocordibacterales > UBA9973 > UBA9973. Next base: position 11,745 of record JBAZWP010000027.1, read on the forward strand.
TTTTAACCTGGTTTTTTCTTTTAGACTATTCTCTTTTTCTAATTTTATATTTTCTTTTAATTTTTCTCGGAAATCAGCTACATCCTTAAAAGGTCCCATTGATTGAACGAATTCGTCATTCCATTCAGGCAATTCTTCCTTTATTTCTTCATGCTTATGTTCTTCGCCTTCTTTGTGTTCATGAGGTTCGACAGGTTCGGCCACATGCTTCTTGGGAGCGCGGGACTTCCTGATATCCATAATCGTTTGCTCTATCTCTTCTTCAGTAACTTCTATGTTCTTTTCTTCTGGTTTTATTTTTGAAATCGTATCTTTGGCGATTTTTTTATAGTCCGCTATTTGTATTTCTGGAATAACCGCGGTTTTAATCTTGAAGCCCAGTGGATTATTGCGAGCTATTTTAGTAATAAAAATTTCTGGACGGCCAATGGCATCAATCTTTTCTTCTTCTAGAATTTTAGGATAGTGTTCCGCCAAGGCGAGCTCCGCCATTTCTTCCAGGACATGCATTTCGCCAACCTTGGAGATCAGAACGTTCTCAGGCGCCCTACCCTTGCGAAAACCATCGATTTCTACTTTTTCTCCGAGTATTTTAAGGGCTTTGGCGAAATAACTTTCAAAGACCGAAGATTCCAATTCTCCTTCGATTTCTACTTCACTATTAGGTAATTTATTTATTTTTGTTTTCATTGTTCCATTATCTTATAGATATTGAGCACTTTTGTCAAAAAGAAAAACCCCCGAAGGGGTTATTCCTTTCTAGCTTATTGGATAGTGTTTACATCTACATTTAGATTTGTATCAGTGTTTTGTAGATCTTGCTCTAGGCTATCTAAGACACTTGCGTCATTTTGGATTGTATTTTCTTGGATTTCTTTTTCTTTTAAGGCACTTTTCACTTTGGATTGCCAAGTATAGACACCACCAATTATCAGAATAGCAATAATCACTATTATTCCTACGATTGTTCCATTTGATTTTTTGTCAGGTTCCATATATTTATTATATTAGTTAATAATTAATTTGTTGTTTCTGTTGTTGGAGTAGGTGTTGTAGGAGAATTTGCCGCTGCGGCCCTATCTGCTTCAATCTTGGCTTTAACTCCATCTTTTAGTGATTTGACGGCCTCGTTCAACGCTTTGTGCGTATCTTTAATCAAGGTTTGAATTTCTTGCGTTAATGTTCTTAACTTAGTCCTTGCTTCGGCGGTAAGTTCGTTAGTCGAGACGGTAAATAATGCGTTAGCTTCAGTCACTTTCGTTTTTATTGTGGCCATCTTAGCCTCAGCTGTTACTACTAGGGCTTTAGCTGCTGTCACATTTACTCCCTTGG
>JBAZWP010000028.1:0-7748 GCA_041660345.1 Minisyncoccota bacterium
AAGAGGGAAGCCAGCTTCAAGATTAGGAATCGTTATAAGAACCGTGAGAGATGATCACGTTGATAGGCTTTAAGTGTAAGTGCAGTAATGCATTAAGCTGAGAAGTACTAATGTTTCGATTCCTGTTAAGAAATTTGGAAATCACAAACGCCGATTTAAGAGGCGTAATAATTCACAAAATAAAACAAATTTAAATGTTTTGTTTTGGTGGTTTAACGCTAGGGTCACACCTCTTCCCATTCCGAACAGAGAAGTTAAGCCTAGTAGTGGCGATGATAGTCCTCGGGCGAAAGTAGCTAGCCGCCAAAACAAAGTATTTAAACTAAACAAAAACCATCCCGAAGGGATGGTTTTTGTTGTTGCTTTTTTTATTTAATGAGGAAGCTAGCTTTGACAGTGACCATAATTTCCTTTTCAATTTTCGAAGTGTCGTAAGTGCCGTAGTCGGAGATAGCGGCTGAACCAGGGGAGAGGACTTGTACTACACCGCTTGAAGCTGATTTCAAATCGCCAATTTTTTTATTACCCGCTTCTGCAAGTTTCTCTGCGCGAGCCTTGGCGTCTGTCACTGCATTCTCCAAGAGTGCGACACGAGCTTCTGGGAGTTTGGAATAGTAGTATTCTGGCATCATGCTGTTGAAAATTATTCCTTTATTGATCAATTCGCCAATGTTCTTCGATAGTGCATCCACTTTATTTACATCGGTTGACTGAATTTCAATATTTTGAATGAGATTATAATTTTTATTTGCTCCCGTGTTGTTGTTCTCATATATTTCATTCATAAAGATAGGAGAAATTTCCAAATCTTTTTCAACGAAGCCATTCGCCACGAAGAAAGCCTTCACTTCTTTCAAGTCAGTGTCCATCTTGGCATAACCATCTTTGACAGTTGAGAGCTTCACTATTCGGCTGATGGTCGAGGTCCACTTGACGGTATCAGAGGTTACAGCCATCTTGGCACTCCCAGTAGTGGTGATGTAGTCGGCTGAACGAAGGGAATAAAAGGTATAGGAAGCAATAGCAAAGCTTATGATAATCGATGCTCCTAAAATAACTCCAAAAACAGTTAGGTTTTTATTTTCTTGCATATTCTTATCTTATAACTAACTTCTTGTAGAAGCAAATGTTTTATTTTGAAAGTTGTTCTGCTCTTTTGTAAGCATTTAAAACGGCTTTAGCCCATATTTTATCTAATTTTGAGGCATTGAATATCTTGAGGGCTGCTTCTGTTGTCCCACCCTTGGAGGCGATTTGACTGATTAATTCTTTGAAGTTCGTGTCTTTGTTGGACAAAGCGTTAACTCCTCGTAATGTTTGCAATACCATTCTATGTGCCTCTTCTTTTTTGAAGCCAAGTTCTTGAGCGGAATTTACAAAAACAGAAAGAACATTGAATAGATATGCTGGACCGCTACCGGTGATGGCGGTTGCCTTATTTATCGTTTGCTCATTTTTAACATAAAGTTCGTCTCCCATTTCGGTTAGTAAATTTTTAATCCACTTCCTCTCTTCTGTGTTCACTCCAGTTGCAGTAGTCCAAGTAGTGAATCCTGCGTTCACTCTGGAAGCGATGTTCGGCATTAGGCGCACGACTTTTTTGATATGTAATTTCTTTTGTATTTTAGAAATAGACACACCGGCCATAATCGAACAAACTAAAGTTTGTTTGTTGATCGTTAACTCTAAATTATTGAAATCTTGTGGCTTTACAGCTAGGAAGACAATGTCTGCATCTCCACAAGCTCTTGAGTCGTCAGTTGTTCGAACCCTAGAACTAATTTTTTTTAACTTCGCGTAATTAGATTTATTTTTCTCGCAGACTAGAATGTGTCCGATAGAATTTGTTTTAATCAACGCGCGAATAAAGACAGTTCCCATAACCCCACCCCCCACCACTGCAATTTTTTTATAATTTGTTTTCATAAAATATTTAAATAATCATTAAGTTATCTGTGTGCATTAGTTGGATATCTTTAAGGTTTTTGGTACTGAGCATTTCTTCAATTTCGGAACTGGAATAATCAACAATGCCGAAAGCGATACCCTGATGCTCTGCATCTACTATCTCCACAATCTCTTTTTTATTGAATTGACCATTCACATTTTTCACCCCAACAGCTAGTAAACTCTTACCATTCTTAAGAGCAGCGACCGCGCCAGCATCTATCTCGATACTACCGGCGGAGTTTTTGGCCGCTAACAACCATCGTTCACGGTTGCTGATACTCTCATTTGATTTTCTTGGGAGGAAAGTGGTGCCTATTTCTTCATTATTTAAAGCCTTAGTTAAGTTTCCAGCGGTGAGCCCGCTTATAATTTGTGTTTTGATACCGACAGCGGTGACCAGACGTGCTGCTTTGAGCTTCGAAAGCATACCGCCCCGCCCCCCAGCGGAAATGTCGGGTGAACAGTGCTTCATAAGTTCATTATTCACGTCTTGGACTGTTTTTATCAATTTCGCATTACTATCCTTACTTGGGTCAGAGTCGAATAATCCATCAATGTGACTTAATATTATAAGTCTCTTAGCCTTCAGAGATATAGCTAAAATAGCTGATAGGGAATCATTGTCACCTAAACTCCAGTCAGTATGTACCACAAGAGCATCATTCTCATTCACGATTGGCAGTATTCCTTGGTCTAGAAGAGAGTTGAAGGTTTCTTGTAGTTTTAAAAAATACTCACGAGTAACGATGTAGGGCCTAGTTAGTAAAAATTCAGCCAATTTCAAATTTATTTTTTCAGCTTCTTGATAATAAGCAGCGAAGAGATGTGTCTGTCCGACACTTGCCGCGACGGTCGCCGGAGTATCCTTGCCAAGTGCTACTCTGCCGAGCCTGACTGCACCAGAAGTTACTAACACCACTCGGCCGCCATTTTTTATAACATCTTGCAGGCTTGTGACAATATCACGAACAATTTCCAATCGAATATTTCCATTTTCGTCGATAATGGTATTGGAGCCTACTTTGACTATCGTAATATCGTTTTTCATAATTTTTTATCGGACGTGTCCATCGCCGATTACATTGTATCTGGTCACGGTTAAATCTTCTAAGCCCATTGGTCCACGCATATGAATGCGTGAAGTGCTGATGCCAATCTCTGCGCCCAAGCCGAAGACACTACCATCGGTGAGGCGGTTCGAAGCATTGACCAAGACGGTGGCACTATCGATAGACTTTAAGAAATCGTTGGCGCAGTTTTTATTTTCGGTCACGATAGAGTCAGTGAGACCGGAGCTGTATTTATTGATGTGTGCGATAGCTTCATCATAAGAGTCCACAACCCTGATAGATAAAATTAAATCCAAATATTCTGTAGACCAGTCTGCTTCTTGGGCGGGGATACAACGTGTATCGTATTTGCATACAGCTTCGTCACCTCGAACCTCAACTTTTTTCTCAAAAAGTTCTTTTAATAATTGTGGCAGTACTTTGTCTACAATATCTTTGTGTACTAATAATGTCTCAATCGAATTACAGGTTGAAGGATTGGAAGTTTTGGCATTAATGGCGATACTAATTGCTTTCATCACATCTGCTTCGCTATCAACATAAAGGTGACAAAGTCCACGCACGTGTTTGATGACCGCAACGCGTGACTTCTCAGAAACCATCTTGATTAATTCTTCTCGTCCGCGTGGAATGACCAAGTCTAGATAATCTTCTAGTTGAACGAGTTCACCGATAGCTTCATGGCGTTTGTCTTCTAGCTGTTGCACAGCATAAACCGGTAGGCCGCTTTTCTCCAGTGCTTCCTTAATGTATTCCATAAAAATATTATTAGAGTTCAAAGCTTCCTTACCACCACGCACGATGACGGTGTTGCCACTTTTAACACATAGGGCTGCTACATCGATGATAACGTTGGGTCGAGATTCGAAAATGATGGCAATTACTCCGATAGGCACTCTGACACGTAGGACGTCGAGACCGCTAGCATTTTTGTATTCCTTGACTACCTTGCCGACGGGTTCTTCTGCCTTGGCTATCTCTTGTACACCCTTGATAATGCTAGATATAATTGCCTTATTTAAAGTTAAGCGATTTTTCATCGCCACGGTAATATCTCTTGCCGAAGACACGTCCTTTTCGTTTTCTTTCAAGATGTTATCCGTGTTTTCCTCGAGGAGTTTCGCCAAAATATCTAAGAAGTCATTCTTCTGTTTTGTAGAGGCCTGCCGCAAAATTCTGGACGCATCTTTCGCCCTTTTTGCTTGTTCTACGACCGATGAAGATGTTGCAACTTTCTTATCCATATTATTCTTAAATATACACGTATTTGTGGTTTTTCACAAATATTATAAAAGTCTAAATCTATTTTGTTTCCAAGGTAGAAAAGCAAAAAAAACAAATTTTTGTTATAATCTTTATATGGACATTGTCCGTGTTAAAAGAATATTACAGTCCGCTATCCGAGCGCCCTCGACCCACAACAGCCAGCCTTGGCTCTTTAGGGTAACAGACGATAAGTTGGAAGTTTTTTTAAACCCTAAATACATACTTCCTTTTGCAGACAAAGAAACTCGTGACCTACACATCAGTATCGGCTGTATGATTGAAAATCTTTGCATTGCTTCTCTTTTCGAAAACCTGATAAGCTCCGTTTCTTATGGGCCCTTCGAGGACAGTAACAAACTTGCGGAAATTAAACTTATCGAATCTAACACTATGCCAGACGAATTATCGCGGGCATTGTTCCAGACCATCCCTCTTCGAGTCAATGCCAGGGGGGTTTTCACCCAGGAAGAATTCCCGGTGGATTTATTCAGTAAGATAAGTTTCTTAAACACCAAGGAAGATATCTTTATTAATTTTTTAAATAATAGAGAAGACATTCAGAAGGTGGCCGATGTCACCGCTGTCGCGATTGTGGATGCTTATAACGAAATTGGTTTCCGCAAAGAGATGTCTCATTGGATGAACAGCAATCTTTCGACCAAGAAAGAAGGTCTTCCGGGCTATTCGCTGAAAATGCCTTTAATCATATCGCTCATTATTCCTTTCCTCATTCGATATTTTAATATCGGCCCTCTTCTGGCTAGGTTGAATAAAAAAAGCATTAGTTCGGCTCCACTTCTAATAGTAATTTCTGGCAAGGACGGAGCTAATTCTTGGATAGAGGTTGGTAGATTGGCCGAAAGAATGATGCTCTATCTTCAATCTCTGGGATATCAGACATCGATATATGTCGGATCAATCGAAATCAATGATAGGTATAAAGAAATTCAAAAGATTATAAATTTAAAAAATCGCCCCCAATTTATTTTTACCGTGGGGCACATCCCCGGCAAGCACAGGGTAACGCCTAGGCACAAGGTGGAAGATAAGATGATATAATATTTTCATAAACATATGGATATTCAAAAGACAGTTTATAAACCGGAGGTATATAACATGAACAATCAGGATGAATATTCTCTATTCCAGACGTTCAAGGACACTCACAAGGATGTAACATATATAAACACTTTGGGCGAGCAAAAACATGAATTAATGCTTGTCAGAGATCCGTCTTTGATCTCCCACGATGCTCTAGGTTCTGGACAAAATATTCCCACCGAGGAGAACGAAGGGGTTTGGGTATATTTCCCTTGGAGAAATACGGCAGTGCGTATTCTTCCAGAAGGAGAGTACTCAGAGCTCCGACTATCTAGAAATAAAAATTTAATAACACAAGATGAACAAACAATGCTAGCCAAGTCCTGTATCGCCATCGCGGGGTTGAATGTCGGTAATCCTGGTGCCATTTGTATCGCGCTTGAAGGCATATCGAATAATATAAAATTAGCTGACTTTGATCCTCTCTCTGTTTCAAACTTGAACAGATTTCGTGCTGGGCTCCCAGACCTGGGTGTCAATAAAGCATACATTTCCGCTAGGCAAATATACGAAATAAATCCATACGCAAAGATTGAAGTATACGGTGACGGTATTACGAATGACAATATGGAATCTTTTTTAAATAATCCCAAGATAGATATTCTTGTCGAAGAAACAGACAATTTGAAGTTGAAAGTGTCTATGCGCGAACAAGCAAGGAAGTTAAAGATTCCAGTGGTTATGGTAACTGGCAATGGCGAAAACGTTATTGTCGACATCGAACGTTACGACCTAGAGCCAGAGTTACCATTGCTCGCCGGCTACCTTGATGATATTGTGCTAGAAGGAATTTCAAAGGTTAAAGCAGGAGAGGGGACCTACCAAGAAAGGATAGATTTGGCGAGGGACTTCATGGGGGTAGAATATTTAGACTCCAGATTGGTTTCTTCTTTTGGTGAAGTAGGCAAAACCTTGGCTGGTATCCCACAATTGGCTGAATCTTCTTTCCTGAGAGGAGCTACGATAGCCCACTTTACAAAAAAAATATTACTTCGAGAACCACTCGTATCGGGTAGGTATGTCGTTCTACTTTCTGGTAGCCATTTAGGAAAATGATTAAAGAAATAAAACCAAAAAACAATAAACAATATTCTGGCCACGAAAAGGTATTTTATTTTGAAGACAAAAAGGTGGGCCTTCGTGGATATGTCGCTTGGCACAATACTGTTGGTGGCCCAGCGACTGGTGGCACTCGCCTCTATGACTATAAAAAGACAAGCGATGCACTTTCAGATGTTTTACGCCTTTCGAAAGCCATGACTTACAAGGGCGTTATCTCTGGCGTTCCTTTCGGAGGAGGTAAAGCAGTTATTATCGGGATACCAGCACAAAAAACAAAAGAATTTCTGAAGTCATATGCTAAAGTCATAGATTCTTTTAAGGGTAAATTTACCACTGGAACCGATGTTGGCATTTCGGACGATGATACTAAATATATGTCTTCGATTACGCCCTTCATATTGAAGGGGACGGGTGGACGCACGACGACGTCCTTGATGGCCGCTCGAGGTGTCTATGAAGGCGTTGTATCTGCTTTCCGCACCCTTTTTCCTCATAAAAAAATACAGGATATGACCATCGCCATCAAGGGTACAGGTAAGATAGGTGCCGAGTTGATACGTTTACTCTATAAACACAATGTTAAGATAATTGCCGGAGAGAAAGATGCCGAGAACATTAAAAAAATAAAAAAGCTCTTCCCTAAGATAAAAGTTGTAGATTATAAAAATATCCATAAAGTGAAGGTGGATGTATACTCTCCTTGTGCGATGGGCGGGGAGCTTACCCCAAGGACTATTCGAGAACTCAACTGTCGAATTATCGTTGGCGGTGCCAACAATCAATTTGTGGATGAGAGAGATATATCCAAACTAACCAAGAGAGGCATTTGGTATGTGCCGGACTATGTTGTAAATGCCGGAGGCTTGATACAGATTGTTGATGAACTTAGACGAGGAGGGTACAATACTAAGCGTGTTCGTCGTGGTATTAAAAACATAGGTAATATCACCAGGCATTTAATCCAAGAATCAGAAAAAACAGGCATCTCCACAATCGATATTGCTAAAAAAATAGTTCATGAAAAAATTTACAAAAAATAATAATTCCGTTGCTCGCGACCGGGCATTAAAAGTTTTTCTCCAGGCATCTAAAAATGTACCCGCGTATAAGAAGTTCCTGCAAGAATATAAAGTCGACCCTAAAAAAATCATTAAAAATAAAGATCTTGATGGCATACCCATTACAGATAAAGATAATTACCTGAGAGCCTTTCCACCCTTCGATCTTGTCCCTGGGAGAGAATTCCCCCCAATGGTTTCTTCGAGCTCTGGATCTTCTGGTCGCCCATATTATTGGCCC
>JBAZWP010000028.1:7758-12499 GCA_041660345.1 Minisyncoccota bacterium
GGGGTGGACGAATGCACCAAACAATCATTGAAGATGTCTTTAAATTACAAAAAAAGAGGACTCTGGCTATTGTTTGTTTTTCTATGGGGAATTGGATTGCGGGCACGTTCACTCTCTCTTCCTTACGAAACATTGCGAGAAAAAATAAACAACTTAAGATCACCACTATCACTCCGGGCATCGACAAGGATGATGCCGTGGCAACTCTTCGAGACTTTGCTCCATTGTTTGAGTCGGTAATTTTGATAGGTTATCCGCCCTTTGTGATGGATGTTGTACTTTTGGCCAAAGAGACTGGTGTTGACTTGAGCAAATTGGATTTGCACTTTATTTTAGCAGGAGAAAATTTTTCCGAAAAATGGCGTTCGATGCTTTTAAAGGTTGCTGGAGCTCCACAAGAAGTTAATCGCGCTATTTCTATCTACGGTACAGCCGATGCCGGCTCAATCGGTCACGAGAATCCTCTTACTATTACTCTTCGCAAGTTGGCACTTGCAAATAAAGCATTTAAAAAAGATTTATTCGGAGAAATAACTTTCATGCCCACAGTAGTTTCTTATTATCCCGACCAAACTTTCTTCGAACTGGTGAACGGACAGCTTATCTTTACCACTCAAACAGGTATACCACTTATTCGTTACAATATAAAAGATCATGGGCTACTCCTGTCGGAGGAGTATGTTGTATCTCTGTTAAAAAAACATGATTTATATAAAAAATTACCAGGAGACTTGAAGAAATGGAAGAATCCACTTATTGTATTAAAGGGTAGAAACGATGTTTCAGTTACCTTCTATGCCCTAAATATCTATCCCGAAAACCTTAAAGCAGGACTCGAAGATGACACCGTTCTTTCACTGGTTACCGGCAAGTACATTGCACGAACCGAACAATCCAAGAATTTCAGAGAGCAGGTATTTTATATCGACGTTGAACTCAAGCCTCACATCACACCTACAATCAAAATTAAGGAAATTATTTCTGATGCTATTTTTAGACACTTGCTTGAACTAAATTCGGAATACAGAAAATTATTTAATTCAATTCACGAAAAAGCTCTTCCTGTAGTAAGATTAATAGAATACGGGCACGAGCAATTTATTATAAAGAAGGCTAAGCATAAGTGGGTTAAAAGGACTCGCAAATAATTATGGATATCGGATTTATTTTTACACTAGTTGTCAGTTTTGCCATACTCTATATTGGAGTCATAACGACTTACCATGATAAAAAAAGCGCCACCAATAAATTGTTCGCCTTCATTAGTTTAGCAACAGTGGCCTGGTCATTCGTTAACTATTTTTCTCTGGAGCCCATATTTTTGCCAGAAATAGTGTGGGCCAGATTAGTCATTTTCTTTGCGGTTCCACACGTCGTGCTTTTTTATTTTTTCGTTCGAAATTTCCCACAGATACAATTGAGTATTTCTAAAATAGAACTTTATGGAATAAGTCTAGTGAGTGTGGGTATGATGGTGCTTACGGTGACACCGTTTGTTTTTTCTGGTTTGCATTTTGCTGAAAATGGTTCCATTCCACTGCCTGGAGCGTTGATGCCACTGTTCGGTATTTTTATCGTGGTCATGTTGCTGGCAAGTATCGCCCAAATTATTAGGAAATATACAAAAGCTGAACCCAAAGAAAAGACCAGCTGGCGTTTCATGTTGATGGGTTTTGTTATCAGTTATACCTTTCTTATCATCACCAATTTTATCCTAGTAAACACACGAGGTGATACCCGATTCATATTGTATGCACCACTCTTTATGTTGCCCTCTATCTTGGGTACAGCATTCTCAATACTTAGATATAAATTATTAAATGTTAAAACGATAGCCACTGAAATCCTAATCTTCGTCATTCTATCCATTACTCTTGTTCAAATAACTCTCTCTCAGACGACTCTGCAATTCACTTTCAATTCAATTTTGTTCTGCGCATTCTTGGTCACCGGTATATTTCTTGTTCGCAGTGTTATTCGTGAGGTGGAACAAAGAGAGAAGTTATATCAACTAAACATTGACTTGGCTTATTCTATACAACAGAGAGAGTCTCTGGTTCACTTGGTTACCCACAAGGTTAAAGGTTCTTTCACCCGCACCAAATATATTTTCGCCTGCATTCTTGACGGCACCTTCGGCGAGATAAATCCTGAAGTTAGGAAATACGCTGAGCAGGGATTAGATTCTGACAACATGGGCATTGAGACAGTTGACTTGGTTCTGAACGCTGCTAACCTTGAAAAAGGATTGATTAAATACAATATGCAAAAAATTGATTTCAAGGATGTTGTCCTGAAGTCTATTGAGGACAAGAAGGGGTCTGCAGAAAAAAAAGGTTTGAAAATTATAAATAATATTACAGATGGCAAGTATGAAATTAATGGAGACGTCTTCTGGCTGAAAGAAGTTTGTAATAACTTGATTGAAAATTCCATCAAATATACCAAAGAAGGGGAGGTAAGGGTCGGACTTGAGAACAAGGGTGACAAAATCTTGTTTTCTGTTAAGGATACTGGAGTGGGTTTAACCTCCGAAGATAAAAAAGTTTTATTTACTGAAGGTGGCCGAGGCAAGGATTCGGTAAAGGTGAATGTCGATAGTACCGGCTATGGTCTTTATACGGTGAAGTTAGTCGTCAACGAACACAAGGGCCGAGTTTGGGCCGAGTCCGAGGGCCCAGGCAAGGGCTCCCAGTTCTATATCGAGCTAGATGCCATCAAATAATTTTGATATACTGGAGGTATGACCTGGGCCCTGAAAAGACAAATTTTTTATATCGTAGTTTTAATTGTCTTTATCTCTCTGTTAGTTTTTGTGGCACTTTATCCATCTCTCAACAAAGCTCCGACTTGTGCGGATGGTATTGAAAATGGCACAGAAACCGGAGTAGACTGCGGTGGGTCCTGTGCTCGTGCTTGCCTCTTGCAGGTAGATCAAATATCCGTTCTCTGGTCTCAGACCTTCCAGGTTGTACCCGGACGATACAATGCTCTCACTTATTTAGAAAATCATAATAAAAATACCGCTGTTTATAAAATAAAATACAGGTTTCGTTTTGCTGACGCGAATAATGTCTATATAGGGAAAAGAGAAGGTTCAACTACTATACCACCAGGGATGAAATTTGCCGTTTTTGAACCAGCGATAGATTTGGGAAATTCAGTACCCGTCTATACTACTTTTGAATTTACTGAAACACCTGTCTGGGTCTCAGTTCCACAAGATAAAATAGATCAGTTAAAAATCTTTGTTTCCAATATTGATTTAGAGCAAGCCGACACTTCTCCGATTCTGTCTGCCACTATATCTAACTCAAGCTTATTCTCGATACGCAATATCAACGTTATCGGCATCATCTATGACAAAAAAGGCAATGCGGTTTCCGCCAGCCGGACCTTTGTAGACTTGCTCGGGGGAGAGGGTAAGAAAGACGTGACTTTCACTTGGCCAGAACCGATTAGAGGTGAAGTGATAAATAAGGAGATAATTCCTATCTTTAATATTTTTGATATTAATTTGAAATAATGGCAGAACGAGTTTTGAAAAGAATAGACTGGATGCTCGTTTTCTTCATCATTCCACTCGCTCTAGCTGGGCTTGCTACGATGAGATCTTTTGTTCCTGAAGAAGGGGCAGGGAGCTTCTTCGATAAACAGATAATCTGGATTGTGCTCTCTTTCACCATTTTTTTTATTTTTTCGTTTATTGATTTTCGTTTCTTGAAACGCACTAACGTTTTGGTTTTTATTTTTCTTTCTTTTTGTGCTATTTTGTTACTCCTTTTTATCTTGGGGAATGTAGTCCATGGCTCAAAAAGTTGGTTCGATTTCGGTGGTTTTTCTTTCCAGCCAGCTGATATGATGAAATTAGTTCTGGTACTTATTTTAGCTAAGTATTTTTCTCGTCGTCACGTAGAAATTCGAGACATCAAACATATTTTCATTTCTGGATTCTATGCCTTTCTACCTTTTGTCTTGGTGTTACTTCAACCAGACTTCGGTAGCGCGATGATTATATTTTTCATTTGGCTTGGAATGGTTCTAGTTTCTGGGATTTCTAAAACACATTTATTTGTTGTATTTTTGTGCGGAGTTTTAATTTTTATTTCTTTTTGGTTTTTTGTTTTTGCAGATTACCAAAAGGCACGCATCGCGAATTTCGTTAACCCATTGGCTGATATTCATGGTTCGGGCTACAACGCCTTTCAATCCACCATTGCTGTCGGTTCGGGGCAGATCTTGGGCAAGGGTCTCGGCTTCGGCACTCAGTCCAGACTTAAATTCCTTCCAGAATACCAGACAGACTTCGTGCTCGCCGCTTACGCTGAGGAATGGGGTTTCGTGGGCTCGATTCTGGTCATCATCCTTTTCGGCTTGGTAATTTGGCGTATTTTGTATATGGCTTCGCGTGGAGACTCTAATTTCGAAATGCTTTTTGGTATGGGCATTGCCATTTTCTTCATGAGTCATATACTCATTCATATTGGTATGAATATCGGCCTCCTGCCGATTACGGGTATTCCACTTCCTTTTATGAGTTATGGTGGTTCGCACCTGCTCACTGAGTTTATGGGGCTTGGAATGTTGATGGGCATGCATCGATACTCACGTCCGGCTCACCCCGACGATATGAAGAATGAATTTTTGGGTCTATAAAAAAATGATTTTAATTGATGGCAAAAAAATTCAAAAAGAAATTTTGGAACAAGTTGAAAGAGAAATTCGACGACTTCCTTTCGTT
>JBAZWP010000029.1:0-11497 GCA_041660345.1 Minisyncoccota bacterium
TTTTTACGTTCTAAAAGCGGTGGAAATCTATTTTCATTTGCACACTTATAACATAATGAAAGCGATCCTAAACCAGTTATTATACTATTACATTTTATACATTTATATTCTTTTTTAATTACTTTATGTTTATTATGTCCTGCAAATGTACTTTGTTGACTATTACAGTTAGGACATAAAAACCGTAAATTTTCTAATCTATGATCATTGGAAATTCCATTGATATGATCGAGTACTAAAACTAATTTTTGATTATTCCATGTATTATCTAATCCGCATATTGAACATTTATATGGAATTAAATTATCATTTAAAATTCTTTTTTTAATACTATGCCTACATGTATTACTATTTATAGTAAATAATTTATTATATGGTATATGTGTATAATTAAATTTTCTACCTTTATTATTCCCTAAACCTAATTTAATATGTGATATATCTATATCTAATTCTTTAATTCTATCTTTAAGTGTTCTAAAATTATTCCCATTTTTATAGTTTAAACCAAAGTATTTTAACATTTCACTAAATGTTTTACTTTTTTTAACTAAAGCTATGAAATCAGTATTAGATGATTGCCATATAATACTTCTTTTTTCTCGTTTTTTCATTGCTTCAGAGGTAGGGATCGAACCTACAATCTTCAGGGTCAGAGCCTGATGTTCATCCAGTTAAACTACTCTGAAATATTGTTCCGGGGGGAGGGTTTGAACCTCCACTTGACACGCTCAAAACGTGCTGTTTTACCAGTTAAACTACTCCGGAATTTATTCAATTTTGCGGATAGTACATGACTTGAACATGTAAAGGTAATTACCTCACGTGCTTTCCAGACACGCCACTTACCAATTAGTGTAACTATCCAGTTTTGCGGAAAGGGAGAGACTCGAACTCCCAAACGGTTACCCGTCGCCTGTTTTCAAGACAGGGTCTTCATCCAGCCAGATCCTTTCCATATTCAATTGCGGAAGAAGTGGGATTTGAACCCACGATGCTTTTAGCATAACGATTTTCGGGACCGTCGGTTTAAACCTAAACTCACCCATTCTTCCATGTGTATTATACATTACTTATTTTTATCTGTCAAGTTAATAGTTTAGCATTTCTTTAAGATCATGCCTAAAAGAATCTTTTCCTGCTAAGTACGCGTTGTATATTAATTCGCCAAGAATCTTATTATCAAGATAAATAAATTCTCTTGAATCACCCACACCATAGCCAGGTGTGATTATAATAATTTTAGGTGGATTACCAGGTACACTAGAAATTTTTAAATTAAACTTCCTATCATTGGTTTTACTAAAAACTTTATTAATTTCGGTAATATGCTTTCTAAGTAATTTTATTCTTTCTTTAACAGTGCTCATATTATATTATCCTTTATTTTTAAAATATGATTATACACACTATCACTATCATAATCTAAAATATGTAGGTTATGTAATATAAATAGTATTTTAGATTTTTGTGTGTCATCTAAATCTTTAAAGTAATTTGTTATTTTGTTATGTATTTCCTGTCGCATTTCATCCATATCTTCATCGTCAACACACACTTCCATCCTTTTTATTAATGAAATATACGCGTTAATAGCTATTAGTAAGTGATCCATATTAATTTACAGTCCCCGGTCCTTCAGTATAAATTGCACTTTTATCAAATAACTTTTTAGATAGCTCAAATTCTGATAGCTGCGTTTTTAATTCCTGAGCTATAATCATTTTAGCGCCTTCGATACCCGCTTTAAATATGTTTTCACAATCGATTTTACTTATTTCAGTAATTAAATCTTTCTTATAATCTTTAATTACCTGATAGTCTTTAGGGTAATTTTCTTTTATAAAGTATATCTTTATTAAAATAGTAATGCCTAAAAATTCAGGTCCTATTTTACCCATTTTAGCATCATTAGTTGAGTAGTGTACTGATTCTTCTAAGAAGAGATATATATCAAATGGGTGTATTTCCCAAATATTTTCCCCTCGTTTCTTTTTCTCAATCATATCTAGTGCGAAGTCAAATATAGTATAAGAGTCAATTTGGGTATACTGTGCAAAAATAGATACACCACTAATGCGATACGATACTTCAGCTGCATCTTCTTTATTCAGTGATTCGAGTTCTTTACTCATTTGGTCTAGCTTCTTTAAATCGTCGTCATTTAAAAAAGTTTTTAGTATCTCAAATATTTTCATTAATTTAGTTTCCATTTATCTCCTTTCAAAGTATTCGTTCCATAAAACGCCGTATTCTTCTTGAATTTTATTTGTTTCTTTTCTAAACATATCCCATTTTCTTTTTAGTTTATCCTTATCTTTACATATATTCCCATACTCTTTAAGATACACATAAGAATTTGAAATATGACCTAACCTTGTATTAAGTGCGTGTATATCTGCACCTGTTGCTTTTGCTAATACAACAAGTTTATAATAGTCGAAATTAAATTTTGATAAATTATCTAAAGGTATATTCATTTTGCTTTGTCTATATAATCTGATAGCTTTATAACTCGGTTGTCCTTACCTATAACGCTTTCATTATTCTTTTTAGTGCGACTTCTTACATTAGTGCTACCAAATCGCCATGATTTTGTTTTCTTTTTTTCCTTAAGCACTTTTGCATCTGATAGATTGAATATATTAAAACAACTTGTACATAAAAATGTACCCTTTTCTATTTCAGCTTTAATAACAACACTATCGTTTTTACAGTTGGAACATTGTACTCTCATTTATCCTCCAGTTGTGGGTATAATTTTATCAATAGTTGAGCGTGTTGTTCACCATACTCAATAGCCGATTCTCGTTTAGAACACCAAGCACCTATACAATCGTTTACTAAACTTCTAAATCGAAATTTTTCTTCAGTGTAATCCCAATGTCGAGTAGTTTGTATTTCTATTGTATATAGTTTAGATCGATATTTAGCTTCTATTTCCATTATCTTCCCTTATGTTGGTGGTAGGTTATCTTTAATTGTATCCATAATTGGTACATTAGGTGTTTTACCACTCATAATATCAATATGATCATTGCATAGTTGTTTTAGTAATCCAATTTTATAAGTAAATTTAGTATAGTCATCTTGTGTTTTACCACTCTTTTCGTATATTAGAATTGCATCTAATGACCTTGCTAAAGTATCTATCATCCACACTATATGCCTTGTTGACTTCTTCTTATATTCGATATACTCAAATATAAATACCCATAAAGCTATGTTTATAATTATTATTGAAATACCCTGTATCATTAGTTTTCTCCTTTTATAATTTCATAATTTAATTTGAAATCTTCCTCATGCACTACTCTAAAATCATATTTTGCATCTTCTTCTTTGATAATATAGTCATTTGCACGAATATAGTACTCTCCATTATTTATATTCCAATATTTTAAATCATAAGTACCATCTCCGTAATCATTCCAAATAGCTAGATCACGACCTACAAATTTATAAACAGCCTCAAAATCTTTACCATCATACTGCATAGCAATCATTTTTTTATTATATTTCACTATCATGCTTGAATTCCCTTACTTTATTATTGTAGTCTACACAAACATCTAAGCAGTTGTTTTTACAGATAGGGTCATCGTGTGTATTATGCTCATAAAACCATGTGTACCTATCTATGCGTACATCGTTGATATTACTGAAATTACCTATAGCCTTACCCTTTTCTCTTAGGTAAATGATGCAAGGATAGTGCTTACCATTCATTACAGCCATATCATCAAGAACTAAAGGACACTTACAAGAATCTGTAGGTGATATACCTCGAATATGACGACCATTCTTAATATTAGCAACTCTATACTTTAATATAGGATTGGTATCTAATATTTCACTAGCTACGGTTGGATAGATAGAACTATTCCATTGTGCAGACGGAATGATTCTAATATCAGCAACACCCAAGCTATAAGCAAATCGAATAATACCATCGATTTCACCTATATTTTCAGGTGTTAGGACCACCCCAACAGTCGTATAAGCTATCTTTGAGATTCGCTTGATATTATCTATTACTTTTTCCCAAATACCACGCCTGCCTGCCATAATATCACCTGTCGATGCACAGCAAGCATCCAAGCTAATAGAGAAGTCGTTAGCACCTAATTCAACTAATTTCTCGTATAATTCAAAATCAGCAGATCCATTAGTTGAGATAGCAATACGCTTTATTTTGCTTTCTTTACATACATAAACTAGACCAGCTAAATCTCTCCATAAAGTAGGTTCACCA
Organism: Minisyncoccota bacterium; assembly: GCA_041660345.1. GTDB lineage: Bacteria > Patescibacteriota > Minisyncoccia > Phycocordibacterales > UBA9973 > UBA9973. The sequence continues at coordinate 4,256 of JBAZWP010000029.1, forward strand.
CCGGAAAAGCGTATATTCTGCAAATCATGCTTAGTCCATTGTGATACAATATCAAGAGCGCTTTCTAATGATAAGTCAGTAGCATCATTACCTCGACAGTAAGGACACTTAAAGTTGCACTTATTTGTAAGAATAAGTTCACATCTTTGCAGTTTAGAAGCAATAGATGTTTCCTTAGCTCTTTTATCTGATAGTGTATAGAAACCTATTTTACTTAAGTCTTCCATTTTTATTCATTCACCATTGATAAAGTTGCAGTTAATTTATGAAGTTCATCGCTAAATAGCTTGTGTACCTCGTCTATATCTTCTGCTGATACAACAACATCATAACCTTTTGATTTTATAAAACTAGCGTGATTTTCAGCTATTGCAGTGATATTGCTATTTAGCTGGTTTAGAATGAGCCTGTCAATTGCTTTCTGAGCCATTTCAAGTGCTTTAAGCTTATTCTGTTTATTGACAGCATCAGTTAAATTCGATATTGCTTCCACTATAGTTGACATATCAGCCATTTTCGTATCTCCTTATTTTATGAAACGCATTATACAATAAAAAATCTCAAATGTCAAGCTATTTTTCAACGTATTCAGTATACTCCGGGCAAACTTCGATAACTTTTGCAGTAGGAACTAAGTATACTATACGAGGCCGCATATCACTTGGATGAGTAAACGCCTTAAGTTCACCTTCGCAATAGCATACGCCGGCAGCTGTGAACATTGGATTAAAAATTAGTACTACAGCTGTTTGGTCGCTCGGTATATCCTGCCACTTCAATCCCAGTGGTGCGGTTGTACCTTCTCGTTTTAAGAAATCTTCCTTTGATTCATTTGATGGATTAATGTAAAGTCCCATAATTTTATTCTCCTTCTTTTGTAATGTTTTTAATATCAAAATCTGGCATTGCATCGGGCGGATCATCGAAATCACAAGTAATATCGTTAATTTCGATTGCAAAAGACTTCTTCATATAATAGCTGTCTGTTCCTTTTGTATGTAATGTGCTTATATACTTCAGACCATCGCCATTATTATCCTTTAGGAATGGGTATAAACTATAAATATGATCCCATAGTCGTTGCTGATATAGAAGTTTTAGCTTAGCGCCTTCCATCATCATTAAATTAGCCGCATTTATATTTTCCCAATACGACTCCATTAGTTGACGAGCATGCTCATCTTCAATATTTATAATAGTCCCTTTTTTAGCATCTTTTTGTTCCATATTATTTCCCTTTACGGTTAATTTTTCTTGACTTTCTAGCCATCTTATTCTTAGCTCGTGCTTTCTTTTTCTTTTTATACTCCAAAGGACTAAGTGAACTTGTCTTTTCACTTCTAGGCCTTGAATACAATTCGTTAGTGAATGCACTTGCCATTGTCAGCATACCTGCTAGTTTAGCTCTTGAGTCCAATTTTAATACCTCCTATATATTTTATTTAAGAACTTAATTGCATTTTCCCTTGCTCTATCTTCTGTAATCCATTTTTGATTACCATCCCAGACTACATCCATATCTCCAATTTTAGCGTAAAAGTGTTTACCACCTTCCCATTGAGTTATCTTTATATCAGCTTCGGTGTACTCAGGGAAAATTAATTCTTCACTTATAATTTCACCTAAATTATTTAGTGGTTTCTTTTTTGGAAACCAACCACCTACTTTATTGATATATAATGTATAACCCTCTAAAAGACATTGTAATTTATGGTCGGTTACTTTTTTAGTAAGTCTATCAACCATATCTAAGTATTTAAATTTTTTAGGTTCATCATTAAGCCCATCTAATGAAGTGTACATATAAGCTAAACTTCCATAAGCTGTTTCAACATGATGGTGGTTTGCAATTTTTTTAGGATTAATAGGTGGTAAAACTTCGCCATGTATCACCTTCTCGAAATCTTCAGAGCGCATGAAATCAATAATACCTCTAGCGATACTATTACAGTGTACTTTAAACCAGTCTATTAGCTCTTCTAAAGTGGCTACTTCAAGCATCCAACCGTAATCAAGCCCATTTTCTTTTATTTTTACAAATCGATAATTCATATTCTAAAACCACCATTATTGAAGAATATAGCTTCTTTTGCCTTATCCATCATTTCTAAGTCAATCCAATCTTCCAGTTGGTTACAAATTTGAGCAAGTTGACGTCTTGTTTTATCGGTTACACTGGTGTCATTCATTACACGAGATTGTAATTTCCTAAGTTCTAAATCAGCATAGTCTGGGAGCTTTTCGAGACCATGCTTAATAGCATACTTATAACACCTGTCTTTAAAGCTCATTACACTGTTTCTTACGCTCATTACTTTTCCTCAGGTTTTTCGTTTATAGCTTCTTCGTAAATTTTGGTTATTGATTCAACAATGTGTTCGATTGCTGCATTGAAATCATATGCACCAAAAAACTTACGATTCTGATAATCTTCCTCGGTATAGTTATCTATAGTTGGTGGGTTAAATGGATACATTTTTGTTAACCACACATCAACAAAGATAGTGTCGCTATTTCGGTTTTCACCAAAAGTTATAACGCGATTAGTACCAAGAAGCAACAGTGCATATCCAGTTTCACGACCGTTATACCAAGGTCGTGTCTGGATTGAGTATAACGATCCCTTCTTGTTGTCAGGTATCTTTACAAAGGTCTCTGTGAGAAGTGCAAGAAGTGCTTCGGACTGTGCTTTAATCCCTAAATCTTTTGTAAATGTAAGTTCCATATATCTCCTTAATTTTTATGAAACACATTATATACTATAAAAAAGCAAATGTCAAGCTTTATTTTACGATATTATCAAATTTAATTTCGGTTTTACTATTTAACAGCTTAAGAATCATACCACTTTCAGGTGTAAAGTTTAAAACAAGTGATTCAGTTCCATTGATATGTAATGAGAAAGTTGGTTCATCACTATCTATTTTTTGTAGGTTAATAAACATACTATTATAATTATTGTAGTATACTTCAGTTATATAGTATGTTTTTAAAGAATCTTCTCTTTTAAGTGATATAAATGAACGACTACAAAATAGATCGAATATTTTATTTAACATTTTGATTTCCCCTATTTAAAGTTTCAATAATGTATATACCAAAGTGCCTACAAAACCCCCATGCAAAACCTACACAGAACACTAATGCATATGATTTAGTAAGACAGTATGTCAAAATAGATACTGGTATTGTTAATAAGGCCCATATAATAGTCCATACCCATATTTTAGTTTTAAGTTTCATATATCCCCTTGTTTTGTAAATACTTTAAAACAATGTCTTTCAGGGTCTGCCTTTGCTAATTTTCTTAACTTTTCAATATCTCGAAGAGGCATAATACTGAAAGGTCCTTTAAGTATTCTATTATCCCAATTCCAACGTCTGGTAGTGTATATATCGAATGTAAATTCATCGTCATTCTTTTGTAAGTAATGTTTGTATAACTTACCATTTCTTATTTCAAAAACAGCATACCAGTTACCATCTTTAGTCATTTGCTCGAGTCGCTCTTTATTCAAGTATTTTTCTAACGACCTTCTTTCACTTCTTGTTGGACCTTCCATATTCTTAATCCTTATTAGATAGTTCTATCATGGTTTTTTCTATATCTTCTAATAATTCATTATCAATATCTATTTTTAAGATTAATTCTTCAAAATATCTGATAAGACTTTTTTTATTATTATGCGTTACGATTTTCTGATATGGGTGATATGGATTATAACAGCTGTATTTATATATATCTTCTTTAATAATTAAAAGGGGGCAATTACCACAATAACCATCCCTATTACGGTATATTACACAAAGTGGGCAGCTCTGATCACCCCCACCTAAACTCCACTTACCTTCATTGTTTTTTTCATTTTGTAACCACTTAATATAGCTGATTATTAATGGTACATTGCTATTTTTCACACCATACCTTAATTTCTCAACATATACAGTTAGATTATAGTAAGTTATAGTATATCTTTCTGAAATACTTTTAATTACGTCTATCATATTTCCTCACTACCAAGTTTTAACATTTTATAAAGGTACGATATTTTTTCAGGTGGTTTATTTGCATTAATTGCTGCAATTACATCTTGTATATCTTCCTTTGGTATACGAACTAATCCCTCTTCCATACTATGCGATATATACAAGTCGCCGTCTTTTGTATATTCAATTCTAATTTGGGGCGTTACGTCTATCATATTTCTTCCTCCTTTTTTGAATCCTTAATTACATATATCGGTTTAGTTACAAAATCAATATCAACCGTTTCACTTAAAGCATTCTTGATTTCTTCACCATCCTTATAAGCAAATGGACTCTCATCAAGAGTTGACTCATTAATTGAAGTGCTCCATACACCTTGCATTGTTTCTTTATACTTCTCAATATCAACAGTTTCTTTTGCCTTCTTACGCGACAGTATTCTACCAGCACCATGTGGAGCTGAATTATTCCACTTATCCGAACCCTTACCAGTACCAAATATACAACCATCACGCATATTAAGAGGTATTATAACTTCCTGTTCCTTATATGCAGATATAGCACCCTTTCGTATTATCTTGTCATCGCCTATGTAGTTATGCACCGATTCAATTTGATCGTTTATATTGACATTTAGGAATGTTACAATATTATGCGTTATAATAGTTCTATTTAAAGAAGCGTATTTTTGAGCTATACGCATATCATTTAAATAAGAGCTACCACCTTTATCATAAGGCATGAACTCTAAGTTCTTGTAAGCGTCACCTATGAACATTTCATTCATAAGTTCCTTAGCTCTATTCTGATGGTAGTCACATATTGACTTACCGAAGTTTCTTGAACCAGTATGAATAACTAACCATATATCACCATTAGGTGCTTGGTCTAATTCAGCAAAGTGATTTCCACCACCAAGTGAACCTAATCCAAGAATAACTCGATTAGTATCAATATTGATTCGAGACGCTACTTCTATAAATCTATCAACATCGTCCCTGAAATTTTTCAGTGTTCTTGATTCTTTACTTCTAACACTGAATCCAAGTGGTATGTTTTCTCTTATGAAATTATCTAGTTCTTGGAAATTTGCTGATATCTTTCCTAAGTTAGTAGCAAGCATACCACATCCAATATCGACCCCAACAACATTAGGTATTACATAGTTGTTCTGTGTCATTGTAAAACCAATGCATGAACCAGATCCAGCATGATGGTCAGCCATTATGCGAATCTGTGAACCAGCGAAAGCTGGGTGGTTTAAGAAGCCATATATTTGCTTTACAGTTTCTTCTTCTGGGTATTCACCCATAATAAGTGCCGAATTATGTATTTCGCATTTTTTACCAGTCTTTAGGTCAGACCCAATATACTTAACTTTTATTTCATGCATTTTCATACCTCATTTCAATTTCTTTTTTAATATCTTCAGGAAGCTCTTTCACAAATTTTTTATATGACTTTGAATATTTTAAAGCTCCTAGCGCACTTGCATATCTTTTCCTTTCTTTAAGATAAATATCGAATGAGTTATCATTATTATTAATAGTATCTTCATGAATAAAAAAGTAGGCTACTTTCCCATCATAAAAATCCCATCGTCTAGTAAGATATTCATGTATATCAATAAACCGCTTTGAACCTACCCACCTATTTTTAAAAATATTTTTAATTGCGCCAAACATTATTTAATATCCTTAAATGTATTTTCAGCTAACCAAGTTCTAAAACCACCGAATTCAGTTGCTTCTTCTTTCCAAATCATATACTGAAAATGCTTTTCTTTTGGAATACTTTTTAATGTAGCCTTTGCATCTTTCTTATATTTAAATCGAGTTACAAACTTACATGTTTTACATGTGGTGGAACAATCCAATGGTTTTTTACAATGCTTGGGTCTCTTACCCCATTTACCGTCATTCCATAAGAACTCAGTTTGTTTTTTATTGTATTTCGCAATAATATAATAAACCATAATTATTCCTTAAAGATTTTTTAAAATTTGTTTAAGTCTAAATGGGTGAATCCACTCTATTTTAATATTCACACTATCAACATCATAAAAACTAGTAATAGGGTTTTGCTCATTTATAGTTACCCTTAATATAATGTTATTAGTAATCTTATTAACTTTAATATAGTACTCTATAGCTTCTTCATGTGTCATAGCACTAACATTCATTTTAGGGTATTTATCAGTAATTTCAGATATTATAAAATTAGTATTTAATAACATTAAAATAACTCCAAAGATTTATATGGTTTGAAATCATCACACTTTTTAGGTATTGGAATAGGTGTGTAAGTTGTAATTCGACCATTAAAAGCAAACTCAGTCGCTTTCATCGATCTCTTTTTACAAGCTATACGCTTTATAGTGTTGTGTGGTTGATCCTTAAGAGGTGCAAAATTATCACATGCAAAGCACCTCTCATAACTTTTCATTGTACTACCACAAAAATGAATCACTTGATATCTCCTTAATTTATGAAACACATTATAAACTAAAAAAATTAAAATGTCAAGCTATTTTTTTGTAGCGCTCCATAAAACTCTATGTTCATCCTTATCATATATTCGTTTAACAACACGCCTCTTAGCTAATGCCTTTGCATAATCTACTGCATCATCATACTTAGAATATCCTGATGTAGCCTCCTCATCATAACACCGATTCGCTCTATCAAAAAGTAGGTTTCCTGAATCATCACATAGGCAGACTAAGAAATAGTCACTTCCATCATAAGTAACCTTTTTTGCATTATGTATTTGTATTTCCATTAATTACACCCACACATTTTATAGTTTGGTCTCTTTCCTTCAGCTTTACAACAAATTACATTCATATTAAAACAGCTGTTTTCTTTACACCTTCGATATGAGTCCCCATCCTTATTATATTTTCTACAATCTTGCTCACACCTAATACACATTTGCCAGCAGTCACTACCGCCATTATACGATATATCGTTTTCAGTTACAGCCTTATACACATCTGGTTCTGTGCAATCAAAAGCGTAAGCGGCCGTTGTAAAAAGAATCATTATTAATATTTGTTTAATCAGCATTTAGTGTTCCTTATTAAAAAGATTATATATCATCATTAAGTTATTAATCTGCATTAGGTAAAACATCTGACCTTCAGTGTCACCTTTTCGTTTACATCGTACTTGTTTCCTAACAAATATATCTATTTGTTTTTTAAGCTTTTCTAAACAAACTGGATCAATCATTCTTTAATAAACCCATATTTAA
>JBAZWP010000030.1:0-11450 GCA_041660345.1 Minisyncoccota bacterium
AGAAAGTATGGATTAATTTTAAAATTTTTTTGTATACTAAATAAAAGGGATTAAATTATGATGGATCTATTTAAAATTGAACAATTCGCTATGCTTATTTTAAAGAACGACATTACTTTTCAGTATTATAACCTACCTAGAAGATGTGGTAAGGACCACATTATCTTAAAAGCTATTGAATTATTTTATTCCGATGAAGGTAATAAGCATAAGAAAATTAATGTATATTGTAAAAATAATGATTGTGTAGAATATTTTAAAAAACTAATTGAAGACACTAATATTGTTATTTACGATGTTCATGTCTTAAATGCGGCTATGCAATATACATGTGGTGATTATATGGATATATGCTTTTTAAATGATTGTGATTTTATTAGTAATAAAAATTTATATTATGCGTTTGCACCTGGTAGTGCTAGGCTTATAATAATTGAAACATTAGAATAAAAGGGAGATAATATGGATAAATGTAAAGAGTGTGCTAGTTATGGTGATGACTTATTAGAAATATTACAGTCAGCACAATCCACAATTATGCAATTTGCGGATATATTATCAAATCATCCTGAAAATGAAGATATGTTATGTTCAGAAGATTATACATCTGATATGGAGCGATTAGATAATATGATTGAAAGCCTTAGAAAGTGTATTGGAGATAAAAATGGAAAATGAAGTTGCAAAAGTTACTAAAATAATTAAGATTGGTTATCCTATAACGATAATCACTGATGGTACTACAGGTAATACAAATGTATATGATTGTAATGGTAATAAATTAGGTTTTATTAAGTCGATTACAATTGATTCTGATAAACAATATATTGATATATCGCTAGTACCACTTAAGAGTGATAAAACAGAAATAGAAACTATGAATATAGTTGAAAAAGAAGGGGAATAAAAAGTGGAAACTAGAAATGTTACAGATAGTGTTGCATACCCTTTAACAGTTATCATTAATGATTCTAAACCAGGTAAAGTTGAAGTTACAGATGCTAATGGACATAAATTAGGACATCTTTATTTAATTAATATAGACTGTGGTAAAGAAAGTATTGAAATATTAGCTGTTAATACTTTAGGAACTGATTTAAAGTCTTGAATTTAATTTATAACTCACTATTCTACCGTAATCTTGCATCAGATTTATATGAATCGGTGTACTTATATGCTTATCTAAAAGCAAATGAATCATCCGTACCATCTGAGGAATTTGATCAGATTAAATTTCAGACACTTAAAAATACTTGTTCTTTTCTAAAGAATAACTTTTACAGCTTTACATTCTTTAAAGATGATTTTATAACCGACTATATAACATTAGGTACACTACTAACTAAAATACCTGATTTAGATGATGCTTTTTTTAAACCTTTTAGGTTCGTTAGGTCGCTTAACCTGCTAAATAATGATGGAAGCTTAGCGATATATCGAATTTGTAGCGAATGTCGCACAGAATCAATTGTGGATGGTCTAAACGATACTATTTGTGATTGTAACAAAGGTTATGCTAAGAATATATTTGTATTAAAAGGTTATAAATTCGATAAACAGAATATTTTAGATATGTATAAAGGTAACTGGGATTTCTTAAAGGAACATGAGTTTTTAGAGTATCTAAAATTATATATATCAAAAGCTATGGAGAATGAAAAAGTTGTCATTGCGAATACATCAAATATGTTATTTAATCCTTATAGCGATACTGACAATTTAAAAGAACTCGATAAAAATATAAAAGTGTATAGTACTAATAAAGACGAGGATGCATTTAAGAAGTTTAAAGATAATGGTTACAATAGCGATTTACCAGAAACAACCAAAATTATATTACTAAAATGAAAAAGTTTAAAAGGGTTCCAATTAAAGATATTGAGTATGGTGAGTTTTTTACATTAAGCGAAGAGTGTATTCCGTGTTTAAAATTATATATGGGTGACTACGAACCGGAAGGGTATTGTACTGAACTTAATTTAGTTGAAAAAACTGTATATGAACATCCTAATGAACAATTAGTCTATCCATTAAAGTGTAAAGAATTTAAATTTAAATTTAAAATGGTAAAAGAATGATATCTGAATTAAAAGAATTAAAAAAGTTATTTGTTAAATTACAAGTTGAATCTTTAGTACACTTGTATTTAGAAGAGGGTTTATCCCGAATTGAAATAATAGAACATTTGAAAAGTGTACTAAATAGAACAGAAGATGGTTTATATAATCAATATGAAACCGATATATTAAAAATGATATATGATATGAAAATACAATAATGCTATTAAAAGATGTTAGAAAAAAGGTAAAAGAACGTAATGTTCCGATTGAGTTCTTTCAGAAATGGTTAAAAAAGAATAAAAGACATCTGATTAATACCGAAAAGGCGTTAGCTATTAATCCACATGATATTAGAATACCTAAAGGTAAAGAGCATATAAAAGAATTGAAAAATAATATTAAGATATGCGAAACCATGATAAAAGAACTAGAAGGTATGTATGAGTAGTAGAGTTTTTACATGTGATTCTTGTAATATTGGTATGCTTTTAGATGATAAAACACCCACACCTGTTTTTTGTCATAAGTGTGCCGCACGAATAGAGAAAGAAAAACGTGAAAAAGCAGCTATAGATGCAATAGCAAAAGATGCTACAGCTATTTACTCAGCGTTAAATGCTCAGATTTTTTTAACACGTGAACTTATAGATATACTAATTAAAAATTCAATGGATAAGTATCAAAAAGAAGTTTATTTGGAAAAATTAGATAAAAAAGTTTTTGAAATACTAACAAATAAAGGTAAAATTTAATGGAACATTTTGTAGATAAAGAAATGACGAAAGACGAAATTTTAGCTTATATTAAAGACTCTTTACCGGAAGGTATATTTAGAGTTAACCATAATACTGAGCAAGAGAAAGGTTACCTTCCTTATGTAGCACTCCAAATTTATAAAAACAGACCAATTGTATATCAAAAAAGGGATAAGCTTTTTAATGGGTGCTAAAGATAAAAAATTTTGGATAGATGACGGCTATGTTAGATTAGGACCATTAACTGAAGAACGCTTAAAAGAACACTATAAGATGTTTTGTAAAAATGGTCTTGGTTATCGAATAAGTCACGTGAGAAAAATAGTAAAAGAAAGGGGTCTTACAGCAGATGATTTTCGTAAAGCTTTAAAAAAGGAAATTAAATATCTTAAATTTTGTCAAGGATGTTATGATAAAAATCCTTGGGATAATATGATATACCGAAATATAAAGTGTATAAAACATACTATTAAAATATATAAAAAAATGATTGAAGAGTTAAGTTTAAAAAATAAAGGGAAAAAAGATGGAAGATTTAAAAAGGGAAATTAAAATTAGTGGCTTCCCAACGGAAGATGAAATACTAGAAGCATTACCAACTTATTTAAAGATTGAATCGGCGCCGCCTGATCTTGATTTTAATATGAGTGATTCATCATTAACATTAAGAATTAAGGGGTTAGATAAGCCTGCTTTAATGTCACCAATAGGGTTGAAGGCATTCTTAAAAATATTAGGACTTTCTGAAAGTATTTTAAAGAAGATACCTTATAACGACCTTATTGTTCAGATACTGCATAAGCTACATGAGTATAAAGGTAATGTTATTACTTTTGTAATTTATAAGGATAACGATGACTATTATGTAGTTGGTGCATACTCTGAAAAATTCTATATGGATAATAGGGCGTTTGTTAAGAGTGCATTTGAATTCTTACAAGAAAATTCAACATACACAGGTATTAAAGCTGTTATATCACACCAGCAGGTTGAAATAATTGCTATTACTGAAAGCTTAATAAATGTTGATCAAGCTATCTATAATACTGGGTTTGTCTTTATATCAAGTGAAACAGGACACACTAAAGCTGGGTTTATATCATGCTTGAAGGAAAGTAATAAAGAATCATACGTATATTTCAAGAAGAAAATTGAAAATATTAAGGTATCTGCTTTCTTAAATAATAAGAAACCAAACTGTAATATTAATAAAGTATTTAAGAAAATGGAAGATGTTAATAAAGAATTAACAGAATACCTAGATGGTGCTTTAAATGCTTTATCATCAACAAAACCTTCGATAAAAGAAGTTGAAGATATTTATAAGAAAGTAGTTAAGCTTGGTTGTTACCAGCCTGAGGAAATTACACAGGATTTAGGTATCAATACATACTTAGATAAAAATAAAGAAGGACAGTGGCCTATTAAAACTGAACCAGCTTATAAGTATATTCATTTTATGCACGATGTTAATATGCTTGATTATTTAGTTTACCTAACTGATATAAGCAAGAATACTGAATCATATGAAATTAGCTATGATAGTAAGATTATAGCTGGTGAACTTCTTAATAAGTTCTGGGATTGGGATATTGTTAATAAAGAAGTAAACGAAAATAAATAGTAATGAATGGGGACCGATCCTTTTTGGTGAGTGCGACGGCACAAGTTGTATATCCTAGGCAATGGCACCGGTCCCCTACCCTTTATTAAAAGGAATAAAAATGAGAATTATCCTGCAATGTGCTAATATTACAGATATCACTGATAATAAAAATAGTATTGAATATATATCAAGTGTGTATACTGGAATAGATACTTTTATAGAGTATAGCACAGAATCAGGTTTTAAAAAAAATAAAGAGGAATCAGATGTTCAAAGTAGCAAATGAAATAAACGAACTACCTAAGGAATCTACTGAAATAGGTAGAGCATACGCTATGCCTAATGGTGAATTATGTGTATTAATCAAACATGACGTTATAGATGAGTCTAAAACTTTAGGGTTTAAAATTGTTGATATAAAAAAGAAAAAGAATAAAGTACCTAAGGCACTAAAAATACTAAAGAAAGCATTTAAAGATAAGAGTCCGGGGTCGTATTATGATTCATGGGTTTCTAATATTGCAGTATCATTTTATGATGAATGTAGTAAAAAAGGAATACCTAATATGGCTAAAATAAGATTAATAGCTAATGATGCTGCAGAGAACTTTTTATCAAGTTTACTAAAATGACAACTAAAGAAGAAATAAAACTATTTAAAAAAGCAGTGAAGTCTGGTAGTAACTATATTATACTTAAAAATAACGATAAAATTATTAGTGCCGAGTTAGGTCAATTAGGGACTGATAATATAATGCTAACAGATATACGGCTATTAGAGTTACTTGTTAATAAGGCTTATAGGCAGGGTCTGTTTGATAAGGAGCATGAGAAATGAAAGCAAAAGAACTTGAAAAATTATCTAAATGTGTATCACTACTATGTGATATTCTTGAAGAGTTAAATAATGATGCTGAAATTATAGAACTTACTAAAGGTATGCTTTACCTTAATGAACTTGAACATAAGCTAAATAAGAAAAAGTATAATAAAAAGCATGGATAAGATAATATTGATAAAAGATAACGACGATACAGCGATTATTGAAGAATATGATGACTATATAGCCTTTAAATCGCTTAATTCCGATAGAGCTGTATTTACAATAAGTAAGCAGGCTATTCCCGAATTAATTGAAGTGCTTAGTAATATAGTAGAATGTAAAGAGTTTACAGGATTAGGTAAATGATAGATATTAATGATTCAAATTTTAAAGATGTCGTTTTAGAATCAAATATACCAGTTATAGTTGATTTCTGGGCTACTTGGTGCGCTCCTTGTAATGCAATGCTGCCTTTAGTGGAAGAATTCGCCCACGAGTTCGGTAGCCAATTAAGCGTGGTTAAAATGAACGTGGATGAGAATCAAAAGGTACCCGCTAAGTATGGTGTAAGAGGTATTCCTACACTTATTGGGTTTAAGAACGGTGAGGTACATGGTGTACTTATAGGTGCAATGTCAAAATCAAAAATTAAGGAATTTTTTGAAAGCTTAATGTAATGTATTTTTTAGCAGATGGTACTGAAGCTACCCATCTTTTTTACTTAAAAGATGATATACGTAAAAAGTATATAAGAGCATTAATCATTCCTAATCCATTTACATTTCAAGTCAGTACTGAAGTAGATAGAAGTTTCATAATTTATTGTAATAAAATAGCAAGGTTATATCGATTTAAAATTAAATACTACTCAAAAGATAGTGGTATATCAGGTGGATTCACTAAAAATAAAATACTCATGCTTGATAGCTTGAAGCAAAATTTCAAACAATTTATTATTGTATTCTGTCATGAGATGGCGCACGGTATTCAAGAGAAGTTATATGGTTCGTATTACTTAAAAAGAACTAAAAAGGTTATGTATAAATTTGAGAAAGAAGCAGATAACTTAGGTTATTATCTTTATAAAGAATACTTTACTGATTTTATAATATTGCATGAGCCTAATTTTAAAACATATGCAAGTAAAGAAAATAAAAAATGGTTGTATAAATACTACGAGGTTTAATAGATGATAGATTTTTATAAAATTAATGAGTTAAATTTAGTTATTGATAAACCGGAAGATAGTGATGTTTGTGCAATAGCACTTTATGATATTGAAGTTAATGAAATAAGATGGCACTTTTTAAGTGGTAGGGAATTAAAAAGTATAATGATTTTTTATATAACACCTACTAAAGTACCTTGGGATAAAACAATATACTATCAACAATCAAATTACTGGTATAAGAATATAAGTGCTAATTTATAGGAAAATATATGTACGCGATATATGAAAGAGATTTTGATGGTCATCACCCAACATTATTAGCAATATCAGATAAGACAAGAGACGAAATTTTTAAAGAGCTGAATTTAACAATAGAAGAATTTTATAAGTTTTTTGAATTAGAAGAAATAGAGTTAAACGATTTATCAGCAGTACCTAAAATTACTTATCGATGTTGGAGAGGTCAAATTACCCTTTTTGAAGAATACGATAGATTTCAGATTGACAAAGAAACATATCATGTTGATTATGAAAATATAAGATTAAGTCGTTATGGTAAGAATAAAGAGATTACTTTAATATGGGAAGCACCTATATCATGCTATAAGGATCTTGAAGAATTTGGTAAATTGTTTAATGATAAAGTATCTGAAATATTAAAATTAGGACATCAACACTGGACAATTCATTTTGATAAATGTAATAGTAGAGATATTAAGATTAACCGTAATAATGGTGGGTTTATATTAGAAATACCTGTTAAAGAGATACCTAAGTTTGAATTAATACGCGACAACGGTACGATTAATATAAAATGGTTAAGTGATTTTTTCATAGATAATTGTGCTAAGTATTCTTTTCAGAAAGACTTGAAAGATATTATATCCAAATACTTACATGAAGTTTTCGATAATACAACTATTCCACGTATGAAGTGTGATATACATAAATTGCTAAAAGAATATTTTAATAAAGGGTATTTGTTAAATGAAGATTGAAAAAGAAAGAAAGTATTTATTAAGGGGTTTGCCGGATGTTCCTTATACAAAGATAGTACTTATAAAGCAGTACTACTTTGATACTAAAAAGGAAAACACATCACTAAGATTGAGGACTGTAGAAGATATACTTAGTATCGATTCAAAAGGTATTCATCCTTTAAAACATATTAAGAATTATATTACTTTCAAAGAAGTTAAGGGTGAGCTATCTGAAAGAAACGAACTCGAAGAACGAGTTAGTAAAGAATGGGCTGGTGTATTAATTAATACAATGGCATATAAAATGGTTTATAAGTTAAGATATTACTGGCCTGACTTAGATAATAATATAAGGACACATGAAATAATAATAGACCACTTTATATTCCCTGAATGTGGATTACTGCTTGCTGAGATAGAGGAGAAAGCACCTAATAGTAATTTTGCAATACCAATAGGACTTGAAAATGTTATTGAGTCAGATGTTACAAATGATATAAGATATTTAAATTGTAACATAGCAAGAGTACCAAGTTGTGTTAAGGTAGGATAATGACTGATATTACTAAAATAATAAATGAAATTGTAAGGGTTGAGATACCACCTAAGTATATAAAAGGCGTTGAAAATTGGGCTGCTGGTAATAATTTTAACTATAGCGACTCGAAGCAAAGTAATACAACTAAAAATAAAACCGACCATATAATAGGTAAAATTGGTGAAGTTGCAGTTGCGATAGTTTATATATCTAGGGGTATAAAAGTTATTGGACCTAATCTTAATAATTATGGGTCGTGGAATTCTGATTTAATAATAGGCGGGACAGGTGTGGGTGTTAAAACTCAAGAGCTTGATTCAGCTAATAAGTATGGTACATCGTGGACATTTCAACTTGCTAGTGATGGTCATAATAGGCACGACCCAGTACTAGATAACCCAAATGCATATGTTACATTTGTTAAGTATGATCAAAAGAAAGCGCTGTGTTGGGTTTACCCAATTTATCAGATAAAGGATCTTAAATTTGATAAGCCGCGTTTAGAATATTTGGAACCTTATAAAACAATGGTGTATGAAAATACCTTACCTAATATAGACTTAATCAAACCTCAAACTAAACCTAGGGATTCACATGAAGGGCAATATAGACTATTTTAATATGAATATTAATAAAATTATAAATGGTAGCTGCATTGAAGTAATGAGACAGTTTCCGGATAAAAGTATCGATGTAATTATAACAGACCCACCTTACGGTGTTGGTATGGAATATGATATATATGAAGATACTAAAGAGAATTTAAAGTCTTTAGTTGACGCATTTTTTATCGAAGCACATAGAATAACTGATTTGATAGTAATAACACCTGGTAATGAAAATCAATCGATATACCCACAGCCAACTTGGACTTTAGCTTGGATTATTGATGCTGGTGTTGGTCGTTGTAAATGGGGATTCAGCTGTTGGCAACCTGTTCTTGTATATGGTAAAGACCCATACCTAAAAAATGGAATGGGCGCTCGAGCCGATATAATCAAAGATAATAGTAAGTCGAGTAGTAAAGAACATGTATGTGCTAAACCACTAACATTTATGCAAAAATTAATCGATAGGGTTTCAGTTAACAAGGATGATTTAATACTCGATCCTTTTTGTGGATCTGGTACAACCTGTGTAGCGTGTAAAATAATGGGTAGAAGATATATCGGTATCGATATGTCCGAAAACTACTGTAAAGTAGCAGAAGAAAGATTAGGTTATACTGGTACTCAATACGAATTATTTTAAATATCTAACAAATCGTATAAATCGTCGTCTAATTCCATACTTGGTATATGATATGTTGCCTTAATAGTATCTAAGAAATCCTGTGCATCTGAGCTACCAACTTCATCAATATCACCTGAAATATTCATCTGTTTTATTGTATCTTGGTTAACTGCTGGGTCATCAAAATATGCTACATCTGAATCATTCTGTGATACAAAACTTATACTACTACCATCAACAAAGCTAATAGATAAAAATAGTGTACCATGAATTAACTCACCTACTTCAAAAAGTGGATTTGCAGTATTTATTACTTCTTTATAGTAATCAACACCACCAATAGTTACTTCAAGAATAATACTATCGTTTTCTTTATATGCTCTAAAATTTATATCTGTTGGGAATAACCACACATAATTATATGTATTATCTGCAGCTATAGTATTATTAAGTAATTTGTTATCTAAATCAAAATCATCTGAAAACCCATTATTTATAAATATCTGTTTTAAAAATTCTTCTGGGTTACCTTTCGTCATATCAAATTCTTCACTTACTTCATTAAATAAGTATGTATAGTCGAATCCCTTAATTAGTTCTTTAAATTTATCTAACATATTATTTCCTTACTTTTTAGGTGTGTACACAAAATACTTTCTAGGTTCTTCGTATGTCGCAACTAATGTTGCACCACTTCTTTTCTTTGTAGCTAAACTCATATGAATAAAGATATTCTGACCATCTCTATTTTTGTATATAATTAGTTGACCATAATCATTACGTCGATTCTGATGTAAATATTCAAATGCAGCTTGGTTTAATTCAGACTTACCGAGTGTAAAGTCACATGCTGCAGAATCACCTTTGTAGCAATGTTCAGATGTAGGAACGCCACCTATCTTTTTATTATGAACTTCAGATCTCTTCCCACTGTTAATTCTAACAGGAAAGTTAAACTGAACTCGAACAGGTTCTAATATAGTGGCTAGTTTTGTTGCTTTTTCAATATCATATTCTGATACAACACCTGAATCCGCATTAAAGAATTCGTTGTAAGTAAAGTGTTCTGTTAATTTTCTTATTGGCATACATTATTCCCTTATTCATCATAGTGTGAATTAACACCATTATCGTAACCTTCATCATATCCAGTATCGTACCCTTTATCAAAACCTTTTTGAAAGATAAGGTCTAATACTTTTTCAAGCTCATCTTTATTATTTATATTTTTTTTAATGTGCTTAATATATTGTAAAATTAAATCTTTATCCATTTAGAACGCTCCTTGTCTATTTTTAGATGCATGCGTATACCATTTACGTGTAACGTCTCGTAAATTAGCGTAAATAGTATCAAGCGCAAAACCTAATAATGTATCGTCAGTACTATAATATTTTACAGTTCTAACTTCGTTTAATAATGATGTATTACTTTGTAGTACATCAAGTACATCTTCCAATTCTAAAGTATCCATTACATCATCTACAAGACTATTTTCATCTATCTCACCTGATTTAATTGATGCAAAGTTCTGATCAAGTGTATCAATAAGTTTTAATCTTAATTCGTTATATGTCATTTTTATACCTTTTTATAAATAAGATTCTGTATCAAGTTCAGCAGTAATATCACTTAAAGTTTCTAATGTATTGATCAATTGATTTACGTATTGTTTTCCACCCCTAGTTGTTACCTCAATAAGGTCTTCAATAGCAAATAATGCTTCGTGAAATCCCTTTTCTCTTATTAAACTACTAACTATTCGTACTGATTCACCTAAAATATTAAAGCTTTCATCTCCAGGTACGGAAGGATCTGCATTAGCAGCATCGATACTATCAGCTAAATTAGATACTTCATCTACTGTAGCTTTTAATTTTTGTATAATGTCATTTCTAGACATTATTTTACATTTATCCTCTATAGTATCATAAAATGTATCTATTAATCTAAATACACCTAGCTGTTTAGTTTCCAATAATTCTTTAAGTTCTTGATATGCATTCATTTTTTACCTCTTATAATTTAAGAAAAGTAGCAATTATTTATTTTTAATAATCGTCTTCATCGTCATAATAACTAAAATCACCTGATCGTATCAACTCAAAGATATCACGTAAATATGATTTTAATTCTCTATCTATGTCCTCATTTATTGTTTTTTGATATACATCTAAAATTGATTTTCTTACGAGATAATGTTTAATTGAACCAGCAATTTCTGAAGCTTTATTTATAGGAATATTTTCTTTTTTACATCTATTAATAATGTAATTCTTTAATT
>JBAZWP010000031.1:0-11228 GCA_041660345.1 Minisyncoccota bacterium
AGTGTTGCTCCTGGTGACGAGTATGTTGCTCCAGTTGGTGCTAAACATCGTTGGTTGGCTGGACCCGACGGCATGATATTGGCTGAAGTAGCTTTTGGTGACTTTGACGAAGAAGATATCGTTAGACTAGAAGATAAATATGGCCGTGCTTAAAAAGAAAAAAGTAATAAAGAAAGTTGTTGCCAAGAAAAAAACAACAAAAAAAATTCTGAAGAAGAAAGTCATTCGACGTGCCGTCAAGAAAGTTGTAAAGAAAGTCACGAAGCGAGGAGTACTCTTAAAGAGGTCACCAGATAATCCCATCATCGAACCTCGACCATACTCTTGGGAGTCCAAGGCAACCCTCAATCCAGCAGCCATTTTCACTAACGGTAAAGTTCATCTAGTCTATCGAGCCATCGGGGATAATGATTCTTCTGTGTTGGGTTATGCCGGGAGTCATAATGGTTACGATTTTGAAGATCGGCCGCTTCATGCTATCTATCAACGATACAATAGTTTTGTGAAAGATACATCGGTAGCATCGATTGATTATGTCTCAGGTGGTGGATGGAATGGCGGTTGCGAAGACCCTCGTCTCACTCTCTTGGGCGACAGAGTTTATATGCTCTACACCGCTTTCGATGGTTGGGGTTCACTACGCATTGCTCTCACTTCAATATCACTCACTGATTTTGAAAATAAAAAATGGAATTGGAAAAATCCAGTATTGATTTCACCCCCAGGGGAGATTCATAAAAATTGGGTCATTTTTCCGGAGAAAATTAATGGCAAGTTTGCAATTTTGCACAGCTTTTATCCCAACATCTTAATCGATTATTTTGATAGCTTATATGAGTTAGATGGTAAACGTTTTATCAGAAGCAATAACACGAGGCCGATAGATAAAGAGAGGAATTGGGACAGCTGGTTTCGTGGAGTTGGTCCCACACCGATTAAGACAGAGCTAGGTTGGCTTATCTTGTATCATGCGATGGACCACCGCAATCCAGACAGATATAAAATGGGCGCTTTAATCCTTGATTTTAAAAACCCAACCAAAGTCCTTTATCGTTCTGCACATCCCATCCTAGAGCCCGAGAAAGATTATGAGAACAACGGATACAAATGGGGTGTAGTTTATTCTTGTGGGGCGATTGTTCGAGATGGTAATCTTTTTGTTTACTACGGTGGAGCTGACAAGGTGATAGGCGTTGCCACGATAAAGCTCGATACCTTACTCGATGACCTGAAGAAGAATAAAGTAATAAAATTAAACAGAACATCTGCAAAAATATAATTTATGTATGTTGTAAAACGTTCGCACCATAACCCCATCCTCGTACCCGATAAAGATCATTATTGGGAGACCTTCGCCACCTTCAATATGAGTGTGGTGAAAAAGGGCGCTACTTTTTATGGTGTCTATCGCGCCATCTCTGCCGAGGACCGCTTGCGTAAGCCTGAACGCATTTCCAGTATCGGCATTGGCAAGAGTAAGGACGGGATTCATTTCGAAGACCGGGTGCCTTTCATCGTGCCCGAAGAAGAATGGGAGCAATATGGTTGCGAAGATCCACGGATTACATTCTTCGAAGGGAATTATTATATTTTTTACACCGCTCTATCACATTTTCCTTTTGATGCCGGGGGTATCAAGGTAGGACTCGCAATATCGAAAGATTTAAAAAAGATAAAAGATAAACATCTCATCACTCCTTTCAATGCGAAGGCGATGACTCTTTTCCCCGAGCGAGTGGATGGCAAAGTGACGGTCATCGTCTCCGTCAATACCGATATGCCACCCACCAAGATTGCTATCGCTCAATGTGACAGGGTAGAGGAATTATGGGACATGAAATTCTGGGAGAAGTGGTACAGCGAACTCGACCAGCACACTATTGAGTTGAAGAGGTTCGATACCGACCACGTCGAAGTAGGCGCGACGCCGATAAAAACAAAACACGGCTGGCTCTTGGTGTATTCTCATATTCAGAATTATTTCGGAGGACACGGAGATAGGATTTTCGGCGTTGAAGCAGTGCTCCTCGACTTAGAAAATCCACTCAAAATTGCTGGACGCACGGGTGGACCGCTCTTCGCCCCTCGCGAGCCCTATGAACTTTCTGGTTATGTGCCCAATATTGTTTTCCCTTCGGGAGCTATTTTAAAAAAAGATTTCCTTTATATATATTACGGAGCGGCGGATACATCCATCTGTGTAGCCCATGTGAACTTGAGTGATTTGTTGGGGACGATGCGTCGAGAGGCGAGTGATAGGTGGCATTTCAGACGTTTCGTGGGTAATCCTATTATCACACCGAATAAAAACAATCTCTGGGAGTCTACCGCCACCTTCAACCCAGCGACCCTGCGCATCGGGAGCACTACGCACATCTTGTATCGCACGTTGTCGAACGACAACACTTCTTACATTGGCTATGCTAGCAGTAAAGATGGTGTAAAAATAGACGAGAGGTTGGCTGAGCCGATATATCGTCCAAGAGAAGACTTCGAGATGAAAAAGGTGGCCGGAGGGAACTCTGGTTGCGAAGATCCAAGGTTAACGAAAATCGGCGATATGATTTATATGTGTTACACCGCCTTCGACGGTATCGGGCCACCTCGCGTCGCCATCACCTCCATCAGTGAGAAAGATTTCTTAAAGAAAAACTGGCAATGGGAGAAACCAGTTCTCATCACTCCTCCAGGCTTCGACGACAAGGACACCTGTATCTTCCCAGAGAAGATTGATGAGCATTATTTTATCCTGCATCGTGTGGGAGATGAGATTTGTGCTGACTATTTCAAGACGCTGGACTTCAAGCATCAGATGGTGCAGAAGTGTATCAGAATCATCGGTCCACGTATCAACTCCTGGGACAGTGCTAAGGTCGGCATCACCGCGCCACCGATTAAGACCAAGTATGGTTGGCTACTTCTGTATCATGGAGTCTCGAAGAGTCACAGCACTTATCGAGTCGGAGCAGTGCTGCTCGATTTGAAGGATCCAGCACTTGTCCTCGCTCGTACCACCGACCCTATCTTCGAACCGGAGAAAGATTATGAGAAGGAAGGCATTGTGAACAATGTCGTCTTTCCTTGTGGTATGACTGTGCAGGATAAAACTTTATATATTTATTATGGTGGCGCTGACAAAGTCGTCGGCGTGGCCACCCTCGAACTCGAAGTATTGTTCAAGGCATTGACCAGGAACATCAAGAAAAAGTGATTCCTGTCACTCTTGACAAAAATGCATTACAGTACCAATATTGAAGACGGATGGAATTCCTTCGCGAGATAGGCACGCATGGCGCGTGTCTATGGTCGGAATTTGACATCCCCCTTTCACGAGGTTATTTTTATGAGTTTCATTGGACGCTGGATGCTGGTCCACACCTTGCACCTGAAGGTGCCAAGCAACAAGAAGGGCGTACGGGTGTTCGTCAACCAGCACGACGGCACGGCATCTCGCTGTGCCAAGTGCCGGGCCGAGAAGGGCGCTCACCCCGAAGCGGAGTGGTCGGTGTCGGGAACCAGGCCCTCGGCGTTGGCCTGGATTCTCATCCTGGCCCTCGGCGCGGCGATCTTCGCCGCGAAGAAGCTGCCGGCACAGGCGGCATCAACGCCGACGGCCACGGACGATGGGTACGGGGGGTTGTTGGTGCTCGTCCTCGGCATCCTCGTCGTCGGGGGGACTGTCTACTTCCTTTCCGGCAAGGGGACTTCCCAGTCGCGTACCGGCCACCCACGCGTCGGTGAAGACCATTCGGGTCTGGTGACCACCGGTGAGCACGGCGTGGAATTCCTCCGGGCGCGCGCTGGGTGCGATTCGGTGGTGGTGGAGGAGCCGGAACCGGGGAAGATTACCGGCTCCAGGCTCATCAAGGCACGCGAAACGCGCCCGCACTAGGCTCCGCGTCTCTCGTAGTTCTCGTTCCCGCTCTGGCTGCAGTTGCCGGAGCGGGCGCGAGGAGGGATGTTCTTTAGTTCACATCACAATCAACCAATATCGTCGGCGTGGAGAACGCCGAATCGCAACTCCCATTGGATTTTATCTGATGGGATGTCCTGCTTTTAGGGCGATTATTTACTTTCCTTACATTTGTAAATCTTTATCTGATTAAGGGGATCATTGAAGCTCGGGTGATCGAAGGCCATATACGGTGTGCAATATTTATCGAAAGTTCCTCTGTCGAAATAATTCTCGAAGCCCGTATCAACGACGCCCTGAGCGGGATAGTAGCCGACACGAGTGACTAGATAGATGCCTTCTTTCACCGCTTCTTCTGAAATTTTAATTTTGTTGTGTGTACCGGAGGCGAAGTTCTGAGTATTGGTATCAATAATATTTTGAAATATCTTTTTCCCCGACATTAGGGCGACGAGTGGGGTGACTTCTTGTAAGCCATAGACGGGTAGGTCTTCTGGAGTATTTCGTAATGCTTCTGCCACTTCACCCGGATTTCTGAATATTCCTTCTCCCTGGTAGGTGTCGTTATAAGCTGAAGCACTATAAAAGAAAATTATGACGATAAGGGCTACGACAAAGTAAAATAATTCTTTTTGCTTTTCATAAATTTTTTCTGAAAGTTCCACGAATAGAATAATAATAAACGGCATTAAGATGTGTAGATATAGATAGTACAAGTCTCGATACAGTAAGAAAAACAGGGCAGAGAACACAAATGGTAGAATCCAGATTCGATTTTTTATTTTGAAAATGGCGATAATCCCGCCGAGTACGAACAACCACTCGAACTTCAAGAAAACAGCGAAGATATTCCATTTATTTATGCCGACTGGTCTGTTGAACTGATGCGTGAATAAATTATAGAAAGTTTGCTGGGGAGCCAGTAAAAAGAAGGGGAGCATGATGATGAAAGTGGTGAGTAGCCCACCCAGTATTATTTCCTTTAAATTTCCCCATTCTTTCTTGATAACTTTATATAACAAAAAGCCGAGTAGCGCGGGGCCCGCGTAGAGCTTGCAGAGACAGGCGAGGGCCCACATCACCCCAGACCAGAGTGGGCGACCCTTCTGGTCGAAGAGTAGGGCAAGCAGGATGAAAGGTATCATTATCTCTGCTCCGGTCACGTAGTCGGAGGTCGAGATAACGGTGAAGGAGGCAAGGTAGAAGACTGGGGCCAGGAATGCCAACCTATTCTTATCTTTCAATAATAGGAAAATAAGCACAGCAGAGATGCTGTCGAAGATTATCGGCAGAGTTTTAAATAAAATCAAATGCGAGCCGAAAAGCATTTTGAAAAAAGCCATGATGTAGACGAAGACTGGTGGATCGGCCAAGAAGAAGTCGCGGTGGGGGAGGAGGCCATCCAGTATCGCTTGCGACATATAGAAATAAACATTTTCGTCACCGAAGCGGAAGGAGAGAGTTGACAGTTTCGCTAAAATAAAAAATAAAACAGTGCCAAGGGCGATGTACCAACTTTTATATTTATTCCAATGCATTATCTATAGTATAGCTTGCGGAGAAGAAACAAAAAACATCCTATCTATTGACTTTTCTCACTTTTTGTATCATACTATATACAGTACGCTCTTTGAGTTCTCGAGAGCACAACGATTCCTCGAGCCACTCCGGAGGTGGCCAATGTTCGACTGGATTTTCAAAATCATCGAAGTGTTCGTTGGGTTGTTGTTCACAATCTCGGGTGGTGACCAGATGGTTGCTCTCGTGATTGTGGCGATGATGCTTTCGTTCGTTGCGAGCTTCGCTTGGGAGTTGAAGCAGATCGCCAAGTTTGTCCGCGAGGGGAAGACGGTGCGCGTGACACGTCCTGTTGAACCGCCTGCTGACGAGGAGGTGACATCATGAACCCCGGCATCGTCATCATCACCGATTTCGTGGCTGTCGTCGTCTTTATCTTCGGCGGCGCTTTCATCATCTCCATCTTCCTACGTCGGTTGAAGAAAGGAGGAATCGAGGTTAGCAAGGACTAACCTCGAGCATATCCGAAACCCCGCTCTCCACATCATTTTTACGAGGTGACTATGTACCACGTGGCGTTCGTGTATACCAAGCAGGCAGGTGGCTACGAAGGTGTAGTCATCTGGAGTAGCTACGAATCACAGGCAGCGTTCGAAAAGGCCGAAGCTGAACTCCCCGAAGAAGTTCGTTCGAAGCGTCGCGTCCTCGAACAAGGCATTTCTAAGGAGCGGGCGATTGAGCTTGTCCACCAGACGCCGGCTGCTTGCCGAATCGCCGCGGCGATGCAGGATTCCAGGGGGGCAGATGGAATCATCAACCCCGACCTCCTGCAGATGGAGCTTGGCAAGGCGATGTTCGCTAATGCGAACCGCTGATGATAGTCAGAGGTCCTCGCCGAGTGAATTCATGCTCGGCGAGGCCACGGAAAAGAGGTAGTTCTTTTTTAAAAAATAGTTAGGATCTGAATGCACCAAAGCAAACAAAACGCGAAGGTGCGTTTTACGTTTAAGTATTACCTTAACGAAGAAGAGTAGTCTCCAATTTTATGTAATTGAAATCTATTGAGGAGGGGAGAGAGGATATCAACAAATTTTTTAATTTTATTTAATTCATTATCAAGCTCCACGAAATTGCCAAACCTCGTATTGCTGTAAATGATTAACTCACCATCGACGAACTCCATGTCGTAATCCCACTCGGAATCAAGCAGTAGGGAGAACACATCCGGAGTAAAGATTTGCAAGGCCTCTATTTCATATTCTTTAGGCACGTATAATTTGAACTTGTCGGCGAATTCTTGCGGGAGAGAAATTTTAACAAATGAAGAAAACATCGATGGGGAGTTGGAGTACCAGTCGTTTTTATAATTCAAATATAAGTGGGGGAAAGTGCCAGTAAATTTAACTTCAAAAACTGTAAAATTGTATGTTCTACTATGTTTTCCGCTACCAATAGTGTATTGATATTCAAATATATAGAAAGGGTTGTTGATATAATTGCCTGTAATTCCATTTTCAGTTATTTTTGAATGTCCCATACTAAATAGAAGAGCTTTTTCTCTTGAAATATCTTTCGTGGGTGTGTATGTCCAGTTATATTTTAAAGCTATTTGTTTCCAGAATGCTTGGCGGATTTTCGAATAGAGGATAGCTAGCCACATTATCATAATAAATAATGGAATTGAGGTTATAAAAAGTACTAAACTCGGATTCATTATTGTATTTGGAAAAAATTTAAAAAGTATAAAAATACAAATTGCCACCACTAAAATGGCTAACATTATTTTCTCCCTTCTTTTTTTGAGAATTTGAGAAAATGCCTTGTTTGCATCAAGAACATCTACATCTTTTAAATCATCGAAGGAATTGTCATACATTCTAGCGAAGTAGAGTTGTATTTTTTTAATTATTTCGAGCATATATATCTTAATTATATGAAATTTAAGCTTTATTTTCAATCAAATTGAGAGTTTTCCACAGTCTGGGCTTGTGTAATATATTTCTTACGTATAGAATATATTACATTAGTAGTTAATATATAAAAATTTATGATAGGAAAACCAGAATGGTTTCGAAGGAGAAAGTACACGGGTTGGGGCTTCACCCCGGTCACGTGGCAAGGTTGGGTCTATGTTTTCGTTATGATATTGCCCATTGTCCTACTTATGGGTGTTTCTCCAATAAGTCAAACCAGAATAATCCTCATCGTTATCTGGGCACTTATTGTTACTTATGATTTCGTTTATATAATAATTCACTTGCCGAAAGATGAGAGAGATATGATTCATGAGGCGATAGCGGAGCGGAATGCTTTGTGGGTAATAATTTCTGTATTAGCTATCGGGGTAGGATATCAAGCTGCATCTTCTGCAGTGTCAGGAGTAGTGAAAGTGGACCCAATAATTCTTATTGCTATTTTCGCCGGACTCATCGCCAAGATAATTTCCAATGTTTATCTTGATAAAAAAGATTAAGGGATGGATCCCGTTAGAAGCCGCGATCGCAATTTAAAATATAAACAAAATATGAAATTAAATATAGTAAAAATTAATAATTTAATACATCAGACGCGCGAGTTGATCGCGATCTGCTTCTAACGGGATGGAAAATAAAATTACTTTTTACCGAAATAAGTTGGACATAACGCAAGAGAAGCTTGCGCAACTTGCTGGCGTGACTCGGCAGACCATCATCGCCCTGGAGCAGAATCGCTATAACCCCTCTCTCGCTTTGGCTTATAAAATAACTCAAGCCCTAGAGCAGAAAAATATTGAAGATGTTTTTGTTTTTAGTTAATGATTAAGGGCAGAACTGAATAGTAATAAGCGACGGCGATGACAAACCAAAATAGGGAAAATAGGGGAGTTATAATACCCATAAAATTGGGAGAGTATTCGAAATAGGTCCACAAATATTTTCCCTTTATTTTAAGATACGAATAGCCGATAATGAATTCTATGAGAGTGGGGAATATAAAAATTAGAATCAATTTTAAAAATAAAGAGGCTTGTAGGAAATAAATAAATACTAGAAATGAAGCCGTGAGCCCATACATAAGATAGTTGATAAATTTCGGCATTATTATTTTCTTTGCTTTATAAGACCGAAAAACAAATTCAACAATGAAGCCAAATAGGAGGCCAATAAAAAAGTTTAAAATAATGTTTTGAAACATTAAGAAATTATAACACTTTGCGACCTTAATTATGAGAAATATGTTAAAATAACCTTATTATTAACTTTTTTAAATTATAAAACTATGATGCAACCAGGAAGTCGTGTGGAGTCAAGTGATTTACGTTTTCTCGGGAAAACTATGGTTTTAAGGAAAGAAAAGGGCAAATTGTATTGGCTCGGCGAAAACCCCGCTTCCGATGCGGTCATCACGAGGGGTGTGGCTGGGGGAGGCACACAGATACTTCTGATAACCAGGGCCAAGGATGGGAAGCTGGCATCGAAGCAAAAAGATTTAATGATAAAGATGGGGGAGAGCTAGAAACTGCCAATGCCGAGCTGGACGAGGAGACATTGTTGGTAGACAAAGATGGGAATAAAATTTCTTTCGTCGAAAGTGATAAAACACACCAAGGAAGACAGTTAGTAAAAGACCCCAGGAATGATGAGATTTCTTATATAACCACTTCTGTTTTTCATAAACATTTTCCAGCGGAAGAAGGGGACCAGCTGAAGTTCCGTCCTCTCACTGAGGCTGAAAAATTGAAGCCAGAATTCAACGAAGATACCAAGCCTGCGTGGTATGAGCTTGTTTCAATTGATGGAAATATTTCGGTTAAGAGTTCTACTGGTGAAATAGTGGCGCTGAAAGATCTATACGCCAGTCACGGAGACATCCTAGACAATTTAATCAAGACTGGCCAAATAGAGATTTAACAAGGAGGGCTTTTGTGAGCTTGATTATACGGGATTGGAGTTTTATTTCCAATTAAATAAAGTAATTTTAGACGACATCACTTATTATTTAATTTTTCGTCTTTAAAGGTTTTTCTCAAGGCATCCATTTCTTCTTCTTGCATTTTCTTTATTTTATCAAAATTTATTAATGATGAGATTGCAAGGTATATGCTTAATATTAGCACAGCTAAAACCACCCATCCCCATAATCCAAATTCCCAAATTTTCATTCCTAATAATCCCAAAAAACCAAAAATAAATAATATTAACCATATATAAAGAAGAGTTTTGGCACCTTTTTGGTCATAACGAAGAGGGGTTGAAGGGCCTATATAATCGAAGATTATATTTTTGAGCGGTAAACCGCTTTTTTCTTGCACCTTGCGACTTTTTTTTATTATATAAATATATAGCACGACTACCACTAATGTGATAAGCGGAAGAAGGAATGATTTCATGGTTTAAGTATAACAAAATAAAATAATTTTTAAAAACATGGGGGGATTGTAACACGATTAAATTGCGGAGACGGTGAGATTTGAACTCACGATACCTTGCGGTATGTCGCTTTTCGAAAGCGGTGCATTAAACCACTCTGCCACGTCTCCGCTTTTAAATCTACCATTTTTTGCAGTTTTTTCAAAAAATGGTATGATGTTTTCTATTGGCCCTATCGTCTAACCAAGTAGAATATAGCGGACATCGGCTTTTCGAAAAGCCAAAAGTTAACTAAAAAGATAGATTGTAAACAGAATATTGGCCCTATCGTCTAACAGTTAGGACATCGGCTTTTCAAGCCGGTAATCCGGGTGCGATTCCCGGTAGGGTCACAAATTTTTGATATAATATCCCCATGTCCAACCTCCCACACAAAATTCCCGCAGATTTGCAGAGAGCTCTCATCACTGAGCCCAAGGCACTTGCAGTATGGGAGGACGTTACGCCCCTTGCTCGCAACGAATGGATTTGCTGGGTGACTTCAGCAAAACAATTAGAAACACGGAATCGTAGAATTAGAGTTGGATTATCGAAGTTGAGAAGCGGAATGCGCCGACCTTGTTGCTGGGCTGGTTGTCCTCATCGTTGAAATAATAAATTTCACTGCTTCTGTCAATACAAAACACCCCCAGAGGAGAGGGTATGTTTTGTATTAAACCTATTTCAAGTGTCTTTAGATTCCAGTTGTAGCGGAGAATTCAGTCGAAGACTGAATGTTATTCGCTGCATCTTTAGACTGGATAACGAGGTAATACTTTGTATTAGCTGAAAGATTGGGGACAGTCACAAGGTGATCTATCTTCAAATCGCCAGACTCTACAAAAGTTGTTGTGGCAGATGAGACATCGAGCGGGGAAGTAGTTCCGTATAATATCTTAGAAGTTGCAGGTTCATTGGTAATCCAACCTACAGAAACTGAAGAATTATTAACAGAGGCTACCACTGCTCTAATCATTGGTGGAGTTACATCACCCTGAGTTACTGGAGACTTGGTGGTGAAATTAAATTCAGCAGACAAAGCGGCATTGCCACTCTTATCTTTTGACTTAATCACGAAGTAATACTTTGTGTTGGATGTAAGACCAGTTATCTTCATACTATGTTCTCTGGTAAAATCCCTGTCTTCAATCTTAGAAGTAGTCGAATTTTCTACATTGAGACCGGCAGTAGTGCCAAAGAAAACAATAGAGTCTGACTTTTCATTAGTGTTCCAGACTATCACAGCGTCATTGAGACCTGTCTCTGACTTTATCTCAGAGAGGATTGGAGGAATTGTGTCTGCTGGTTGAGACACACCGTTGCCGAATTTCTTACTGATACCAAATGGGTACCAACATCGGCCAGTGGTGACACTAGCATTCAACTTCAACCATCCTGGAGCAATAAGG
>JBAZWP010000032.1:0-9822 GCA_041660345.1 Minisyncoccota bacterium
ATTTCTCCCACCATTATTACGTCGGGGTCTTGTCTTAAGATTGAGCGAAGTCCGGAAGCGAAGGTGTAACCTATCTCCGGCATCATTTGAGACTGGTTTATTTCAGGCATGTGATATTCCACTGGATCTTCCAGGGAAACAATGTTACTTTTATCTTTATCGAGCTCATTCATCATCGAATAAAGCGTGGTAGACTTTCCAGAACCAGTCGGGCCAGTAATCAATATCAAACCATATGGTTTCTTAATGGCTTCGCGAACAAGTTCAAGATTTCTGTTTGATAGACCAAGCTGGTCAAGAGGTTTGACTCCCTTCTCAGAGTCCAAAATACGCATAACAATCTTTTCTCCATAATAAGCTGGCATCGAGGAAACACGGAAATCCACCTTGCGTCCATCGATTTTGGTACTGAAAGATCCGTCTTGAGGTTTTCTCTTTTCATCTAAACGCAACTTGCCCAAAATTTTTATACGAGCAATGATACCACTATAAACATTAATCGGCAGAACAATCGAAGTATAAAGAGAACCATCAACACGAAAACGCACTTTTACCTTCTCTCCAGTGTTTTCAATGTGTATATCGGAGGCACTTCCCTCAATAGCATTACGCAAAATAACAGCCACAATTTTAATAATCGGAGCATCTTCTACAATCTTTTTTTCTTCGCCAGGTTTGGCATTACTAATTTCTTTATTTAAATCTTCTTCATTGAAACCTTTTTCTGCCTCTTTCTTGGCATCTTGGTCAAGTTCATCTAACGCTTCAGAAACTTGCGTAGTTATACCCTTATAGGCCTCAAGAATTGATTTATAATCAGTCTTGGAAATTAAGAAAATCTTGAAAGGAATACCAAGCTTGACTGAAATGAATTGCAGGGCATCCATTGCCTCGATATTGCCTGGATCTGTCACTCCAACTTCCAACACTCCATCAGTTAAAGCAAAAGGGACAAAGCGGTAATAAGTGGCAGCATCTTCGGGTATATATTTCAATCCATCGAAAGACATTTCCTGAACATTAATCTTCTTAATGGGCATCTTGAAATACTCTCCTTTGACTTCAAGAATTTTTGCCTCATCTATTCCCGTCTCGAGCAAGGCTTCATCAATGTCACCATTGTATTTTTCTTTGGCAACATTCTTAATATCTAATAACTGATTTGGGTCTATTAAACCTTTTTTTACTAATGTTTCTAAAAAACTCATATTAATTTGGCTTGTTCGTGGTACCAGTGCTGGTTGTCGCGCCCGATGTGGCACCAGTAGGTGGTGTTACTGATTGAGTATCAGGCGTAGCAGGAATTGTATTTATATCGGTTCCAATTGGAGCGAATGGGTTAACTCTCCCCTCGGTGCCATCTTGAGTGAGAGTTATACTAGAGTCAACTAGAGTAAAAAACGCTGAGCCATTTTTAAAAATTGAATCATCTAGCGTGATACTCTTCACTCCGAGGAGTAAAGATAAGAAACTCTGAGATAACGCGTCGTTATCTCCAGCCTTCAAGTCTACATCTGCAATGTTTGCGTTGGTGCTAGTAGTAACTGGCAATGTGGGAACATCGGAGGAAACTAGAGAACCCTCCTCTTCCTGATTACCAACAAAGTACACATAAGAAAGTATGATGATGGCGGCAATAATGATGAGGATGATTATATTTCTTAATTTGAACATAATATTAATTTTTTAACCAGTAAGTTTTAATCTGAAAATCATACTTATAAATTGAAGACAACGCAGGATTAATCCCGACACCGGCAGCCGAGGAAAACTCTACTGAAACAATATCGACGACGCGAAGATTCTTTTCTAGATCTTTGACAAAATTGACAAAATTGCTATAAGTTCCTTGCGTTGAAAAACCCAAATTCCATACACCGTAATCCTTTCGAGCAACTGGCGCACTGAGATTATTCTGTATACCAATTGCTGGCTTAGATGTTGTATCAACTTTCTCAGTATCATATTTTACGTCTTTCAAAACCATCCCATAAGGTGTGGCCAGTTTCTCAATCTCCAAAATTAGGCGGATATTGTCAACACTGTCTGGTAATAACTTATGGAGCTTGTTCAGATTATTTACGTCAAAAGAATTATATTTCTTAGCTAACTTGTCTCTTTCATTTTCAAGAGCTTTAGAATTATTTAAAGCATCATCATAAGAAGCTATTTTTTGCTTTAGTTCGGTAACCTGCTTATAAAAAGGATCAGTAAAAGTGAAGAAACTGACAATCGCGATGGCTATTAATAAAATTGGAAGAAGGAATTTCATTTTATTGTGTATCTAAAGAAACCTGTTCATTATTTGTTTTAATTACCTTTTCATAATCAATGAAGTCTGGGTCCACAGAAAATTCTAAATCGAAAATAACATTGCCACTATTATCAAGCGAAAGGTTAGAAAAAATTGGGTCAATAAAAAGCTTGTTCTTCGAGAAAAGGTCTGCTTGTAAGGCCACTGAGCGGTATCCGACAGCCAAACCACTCATTTTCACGGTAACTAATTTTGCATTTTTTTCATTCCCCATTGAGTAGCCAAACTTAGTGAAACGAATGGTCTTCATCGTTAAACCTTGCAGGGCTTGGAAAATCGGAGAGATGGCAATATGGTGGGACAAAATTTCCGTTGATGCTTTCAACCTTTTGTCTAAAACTTGAAGTTGCACAATTTTTGATGGTTCGAAACGGTCCTTGGCACTATTCAGACTAGATTCCATGTCCTTTAAATTTTTATTCAAAAGACTATTATAAAAATATAATCCACCAGTTCCAATTAAAACTGAAGCAAAAATAAATATAGAAAAAACAGTAAAAAAGCTAATAGGACGAGACGAAGTAGCTCGCTCCTCTATCATCGGCTTCTTGGGTATGAATGATGTTTGAAAATCTTTCTCCATTTATTTTGTTATCCCTTATATATTATAAGAACTTATTGTAATTTACGCAAGGCAAGTCCGATAGCAACAGCGAATTCTGGGCCCATTGCTTCTAAAACCTTCTCAATGAACGCGGGAGATTCAACCTTGGAGAATGGATGTCCGATTTCAACCTCAACTTGGAAGTTATTGGTAGCGACTTCTTTCAACCCCTTGAGTAACGCTCCTCCGCCAGTCAATATAACTTTACTAACATTACGGTTATACTTCTTTTCATAGGCGACCAGAGCGTTATTTGTTTCGGAAAAAATGTAATCAGTGTGAGTCTTGATAATATCAGCAAGTGTTGTTGCAGCTGGATTACCAAATAATCCATATTCTTTTTTCATTTTCTCGGCTTCAATGAAAGAAACCCCAAGAGATTGGGCGATAGACTCACTAATATCGGCTCCGCCGCGATTGATGGTGTGGTAATTCGTCACCATCCCATACTCTACAAGCGACAACTTAGTTCGTGAGGCTCCGAAATCAATCAGTAAGACCAGGGAAAGTTCGTGTTCAAAATTCGAACGGATTGAAGAAAAGATTTCAATTTCAAAAAAAGAACTCGAGAGAGAGGATTGAGAAATAACTGAACGCGCACGAGAGATAGCATCGTTTTGGGTGGCAATGACTAAAACTTTCGTCTTCTCTACTGGCACAGCGGAGATGTCTGGGTCATTCACCTCTTTGAAAGAAGGCTCTTTCTTCGGCAATGGAAAGTAATCAATCGAAACTTCGTTGATAGGAACTGGAATATATTTACGTGCTTCGGTAACTACAATATTAGAAATATCTCCTTCGACAACTTGAGGTGGAAGCTCAATGACGAAAACTAAACTAGACTGCACGGGTATCGCCAGAGCCGCCGAGTTCGTCGTCACTCCGGACTGCTTCAAAACTTCTTTCAGGGCATCAGTCACCTTCTCCACGGGAAGATAAGTCACCCGCCCAGCATCAGTGTCGGCATAAGAGCCAAGAGAGATTGCCCCGTAAGTTTCGAGTACTGCTTTGCCACCCTTCTTCTTCAGTTCAACGACTTTAATCGCGGAAGAACCGATGTCAATTCCGACAGCACTATCGTTTGTCTCATTTTTAAAAATATTAAAACCCGAAAAGAAACTTTTG
The DNA here is from genome assembly GCA_041660345.1 of Minisyncoccota bacterium. Classification (GTDB taxonomy): domain Bacteria; phylum Patescibacteriota; class Minisyncoccia; order Phycocordibacterales; family UBA9973; genus UBA9973. The sequence goes on from JBAZWP010000032.1 coordinate 4,044, forward strand.
ACTTTTTTATCCATGTTACTTTGTGATAAAATACCAACAAATACCGCCAAATACACTTAAAGTATAACATATATGAGCCTATTAAGCACCATCTTAGAAGTGTTTTTCCCCTCCAGGTGTCTTTCTTGTGGGGAGAAAAACACGGAATTGTGCACCAAATGTCTAAATGAGTCCCCAGGGGCAGAAAGAGAGAGCGCTAAATGGGTTTTCCCGCTTTATGACTATCGTCATCCGCCTATTAAGAAATCAATCGCTTTACTCAAATATAAAGGCAAGAAAAGAATTGCTGAAATCTTCGGCGAAGTTTTATATGACAAAATCTTAGAAGAAGTCTCAGAGCTCGCGATGATGGAAAACTTCAGAGAGAGTATCCTGGTCCCCATTCCCCTCTCTAGGAAGCGACTCCACGAGCGTGGCTACAACCAAGCGGAACTTTCGTGTAAACAAATAATAAAAATAAATAACGAGCGTAGTGGTATTAATACAAAATTGGAAAATGGTATTTTAATAAAAATAAAAGATGAGAAACATCAGGCGCATTTAAGCGACAGGCGAGAAAGATTAGAAAACATCGTTGGTTCTTTCGTTGTAAAAAATCCCGAGATGATAAAAAATAAAAACATCATTCTAATAGACGATGTCACTACCACGGGAGCCACTCTAGAAGAAGCGAAGAAAACTTTGAAAAAATCCGGGTCACGAAAAGTAATCGCCTTCACTATCGCGCATTAAGAAAGAAAAAGTAAAAAGAAGAAATGATGGCGAGGCAAGCTCCTAAGATAAAAATAAAGCGTGATGCGTAGAAAATTATTTTATAAGAACTGCCTTCTTTGGCCTTACGGTGTAAAAAATTATTCCATCCACCATAGACCAACATAAGATTGAGGATAATGGCTAAACTCAAAATACCGAGCATATTTTTAGACGACAGAAAGAGTGGTAATAAAAATATTGAAAGTGCCGAACCCAGTCCCCCGACAATAATATCTAGGAACATATTTTTGAAGCCTTCAGCAACCTTCACCAGCATCTCTATCCATTCATAAAAAATTAATAAAATAATTATAAAGATAAAAGATAGAAAATATTGAGAAGAAACTAGGATGGCAAAAATGCCCAAAGTAACTCCCGTCAAAAAGTGGACGAAAGACCAATAGTCCAGATATTCCCCGTGCGACCACCCCATGTGAAAAAAGTCTTTTATCTTCAACATAAATTAAGCTACAAAAAGTATATCACGAATGTCCTCAAGTGTGATACGATAAAATTATGAATAAAGAGGTCAACATTGAACCAAGCTGGAAGGAAGTAATGCGAGACTATTTCGACACGGGGAACTTCAGAAAGTTATCAGATTTCGTCCGAGCGGAATATGTAAATAAAAAGATTTATCCGAAGCCTCAAGATGTCTTCAAAGCATTCTCTCTCACCCCTTTTGATAAGGTGAAAGTAGTGATATTAGGGCAAGACCCATACCACGGCGCGGGGCAGGCCGAGGGACTCTCCTTCTCAGTGCAACCTGGGGTAAAACTTCCACCTTCGCTTCAAAACATTTATAAAGAAATCGAAAATGATTTAGGGATTAAAAAGGACTTCACCGATGGACACCTCGAACCTTGGGCGAGACAGGGTGTGTTTCTCCTCAATGCGATACTGACGGTGGTCGCCAACTTCCCCGCCTCACACCAAGGCAAAGGTTGGGAAGAATTTACCGACAAAGTCATCGAAACGATATCAGAGAAAAAAGAGCACGTAGTATTTATCCTCTGGGGCAACTTCGCCCGTAGTAAAAAGGTTTTGATTGATGAGGGCAAGCACTTAATCATCGAGTCACCACACCCCTCCCCTTTCTCGGCCAACAATGGCTTCTTTGGTAGTAAACCTTTCTCGAAATGTAATGACTATCTAATTAAAAATGGTGGTGAGAAAATCTCTTGGTAGGTATCTCTATACTCTCTTAACGGCGATTACTTTATAGAATTTTAAAAACTTTTCCAAGGGCCAAAAACAGCTTCGGCCCTCTATAGCTGTGGCATGCCAGATTTCTTTATCTTTCTCACCTGCAAAAAGTGCGGTGTGCAGAGAAATAATATAATCATCTTTTGTTGGGAAAGTTCCAGAGCTTTTATCGACAAACTTTTCATCTTTATTTAAAATTTTTTCTGCATACATAATATCTCCTAGTCGCAGCGTGTCGGGTTTGAAACTTTCACCTTCTCGCATTACAAATTCTCCGGTATGATAATAGGCATCGGGACAAAGCACTTGTTCTGGTTTTAGAAAAATACCTTTTTGAGAATAAGTAAAATACTGGACTGCTCGCCGACAATTTCCTTCCTCCCAGTTCCCCAACAATTCTTGAACAGAATTTAATGGTCCTGCATCAAATTTATAAGTAAAGTTTTTTAACATGGCGGAGCCGGGCGGATTCGAACCGCCGAGGGGTTTTAAAGCCCCTGCCTCTTTAGCAAAGAGGTACGTTAGACCGCTCTGACACGGCTCCTTTTGTATTTAAACACTCTATCATATTATGATGGTTTTTCCATTTTTTTCTGTTATACTCAAATTTAGTTTGGAGGCGTGGATATGAAATATTAACTGATTTATATTTCATCCGTTTGGCTGATAAGCCAACAAGTTCATGTGCGTAGCACGAACTTGAGGGAAGGGCCCGAGAGGGCACGAAGACACGCTGACGAGCATAGCGAGGAGGCGTGGATGAGTGGTTTAAATCAGCGGTTTACTAAACCGCCGTCCCTTACCGGACCGTGAGTTCGAATCTCACCGCCTCCGCATTAAATCGGAATTCAAAAAATTACGAAAGCTCTTTGGGGGGTAAAAGTGTACGATTTGCTTAAATAATTTATGGACGAAATACAACAAACTGAAATATTCAAAGCTCTAGAAATCAGAAAATCAAACTCCCAGAAAGCAAAACTTGCGGGCTCTACTTTGCCGTCTTTTGATCTTGGAATAAATTATTTACAAACTGGCGAAAGAAAAAATAAACTTTCGGAACATGAATTGTGGCAATATGCAGACGAATGGTTTAGAGAGCCAGAGAAATATTTGCGTCTAGAAAAAATACCATACCCGAAAGTGGAGGAAAAAGACGGTTTTCTTTTATTCCCATCTTTGCTAGACAATTCTAAAATAACAAAATTCAAATACAATCCACAACCAATAGGAACCCCTGGAAGAAAAGTTGCCTTAATACACGTCATGCATTGGAACGGAAGACTCAAGCCCTATAATTGGATAATTAGTTTTATTAGAAATACAGTATTACCAATTAGTACTCTTATTCATATCCCAGCCGGACGTGGATTGAATCCTGGGAATAACGATCCTGCTGATTATGACAGTGTCGGGCCTAATATCGGAAAAACTATTTTTCGGGCAAGACAGGATATTCAAGATATACAATTTATAGCTCATCATTTAAAAGAAAATATGGGGTACGAGCAGGTGGGTCTGTTCACTTATAGTATTGGTAGTTTACGTGGAATTATAGCCTCAATTATGTCCCCAACTTTTTTCGATTTTGGAATCTTTCATTTGGTAGCGGATGATTATACAGAAGCAGTAATGAGCGGCGTTGGCACCACAGCAATTGCTAATGAGATTAATGGAAAGATCGACTATCAACTACTTCAAAAACTTTGGTCAACTATTTCCCCGGGTGCGTATTTGAAATATTTCTCATCTCTTCCAAAAAATACAAGAATCGTTCAATGTAAGTACGATTTTGTATTCGGATTAGAGAATATCGAAAACTTTAACACTAAAATAATAAGACACAGACCTGACATAGAATTAGAGGTTTTTCCCTTGAGCCACACGACCCTAAGTAATTTTCCAACTGGTTGGAAAATTATGTGGAATAATATAAAGTATGTCTATAAGCATACGTTGATGAGTGAATGTAGACGAGCGACATTATTTATTAGAAGATAAAGTGGTGTATTTATAAAGAAGGCGAAAAGGTTTTTGAATTTTCAAGAGGAACAGAAGCCCGCCCGCATTCCTCAACCCCAATTATATGATTTACTGGTTCTGGGGATACCCAGGTATAGGAAAAGATCATGTGGCGAAGAATTTCAGCGAGGTGGCTGGGGTGCTTTATTTGGATGGTGATTTCTTCCTCAATAAAACAGAAAAGTCTAAATTAATGCGAGGCACTTTCACCAAAAGTGATAGATTGAAAAAGCTTAGAAGAATAGTGCAGCACCTAAAGAGCATTAAGAAAGACATTGCCATAACTGACTCATTGCCAGATTCAAACTCTAGAAAATTTCTTTTAAATACTTTCAAGAAAGACATCGTTTTTATCCTGGTTAAGTCTTCTGTCTTGAAACACAAAAAGCAGACCAGAGAGCGCAAGAGCCACTTTTTTAATGCAGAAATGATAGATAACTATGTAAAGAACAACTGGGAAAAAATCGAAAATTTCCCCCATGTAATATTTAGAAATGAAAATAAAACAAAGATGGATATGAGGAGAGAATTGCTGAAAATATGCAGGAAGTTTTCTAAGTAATATTATCTTTTATTTTTTCCACTAATTCTTTTTCAGATAACCCAGTAGCTTTTATCCCAGCATTCATCAATGCCCCATAAATAACTCTGGCCTGCTCTTCCCTCATCGCAATGTTGTTCCCGATGACACCATCGAAGTCCACGAAAACGTGGGCATCTTGCAAGACACTGCCAAAACGTGGCTCATCCAATAATTCGGCAAAACTATGAATTGCATTCAGCGTACTCTTCGTCTCAGCTAATTTATCTTTTTCCTCAGGAGTTACAGCCTTCTCCTCATCTTGCGTGCCCTCTCGACTATAAGTTACCCAGATAGGAATGACCTGCACACGAGATGCATATTCCCCCAAGTTTCGGGCTAGAGTTTCTTTTACTTTGTCAAAATTTTTCTTAGAGTCTTCAATGATTACAATTTTCAAATCCTTATTGGGGTTTTTATCTATCTCTCCAACGACATAATTAGAAAGTGAGGCAAATTTATTATCAGCCACAAAGTAGGAAGTTTTCTCGCGCATGAAGTCCCCAGCTTGTCCGTTTGGAAGTTCGGCCTTGAGGGCTTTATGGAAATCTTTAATTATTTGAGAGCTACTAATCTTACCAACTTGATAACCAGTTGCCTCGACATCACCCGTAGACCAGAGAGCGATGTGTCGAATCAATCCTATGTATTGTCTAACTAGTTGAGCCAAGTTTTCTTGCACGTGCCCATAAACCATAGGCCTCATATCTATTTCGTGCAGACCCACAATCATTGTATTTTTAAATTGTTGAAATAATTCTTCATTTTCTTGATCTATTTCTCCAATCAAATCCTCCCAGAGATTACGTGCGTAAAGATGGTAGTCCATACCACTCCCCACTCTTTCACCCTCCTTTTCTATCTTAGATTGGTGGTCAAAAAAGTATTTAAAAATCTTCGGGTCGACAGACGCGAACTGCCCCCCTTCTCTCTCGGCACCAGGTTCAGCCTTGCGCTTGTTGTCCTTGGCGTGTCTATGGGCTTCAGAAAAGTTTCTAAATTGCATATGCATATCTTAACTCCTAATGATAAATAAGCAAAGTATGCTAGAATGTCAGACATGCAAAAAAGTTATAAATATTTTAATATGTTTAATGTCTTCTTTGTGTCAGTACTACTCATTTCAAACATTGCCTCAACGAAAATCGTGAGTCTGGGATGGTTTGCTTTTGACGGAGGCACCTTGCTCTTCCCTCTCTCCTACATCTTCGGAGATATTTT
>JBAZWP010000033.1:0-9724 GCA_041660345.1 Minisyncoccota bacterium
ATTATCACACTTTCTTTTATAAAGAAATCTAATATTACTGAAATATAATCGCAATTGTGCTCGACATTCCGGACAAATCTTGGGCGGAAGTATCCCTATCTTTTTATAAAATCCAAAATCATCTCCGGTTATCTCGAAATCTTTTTTACAATTTTGGCAAATTTTAGTTTCCATTTTTTTGCATTCTATCTAACACTTCTTGCATTGTACCACTGAAAGCTCCATGTTTCTCAACCACCATTGCCGCCACCATCGCCGCAAATTCTCCCCTCTTTTGGATATCATCAAATAATTCCAAGGCTTTAATGTATCCAGCCATATAAGTATCTCCCGCGCCCGTAGGATCCACGACGCTACTGACAGAGAAAGCTGGAATTTTATATACCCCATCATTTGTAAAAATCACTGAACCCTTTGAGCCTTGAGTAACTATTACGTTTTTAGCCCCCAAAGACAAGAAATACTGAGCAGCTTCTTCTAGGGTTTCTTTTTGAGCCCCATATCTAATTTCATCCTCATCTAAAAATAAATACTGCAAAAATGGTGCTACGCGTGCAAGGTTCTCTGGATTTTTCCTAACTAGTTCCCCCTTATCATGATAAGTAAATAGACCAAAATTGTTTAAAACTAAATTTTTATCTTTTAATTTTTCATATAATTCATAAGGAATATTTTCATAATATAAAGGCCCTAAAATAATATAATCAAAACCCCTGAGCTCATTGATTAATTCATCATCCATGGGAAAAGTATTAGAACTATACTCTGGGACCCGAGTTTCTCGAATATCAGGATTATCTTGAGAATAAGATAACTCATGGGTTATGGTTTTTCCAACATATATCGACTTTAATTTTACACCTTTGAAGTTTTCATTTATTAATTTGTCATCTTCTACCGCATATGTTCCAAAAACTTTAACATCCACGCCAAGTGCTTTTAAGGCAATACCAACATAATAAGGAATCCCTCCAATATGTGTATTGGAAATACCGTTGATAATAACTATGTCTTTTGCTATTGGACCAATAATTGCAACTTTCATTTATTTATATTTAAACTCGCAAGAAAGGCCTTGTGGTCGCTCACGCCCTCCACCACCTCGAATTTCTCTACCGTGACGTCTGGAGTCGTCATAATGGTGTCCACCATCAATTCCAGGTGTTTAATCCGATGAAGTTTAGGGTCAAGGCTAGACTTGAGTGAGGTTGGTACGCGGTCGACTAGCTCGTGAGCCAGGGCATCATAGAAATATTCTCCGCGAGCATTATTTAAATCAGCAGTGAAGACAAGCGGCCCATTCACTGAGTTAATGAAATTTATTAATTTATCTAAGAGGGTTTGGGAGCGCTCCATATCGTAAACATTTTGGAAATCTCGAATAGCGTGGTCTTGATGCTCAGGAGTTGTATGGTCGGTCACGGGGAAATGCGTCGTCGAAATTGTGATGGTCTTCCCATCTTTTAGTTGAATAAGAATATTTAGAAAATTATAGTGATCTTGAAATCTATCTTTGGGTCTCTCGCTCTTCCCTGCTCCTGGATCTCCATCCTTATAGACCGGGGGGTTGCCCAGGGTGCTATCGTCGTAACGACTTTTTTTAATATTCAATATTGGAAACTTTGATAAAATCGCCGAACCTTCTTGGTCAGCCTCTATTCCTTCACCCAAAACAACCCGTGGTGCATAAGCGAGGTTGTAGCCCAGGCTGAAAGCCAAGAGTTCCATGTCTTTATGCATCGCTTCGGCAAGGCAAACTACATCAGGTTTCCTGTTGACCAATAAACTCTTGACAGCATCAATGTGCTTACTCCTCTCTACGTTTAAATGAAGTAAGCTGAAAGACATAAAAAATGTTAATTAATTCCCTGCCTTACATGTAAATGCAAATGTGGCACGACCCACGACCCTTGATTTGTAGAGGAAGTTTTCACAAGCGTAAGTTCTGAATGAAGAATAATCTGGTATAAAACTTTGATTAATATTCTGGCAAACGTTGGAAGATAATTTATACACTGAACCCCTACCCACAATCACACTCCCCGTTCTGGCATATTCTGTCATAAGACTTCCACAAGGAGAAAAAAACTGTAAAGGATTTACAACGATACTAGGGTCAGAATTATCATCGGTGTATTCGTGAACAACTGTTTTTTCTTCTGCAGAAAGTGCCTGAGAAGAAGTTTGTTTATATAGCAAACCTTCGTGTGGGTCAGAAGAATTTTGTGCTCTAGCTATAGCAGCTGCACTAAGGGCCGGATATCTTTCAACTGGTGCTGACCCTAGATAAGACGGTGTTGCGGTTGTAGGACGACCCGTTTGGACAGTGGCTACAGTATCACTTCCATCACATCTCTTTCCCGTGGTGCGACTATACCCTGTCGTTCGAGGAACACCAGACCTGGACACACACCCTGGAACGATGGCGGCCGGCGTAGATGGCGAAGAAGGTGTAGCACCCACATTGTCCGTTGAAGAAACTTTCACTAAATAATTTTCAGCACTCCATCCGTATAAGTCATGAAAATCAACTTTCCACCAAATATATCCCCCAACATTCTGTGGCCCCTCTAAAACAGTACCATAAGAATTGACCACTTTCCGTCCGACAATATTTCCATTGGATGTTGCACGAACATTTACATTGGCAGCAGTTCTTGCTGTGTCTCCAATTTGGAATTTTGTTGAGGTTACTTCTTCTGCCTTATAAGGCCAACCGAATCGTGCTGCCCACATAGGCAAATTTGGATCATCCATATTACCGTATTTTTGATATTGTTCCCAAGTTGGTGCAGGTATTGGTAACTTCAAATTAGGGTCAAAGGCATTTCCAAGCTTGGGGCCATTAGGCCATGTACCATTACCTGCCTTCGGTAACATCTGTTCAAAAATATCTCCTTCGATAAGTGGAGCATTCCCCTTACCAACCACAGTACGAAACGGCACGCCCCCCAACGCTAAATTAATACGATCCTCCTTCCACCAATTTGTTGAATATAAATCAACTCCATAAATATCTTTATATTCTTCTGGAGTTAATAGCTTGGCACACTGACGATCTGCTAATGACATGTTTGGATTACCACCACCAGAAAACATAAAGTCGCAAGAATTATTAGAAAGATAGATTCCACCAAGAAGGTGAAAATCTGGGTCACTAGAACGATATGCTTCAAGCATTCTACCGTAAATTTTATTAGCTACGTCAACATACAGTTGCACGTTTTTTGCTCTCATTCTCTGTTCTGCTACCCATGGATCTTCGCCCGTAGCTTCTTTCCATGTGGCTGGATATTTAGCAAAAACAAAAGAAGGAATAGCTAAAAATAAAATCAATAACAAGTAAATTGTAAATTTTTTCATACTTTAATTATAACATTCTCTACCTCTTCTGCCACTCTTTATCCTGCCTGACTAAAAGCTTATTTTTATCTTCTTTTTTAGCCATCAATAACTCCACCGTGCGTTCCATCCTCATCCCTTGAGAACCTTTTATAAGTATTAAATCCCCTTCTTGTATATGGTCCTTCATATAGAAACCAGCTTCTTTCGAATCTAAACATTCTAGGATTTTATCTCCGGCCATTCCGACACTCAATGCGCCATGTTTGATATCTTTCGCTCGGGGTCCGACTACCACCAAGAGATCAACTTTATCTTTAGCGATTTTGCCGATATTTTCATGTGCTTCTTTAGTATGTTTGCCCAATTCCAGCATATCACCCAGGATTGCAATCTTCCGTCCAGACAATTTAACATTATAAAGAGTATTGAGCGCTGCCTCACAGGCAAAGGGTGAAGAATTATAGGTATCATCGATAATAAAAGAATTATTAATACCCACAATTAAGCGCATTCGCCCCGGAGAAACATCATAATCTTTCAAAGATTGAATTGCGTCAATCATATTCCACTTCATTCCATAAGCGAGAGCGAGAGCTGCAAGTGACGCATACATATGATTACGGCCAAAAACTTTTTCTATTACCACGGGTAGACTAACTCCACCAGTATCTACACGAAAAATTATCCCCTTCGGAATTTGATTATCATCATAGAAAATACTCTCTCCAGAGCCAACCAAGTCTGCACCCTCTTTGAAGCCGAAAGTGGTGACGAGATTACGAGTCTTGTCTTTCATACTTAAAACTATTTCGTCGTCAGCGTTTAATATTAAAATTCCATCTTTTTTCAAAGTATCAACTAAGCCAGCTTTCTCTTCGACTAAGTGTTTCTTAGAATTGAAAAACTCAATATGCGCCGGAGTTTCACCAATAGCGGTAATGATAACGACATCATTTTTAAGCCAAGAAGCGGTCTTTTTCATATCTCCAGGCTTCCCCACCCCAACTTCTAGGATAAGCCATTTGGGATATTTGTGAGGGCCGACGAACAACCACAAACCTTTGATAATATTATGAATCCATACAAGTGGATTATTCCATCCATTCGGAAGTCCTAAAATAGTCAACGGTAAACCGATTTCACTGTTGTAACTTTTGTCACTTTTCCTAACATGGGCAATGCCAGAGAGTACAGCGTAAACTGCATCCTTAGTTGAAGTCTTGCCCACCGAACCAGTAATCGAAACAATTTTGGGTTTATACCGAAGAAGCACTAGACGCGACTCCAGGATTAAAATACGGGATACAATTTTTTTGAAGAAATTTTTCATAATTAAATTTATCTATCGGGTGGAACTTGGTAATAGTTGAGCAAGAATTTAGTGACATTGAGGAATGGGTCAGCCCAAGTTTGTGATGCGTAAGGCACACCTTTCGGGTTAATCGCATATAAGAAAACTATAAATTGAGGGTCGTAAGCCGGGAAATAGCCGAAGAAGGAATGTGTATGCCTATCTTCATAATAGCCCCCGTTTATACTATCTGCAACCTGAGCGGTTCCAGTTTTGACCGCAATACTATAATGTTCAATTTTAGCTAGACCATTTTTAAGGGATTTATCCATCACCGTGACCAACATACGTGTTATCTCTTCACTCGTCGCCTCAGAAAATTTTACCCGAGTGGTAGGATAAGTGATTTCTTTCTCGGTACCATCATTATATTTTATCTTTCGAACAATATGGGGTACAACTAAATTACCACCATTACCAAGTGAGGCAAGCGCGCGTATCATCTCAAATGGAGTGAGAGCTATACCCTGCCCGAAAGCGGCGTTGGCATACTCTATCTCCCGCGGACTATTCAAGTTGGAAACCAAGCCACTCGTTTCATTAGGTAGGTCAATACCGGTTTTGTTTTTTATTCCATAAGAAAGCATATACTCGCGCATTCTGTCTTTACCCAGCTTTTGCTCAACTAAGACCATACCCGTGTTCAAAGACTGATTCAAAACTTCTTGCATACTAGTCCCTGGCCCTCTACCCTTCTTGTCGAAGTTAAAAATTTCCTTTTTTTCCACTACGACCGAACCAGTGTCGTTATATTTGGTATCAGCGGTAACGACACCAGCATCGAGACCGGCTGCCATGATTAATGGTTTTACCACTGAACCGAATTCTAGGACATTTTCAACCAATGGATTAGAGAATGCAGACGTTTTCGCTTGAGAAAAATTATTCAAATCAAAATCCGGCTTTGCCGATAAAGCATAAATAGAACCATCTTGTGGATTCATAATGATACCCCCGATGGAATCAGCTTGATATTTCTCTTTGACCTGTGATAATTCTTTTTCTAACAAAGATTGGACCGTGGGTTCGATACTGGTCACAACATCCCCTTCCCTTACACCATCTTCGAAAATAGATTTATTAATATTAGAAAATACCTCAGCGAAAAAATTAACGTAAGGGTTATTCTTCGCCCGAGAAAGTTCTGCATTGTATTGTCTCTCGAGACCGTAACGTCCAGCTAATTCATCTCCCTTATAACCCACGAAACCAAGAGACTGTGAAGCGAGACTCCCACCAGGATAAGAGCGCCATTTTTCTTTATAGATTGAAAGTCCGGGAATTTTTAAAGTAGCAATTGCATCAGCCTCTTCTTTAGTCAAGCGATGTGCGACTTCTTCATAAATATCTTTTACCTTAGTTGCTTTGGAAATAAAATCATCGTGGTCAATGGGAGCTAGGGTAGAGATTTGTTGGAAAACACTTTCAGCATCAACGATCTTGGTGGGATTCACTGCTAATTTGAAACCAGTTGTTTGTCCAGCGGCTGAAACCAGGTTGCCATCCTTGCGAGTAAAATAAATACTTCCACGTTCGAAGATGTCAGAAGAAGGTGTCGAATACTGCCTATTAGCTAAATCATTATAAAAACTATAATGAATAACTTGAATAAAAAAAAGTTTGGCGAATAGAATTAAGCCAAGACAAGCGATACAGATAAATAGAACTCGACTTCGGAATAAAAAACTAGATTTCATTGTTAACTAATTTTATACTTCCAAGAGATTTGCGAGTCGCGAATTTGGTTTTTGTCTCTTTAAAACCAAGAGAGGAGGCCAGTTCAAGATCGATTTTATTAGACATCGATAAATACTCAATTTCTAAACTGCCAACTTCATTGCCCAGAACTCGTGCGTCCGCTTCTAGGGCTTTGCGTTCAATGATATTGAAAATCATATTGCCGAGGATTAAGACATAGACCAGAACGAGGGCCCCACCAAAAACAAAAAGAGTTTTTAACACTCGTTCCTCAATATTGTTATTGTTTACAATATTGACTCCAGCGGTGTAACTCTTCATTTTTTGGGTAATGGTTCTCATTTTTATATTTTCTCTATGATTCTTAACTTGGCGCTCCTCGATCTATTGTTCTCTATTATTTCTTCTCTACTTGGTGTAATTACTTTTTTATTTATTAATTTTATTTTTCCTTCTTTTTCCTTTTCTTTAAAAAATTTCTTAACGACTCTGTCTTCTAAGCTATGGAAACTTATCACTGACATCCTGCCACCCATCCTTAATATTGCTAGACTTTTCTCCAACCCCTCTCTCAATGCTCCGAGTTCATCATTGACTGCGATGCGAAGTGCTTGAAAGGTCTTGGTGGCACAGTGTATCTTGCCCTTGCGGTAGAAGTTCGGTACTGAGTCCTCGATGATCTTCACTAGCTCGGCCGTCGTCTTGATTTCTTTCTTTTTCCTTGCCTCGGCGATACCCTTCGCTATTCTTCTGCTAAATTGTTCTTCGCCATATCCGTAGATAATGTCAGCCAAGTTTTCTTCTCCCCAAGTGTTGACGACATCATAAGCCGTAACATCTTCTGAAGAAGGATTTTCTTTCATGCTTTTGAATGTCATGAGCAAAGGCTCGTCCTTCATGAAAGAAAATCCTCGTCCAGAATTTTCTAATTGGTCTGAAGAAAGTCCAAGGTCTAAAATTATTCCATCGACTTCATTCACACCGACTTCCGCTAAAACCTTATCCATATTTCTGAAATTCTCATTGTGAAAACTTACTTCACAATCCAGAACTTCATTCTTCAGGGCGTTTTCATCTTGATCAAAGGCGAATACTTTTACAGTGGGAAATCTTTTGCATACTTCTCTGGTATGTCCCCCACCACCGAATGTACCGTCTATCACTATCGCACCATCTTTCAGGTTCAAACCGTCTATTGTTTCGTTTAAAAGAACTGTCTTGTGTACACTATTCATACAATTACAAACTCCCCGTCTTACCCAACTTATCCGCTAAAACTTCAGCCTTTTTCTCTGCACCAGTTTTAAACCCTGCCCACACTTTGTCATTCCAGATTTCAACCCTATCTTGGACACCAATCAATGCCACATTACCTTTTGCCTTTATCTTTTCTTTCAAATATTCTGGAATTAAAATTCTGCCAATCGTATCAACCTCGACGTCACTTGCTTGACCGAACATATTTCGATTGAACGTTCTCTGGTCAGAAGATAAGAAAGATAATTCAGAAGTTGAACTCGAAAGTTTGCCAGAAACTTTCTCCCATTCTTTCATTGTGAAAATGAACAAACAGTTATCAAGTCCGGGAGTGATAATAATTTTTTTACCCATCTCCTTTCGGAACTTCGCTGGAAGCGAAACGCGATTCTTTTCATCTATGGTGTGTATGTATTCGCCGATGAGCATATTTTTATAAAATTATTATTTCCCACTTTTTCCCACTTGATATATATTATATTCCACTTCGTCCCACTCTGCTAGTCCCCTACAAGTAAAACTGTGGATAACGTAAGTTCTCAATAAATTGACATAAAGTGATTTATGTTTTATTGTAAAAACATCCTTCAGACGCGGAGGCTGTCGCATGTTCTTTGTCGAATTGGTCCAGGAAAACACAGCGACGGCTATCGCCGTGGCGATTTTCCTCGCTGTCGTGTTAGGCTTCTGCCACAAGGCATTCGCCCCCACAGAAGACGAGCTGGATGACGAGAAGTGGGCTCTCCACTAGCCCCCCCACAAAGGAGCACGCAATGAAGTTTGCATTGGAAATGAACAAGATTCACCGGCACCAGAATGACATCAAGCTCATTCTGGAATTCTTCGAGAAGCACAAGATTGAGCCGGTTATCTACGATGAGGGGTCGATCCACGCAGCCCTTCTGCGGATAGATTCCGAGCAGGCACTGGATGACCGTCCCCACGAGGGACGCCACCTGGTGGTTGTCTTGAAGGACGACCCGAAAGGAGGGAGACCCATCCCTGTCTGGGCATGCTTCGCCCCCGGCGAGGAAGAGCTCGAAAAAGCGCTCAAGCTTTACAGGACGTACAAGGCCATTGGTCACCCGGACTAGCTCAACACAATCACCCGCTACCCCGCCGACACAGCCACGTCGGCGGCCACGCAATTCGTATCGGCAATATGCCACATCGCAACGACCCCGCAAGCTCCGCTTGTCGGGGTTTAATTGTTTTTACAGAGATATTGCCAAAATCATAAATATGATGTATAAATACGCTAGTGCTGTTCCACGTTCCGGTATCCAACCCGGACAAATAGAAGGAGCCATAGATGTCATCTCGTGTGATAATGCACATCACAGAACTACTGAAGAACCTGAATCTTCAGATGCTCTGTGAGTGTGGGGCAAGTTTCCCTTGGCCCAGTGCATCAGCAGAACACAGAAGATTGCCAGCGGGTGGACTCAACTTCTGCCCCAGCTGTGGGTATCTGATCAGAGAGTTTCAGCCAACACCTGAGGTGCTCAAGGCCGCCGGGATGACGCCACAGTTCCACAAGCCCGACCCCATCCTGGGTCAGACGGGGCGGGACGCAATGGTGGGAGAATCTGCCATCCTGCGTTCCGTCAACAGGGGCATGCTGGGGCCACTGGGCTAAGCGAAGAAGAGCGGAGAGAAGAAGTAGTATGAGCGGAGTGCAGGACGTGTTGCGTACGTGGTGGGGTGAGTCTGTCCCGGTTCAACTCCCACCACGTGCGCACACTGCGCACATTGTTCTTTGTACGTATTAGCACCCACACTCAGCATTCCGGCAGAGTGGGTAGAAGTAACATATGTTCTGGAGAGGTGTAATGTTTGACGAAGTGGAAGACGAAGCAGCGGCCGCGAAGAGGATGGCTGGCCGTGCAAAAAGGCTCAAGGCGGCTGGAAAAGCTGCACAAGCCGAAATCGCAAGAAAAGAAGCGGCGAAAAATCGAGCAATCGCTCGAAACGCCGACAATCTCGACAGAATCCTGGGTCGGGGCAAGTACGCCCAGGAGCAGTAATCAGGAAAGCATCGGGGGGCGTGCCAAATCGGCCGCCCCCCTTCAT
>JBAZWP010000034.1:0-9706 GCA_041660345.1 Minisyncoccota bacterium
AACCAATATCAAAAATTAAAACGAGTTCATCTTTTTCTTTTGAGGTAGATGTCAAAAACATGGTTTAATTATAACACAAATATAGCTTTAATGCGCCTAATTCCTTGGGCGACAGCCTCCTCTTTTTGTATTTTAAACTTGCCTAATTCCCTTGTATTCGAAACATGAGGACCTCCACAAAATTCTTTAGAAATTATGTTGCCATCTTTGTCTTCAATGAAATAAACTGACACAATTTCTGGATATTTCGCTCCGAATTCCATCTCGGCACCTAGTTTTTCTGCTTCAGCAAGCGGCATCTCGCGACGAACGACGTTGAGGCCTTGATTTATCTTGTCATTGACCCAATCCTCCACTTTCTTCTTTTCTTCGTCGGTCAATTTGTGGTCGCAGAGGAAATCGATGCGCAGCCTCTCTTCGGTAATATTGCTACCTCGTTGTTTAATCGTGGGGCTAACCACCGCCTGTAGTGCTGCGAGAAGCAAGTGGTGGGCTGTGTGAAGTTTGATTGTCTTCTCATTGTGATTTGCAAGCCCCCCTTTAAACATCCCAGCAGAAGCCGTCTGCGAAAGCTTCTGATGTTCAGCCATCTTTTTGTTGAAATCATCCATGTCGATGGTTCTACCCTTTTCCTTCGCTAATTCGAGCGTTAACTCTATCGGAAAACCGTAAGTAGTGGCTAGAACGAATGGGTCCTCCCCTTTTTCGAATTCTTTCAAGCCATTATGTAAAGTTTGAAGAAATTTTTGAACTTCATCTAATATAGCTACAAAACCTTGCTGTTGTATTCTTAAAACTTCTGGATAATCATTTTTATATTTTTCAACGTAGCCTGCTAGTACTGCTTTCACCACTCCGTGGGGGTCTTTTTTATAAAGTTTTTGTAGATGAATTACAGCTCTTCTTATCAACCTCCTGAGAACATATCCCTGATCTTTATTAGAAGGTATGACGCCGTCACTAACCAACATCAAAGCGGTTCGCATGTGATCAAAAAATATTCTTGACGATTTAACATACTCAGTTGTCTGATCACTAGGAATAAAAGTTTCAAATGTTTCTCTGGCTTTACTAAATAAATCAGTATCGTGGGGGGTTTTCTTGCCTTGCATTACGGCCGTCATGCGGTCTAGGCCTGCACCAGTGTCTACATTTCTTTGCTTTAATTTCCCGATTACCTTACCATCTCTTTTCTCGTATTCCATGAAAACATCATTCCAAATTTCAATCACGTCTTCTTTCTTCACAGCTTCAATAAATTGTTCTCTATTTAAATCACCAATTTGTCCCGTAACATCATAAAACATTTCACTACATGGACCACAGGGGCCATTGTCTCCCGGACTCCACCAATTATCGTCAGCCGGTAAAGCATAAATACGATTGGCTGGTATGCCTAGACTCTGCCAAATTTTTTCTGATTCGGTATCTAAGGGTGCATTTTCGTCTCCTTCAAAAATTGTTATATATAGAAATTTAGGATTAAGCCCTAATCCTTCTTTTTCTGAAGTTAGAAATTTATAACTCCACTTGATTGCATCTTCTTTAAAGTAATCACCGAGCGACCAATTGCCCATCATTTCGAAAAACGAAAGATGTCTATTATCGCCTATATCATCTAGATCACCAGTGCGAACACACTTCTGAATGTTGGCAATCCTTTTTCCCATGGGGTGTGTTTGCCCCAATAAATATGGAACGAGAGGCTGCATTCCAGCAGTATTAAAAAGTACTGAAGGATCGTTCTCAGGTACTAAAGAAGCTGAAGGAATTATTTTGTGCCCCCTATCCTCAAAAAATTTTAAAAATCTTGACCTGATTTCATCGGATTGCATACAAAATCATTTTTTATCCACTTCGTTTAAACCTTTCTCAGATATTCTCCTCCTGATAGGTTCTTCTATGAGGTAAACAACAACCAGAACGAAAAATACCAACACGGTAGTGATTACAGCCAGACTGTAGAATCCGAATCCAGCAGCCATACCTATGCCAGCGGTGACCCATAACCCCCCGGCTGTCGTAAGGCCCAGAAGGCGAGAACCCTGGAGCATTATTGCCCCAGCTCCCAAAAATCCTATACCTACGATGATTTGCGAAGCAATTTTCGAGGGATCAAAGGCCGAAACGTTGGCATACTTGATGGCTAAAATTTCAGAAATAATTATAAAAAGGGCTGAACCCATAGAGACCAATGCATGAGTTTTCATCCCAGCCTCTTTGTGCACCAAGACTCTCTCCAAACCAACCAACATACCCAAACTCATCGCTACGAGTAACCTTATAATAATGTCGCTATTTTGTGTAAAAAATTGTTGCATAGCTATATCATACAATAACTCCCCCACCAAGACAAACGTTTTTATCGTATATCACGCAAGACTGACCAGCATCGACCAGCACGGGTTTGTTGAAGGTGACTTCGGCTGTGTTTTTATTTTTGACAGCCACCCGGCATGGCAAAAATTCTCCATGATAACGAATCTGGGCAGTGTAGTTTTTATTTTTTTCTGGAATCTCCCCAATCCAATTCGTATCTTTGAGCAAACAAAGATGTCCTTTAGAAGGGACTACGGAGGCGGACGCGCCGAGTCCTGAGGAATTTTTCAGTAGAAAAATATTCGGACCCTTATAAAGAATATCTCTGTTATTACTCACTACTAAAATATTTTTCTTCAAATCTTTGCCTACCACATAATACGCCCCGTCGTTCGGGCCCTTCTTCGTGATAGTGAAACCGTGACGCTCCCCTAATGTATGGAAGACAACTCCATCGTGGTGGCCCACTTCTTCACCTTTTTCATTCATCACTTTGCCCCGCTTTTCTTTAATATAATGTTTCAGAAAATCTTTTAAATCTATGTCACCCAAGAAGCATATACCCTGACTATCTTTCTTCTCGGCGACGGGTAGTTTTAATTTCTTTGCTAATTTGCGGACCTCTTTTTTTTGTAAATTGCCAATCGGGAATAAAATTTTTGATAGTTGTTCTTGCTTCAAGGTCCACAAAAAATAACTTTGATCTTTGGTAGGATCTTGTGATTTTATAAGCAAAGAAAACATCTTTCCTCGAAGCTCCTTAACCCCATTCCTCGCTTCGCTTCGGAACGGCACGCCCCCACCCGTCGCTTCTTGAAAAATATTTTCTTTATTTAGGGGAGCTGGGGAGTACTTTTTCGAGTGGTGACGATGCAACGCAGGATATTCCCGAGAAAAAGTAGCTCCCAGCTTCACCCCCGCATAGTGTCCTGTTGCTACGAAATCCGCCCCCATAGAAAGTGCTTTTTTAAGAAAGGCGCCGAACTTCACTTCTTTGTTGCACATCACATCAGGGTTCGGCGTTCTGCCAGCCTTATATTCGCTTATCATATAGTCCGCCACCTCCTTCTTGTATACATCCTGCAAATCGAAAGTGAGGAATGGTATGTCTAGATGCGCCGCGACTCGCATCGCGTCTCGACGTTCTTCTTCTTCATTGCATTCTATAAAGTCAGGATGCCAGGTGCGAATAAAAACCCCCACGACATCATAGCCCTGTGCTTTAAGTAATGTGGCGGACACAGCGCTGTCCACCCCACCCGATATTCCAACAAAAACTGTTTTTTTCTTCATAGATTAAAACTTGTAAAACATAATTTTGAAAGGATAAGAAATATCAATTTTTTCCGGTACGAATTTTTTGAAGCTTAAAAAATTCTGAAGTTTTCGCACCGTCGTGCTCAAAACCCCTTCAAAAATTATATTTCAAATCCTGTTTTGTAACTTTACAGACTCATCAGCTTTTTGTAAAGCTCGTAGGTAGCGCGGGCGTCGCCTAGACCCGTGTGTTGGTTCTTATGTTCGATGCCGAAACGAATACACATTTCCCGTAGAGAAAAACGTTCCAAGGTGGGGTCATTGTGCATCTTCGCCCAAGCGATAGACATCGTGTCGAGTCGATGGTAATGCATGGGATTTTTAATATTGGTTGTATTGAAAGCGTATTCGATGAAAGAAATGTCGAAAGCGACATTCTGCCCGACCATGATTGCATCTTTTACTTTCGAAGAAAAAATTTCCATCGCATCTCCAAGCTCGTAGGCAAACTTCCAATCATCTTCGTTGTAATGATTTATCTTCATCGCTACCGGATCAGCATATTCTAGATGCTTCGGCTTTATCTTGAATTCGAACTCTTCAATAATTTTTAAATCCGGAGTCGTTAAAACACAACCGATTTCGATAATCTCGTTTTTTTGAAGATTTAATCCAGTCGTCTCTATATCAATAAAAGCGAAATTATGTTTTCTCATTCTTATATTATACCACTGCACCACCCTACACCCGGTATAGGGGAAAATTATTTCAAATATTTATTTTTATTATTTATATGCTCAGCGAAAGAACGAGCGAAATGTACTCCCCCGTCTTTGTCGTGTAGATAATACAGATATGGTGAACTCTGAGGATGAATAGCTGCCTTGATAGCTTCGAGCCCAGGGTTAGCAATGGGGCTTTTCGGTAAACCTCTTTCTTTATAAGTTATGGGCGCAGCATCAACCTGGAGAGCCATACCAATAGATAATCTCCTCCATAATATTCCAGAAATGAGTGCTCGGTCTGCATCTCCCTTGGCTTCTTTTTCAATTATAGAGGCCATGACTATGATTTCCTTTTCAGTTTTCTTGAAAGCTGAGAAATCATTACGCAAGGGTGCAACCTTTTTCTCATAATTCATTTGCGTGGCTTTCAAGACATCCTGTTCGTCACCAGTCGTTAAGAAAAAATAGGTGTCGGGGAAAAGATAACCCTCTCTGGCCTCTTTCATAAAATTCTCTTCATTAAAATTAATCAACTTGGAAGATAAAACTTGTGCCGCTTCAGCCACCGTGAATCCTTCTGGTATAGTTACCTTGACCGGAGCAAGGTGCCGCTCACCTTTCGATATACGTCTGGCTATTTCATAGACTGGGAGAGGGTCTTCAAAAAAATAATCCGTGGAAATAAGGTGCCTTTCTCCTCCGTAGAGTATGGCAAAGGCTTCGAAAGCTAGTCGAGAACGAATAATATGTTGATTTTTCAAATAGAAAGACACATTCCGCAAGTTCTTGCCTTCTTCAATATTGGCTATCGCATCTGCTGGAAAATCTCCGGGTGCCGATAAAAAGAAATAATAAAAAGAACCCAATAATAGGACAAGGCCAAAGATACAGTAAACAATCACTTTCTTAAAAGAAAAATGATTAGGGTGTGCTATTGATTCAGTAGGATTTAATGGAGTAAAGTTTTCCATATTATTATGTCGGCAAGTTTGGAGGAGGAGAAGCTTCTTTACTTTCAATACGTTCAAGAGTAGGAACTTTCAAAATCTGTCCAGGGAAATGAAAGAGAGTCGCTAATTCTTCAGTGTTTAACACGTAAGTATATGGGTGAAAATATCGTGGAAAGATGAAGGGAGAGATAGGCCAAGGAAAAGGAATCTTGTGACGCATGGGTGTGTGAAAAAATGACCTCTCGCGATATTCGGTGAGCATTCTGTCTTTCGCGCGAGTGAGAGCGGCGTCAGACATAAATATTTCTGAAGTTATTCCACCGAAGTTGTCTGGCTGAGTAGAATTTGTACGGGAAAAACCATTATGAGAAGGCATCTCATATTGACGAAAGAGAAGACGCATAGCTCGGCGGTTGTTTTGATTAAATACTTCCTTCTTCGCCACATAACAAATTCTTATCCCCGTCTCGAAGCCAACCTTTTCCACCTTCTTCGCCATTTCTTCATTAACCTTCTTCAAGAAGTCGGGGGAGCGAATTTCTTTTGCATACTTTCCTGGCATATTTTTTATTTCATGATAACGAGTATAGGGAGTGAGCATTTTCTCTATTTCAATTCTAGCTTCTGCCACCCAATCATGAGAATGGAACAAAGGTTCATTCGTTTTGTATTTCTTTTTAGAGGGAGTAATAACGATTTGCATCCAAGCTTGCTCGCCCTTTTTCATCGAAGAAAAGAATTCAACAACAGGTGAAATCGGGTCAACTTTGTATTCTTCTTTCGGATCTTCATCTAAGCCATAGTCGGCATAGGTCTTTATCGGGTAAGCTTCAGGTTTTAGCAACTTGAATTCACATCCCCATAACTGCCAAGCACTCTTTTTAGATATTTCATCAACGGCCAAAGTGTAGTCTTCGACTACCTTAATCTGACACTGAGGATACTGGGCATACATCTGAGTCTCGATGAGGGGCCTGACACGCGTCGGTGTTCGTATATAGAAATGCACCTGACCTTCAATCGAAACAATTTCGAGTGAAAACCAAAACCACACTGCACCCTGCCAGTATTCCTCAACTCCGCCCTTATTAGACCAGTGATAAAGCGCATTGGTTAAAAAAAGTTCCATTGCAAGTGGAGATCTATCAACGTCACGAGGTGGAACAATTTCGAGCAAGACCCAGTCGATGCCAGATATGAAATCTTGCTGAACATAGTGTAGCCAAAACTTCCATGCCCACCAACCCAGAAAGGCAGTGCCCAAAATAGGCAAAACGATAGAAAAAATAAAATACGAAAGATAATCGAGAATCATCCCCTATATTTTAATACAAAAAGCTCTAAAAACAAAGCAACGTTTAGATGACAGTAAAGAGACCGTTCTTATTTTTTTTGAAATATTTAGGGTTAACGAGGTTTACCAAAATGGTGTTCTTCTTGAAGTATCGCTCTTTCATTACTCTTTCAACTACATCTTCTTTCGATAAAGGTCCATCCTTTTTCAAAATATCTCGGATAACTTCTCGAGCAATGCCAGGTTTGTAACCCCACTCTGCGAGCGCATACATACCACGTCCGACAAGAATAAACCTCGGATCTTTGATAAGTTCATTATGGCAAGTCGCATAATGAGTTTTTCTACTAAAAGTCTTGGTTATTGAATCAGCCACTTCTTTGAAATGCATTGGGGAGCCGTGTTTGCGCATAATAAGAAAAGCATAATCCTTCACTCCACGAGTATGGATGTTCGGAGAGGAAGTCTTGCCCCATTCACCTAACGGATTCTTGGAAATTTTCTTAGAGATACGCAACCATCTCCTGGCGATTTCCTCATTTTTATATTTATCAGCCACATCTTTCAAGTGATCGAAGAACTTCTTTATCATTTCTGTTTCGGATACTAAGTCTTCATCAGCTAGACTGGCATAAAGTTTCTTCAAAGAATCGTGCACCTTTTCAGTGACTTCATCATCCACACTAAAACGAGCGTGGAAATGATCGTCCTCGCGATGCTTCGTAAAAGAATCACTTAAGTTTAAATAGAAGTGGATGTGATTTTGAACTGATTTGTCTTTGGAAATATGAGCAAGTAGTTCACTTTCAGAGATAACTCCACCCAAAGAGTGAATTAAAGTTTTAAGTTCCTCAAAGATAGCTTGTTCAGCTTTATATGCGTCTGACTTTTTAATCATCGCAATCGCTGCCTCTTCCACCTGACGAACTCTTTCACGAGTGATGTTGTATTTCTTGCCTATTTCTTCTAGAGTTTTTCGGCGAGCATCCACAGTCAAACCAAAACGATTCATAATGACATCGCTGGAGCGGTCTTGCAAATGTGAAGTTAATCTCTTGGTAACTTGTTTTGGTTTAAACGTAATGGTTGACATAAATTTCGCGGATAAAAATATAAGTACTATTAATTATACACAATATGGACACGATGTCAAATAAATGTCCTACTAAAGGCCCTAATTCCTGTCCCCTCTCAAGGCTCGAGCACGATCTATCTCGGTCAAATACTTCTTTCTCAGTCTGACAGATTGGGGGGTAATTTCTAAGTATTCGTCATGATTCATAACCTCCAAACCACGTTCAATCGAAAGGATAAAAGGCGGATTTAGATATATCGCCTCATCGGTGCCAGAAGCACGCATATTGGTCAGTTGCTTACCCTTGGTGGGGTTTACAGACATCTCATCGCCCTTCAAAACATTGCCCACCACCATACCTTCATAGACTTCAGTGCCGTGTTCTATAAACATCACACCTCTATCCTGCAAGTTGGCCAATGAGAAGGCCACGGCCTTACCCGCAGTCATCGAAGTCATGGAGCCATATTCGCGCTTTTTGATTTCTCCGGCATATTCGCGGAAGCCAGTCACGCGGGAAGACATGATGCCCTCACCCTTCGTGTCGATAATGAACTCACCACGATAGCCGAGAAGTCCACGGGTTGGTATATCGAAAACAATTCTAGTAATTCCCTCTTTCTCTAGCATATCTTTCATGATTCCTTTTCTCTTGCCGATTTTTTCTATCACTCCTCCTGAAGAAACAGTTGGTACATCGATGACTAATTCTTCATAGGGCTCGGTCTTGCTTCCATTCTCTTCTTTGATAATTACTTCCGGCTGAGAGACCTGGAGTTCGAAACCTTCGCGACGCATATTTTCGAGTAAGATTGCAACATGAAGTTCTCCTCTGCCGTAGACTTTGAAAAAAGATGGTCCAGTGCGCGCTGTACCTTGGTCGGGAGAAAAGTCGACACGCAAACCAACATTTATCTCGAGTTCTTTTTCCAATCTTTCTTTTATTTGTCTGGAGGTAACGAACTTCCCTTCTTTGCCCGCAAATGGAGAATCATTCACTAGGAAATTAAGCGAGAGGGTTGGTTCATCGATGGCGATGTGCGGCAAGGCTTCGACTGATTCGTCTGCGCAAATAGTTTCTCCAATATAAATGTCTGGTATGCCGGCAAGGAGCACAATATCGCCAGACTCTGCAGAAGATACATCCTTGCGAGCGATACCTTCAAAGGTGAAAAGTTTCGTAATCTTGCCACTGCGTGTGCCGTGTTCACCCTTTACAAAAACCTGACTACCGGAATCTATCTTGCCAGAATAAATACGGGCAACGGCCATTCGGCCTAGGAAGTTGTCATAACCGAGGTTGAAAACTTGGGCGGACATCTTCTGGTCCTGGTTTACAGATGCCACAGGAACTTTTTCTAATATTAAATCTAGAAGTGGAGACAGGTCTTCGCTCTTATCTCCCAATGTTTTAAAAGCCTTACCCTCGCGACCGATAGCATAAATAGTTTCAAAATTTGCTTGTTCTTCATTAGCACCAAGTTCAAAAAATAACTCTAGCACTTCTTCGTGGACGCGATGTGCATCAGCTGCGGGCTTGTCTATCTTATTGATAACCACGATTGGTTTGAGCCCAAGCTCGAGAGACTTCTTTAAAACGAATCTGGTCTGGGGCATCGGACCCTCGACGGCGTCAACGAGTAAAAGTACTGAGTCGATCGCTCGCAAAACTCGCTCCACCTCACTACCGAAGTCGGCGTGTCCGGGTGTGTCTACAATATTTATCTTCGTGCCTTTGTAGTTAATCGAAGTGTTTTTAGAATAAATGGTGATACCACGCTCCTTCTCAAGTGCGTTCGAGTCCATCGAGATACCTTCATCCTGAAGACCACCATTCTGCTTCATCAAACCATCCGTAAGAGTCGTCTTACCGTGGTCCACGTGAGCTATGATTGCAATATTTCTAATTTCCATAAAATAATTTGTTTTTTAAACGAAAAAAGCCCGTCGGCTCTGTTTTTACAATAACATACATAAAAATTTTGCGCAATAACGAAAAAGAGACCACGTCCCCCTTCCGAGTTCTTTGGCCTCCATTTTGATATGCCCGACGGCGGTGTTGCCGTCGGGGTTGTGCACCACATTT
>JBAZWP010000035.1:0-8987 GCA_041660345.1 Minisyncoccota bacterium
GTGACCCGCGTAGAAGCGTTGGTTTCGGCTGGGGTTGATGTTATCTGTGTGGATACAGCTCATGGACATTCGAAAGGCGTCCTCGATATCGTAAAAAAGATTCGTAAAGCGTACCCGAAGATAGACATCATCGCTGGCAACGTGGCGACGGGTTCTGCCGCCTTAGCTCTGATAAAATCTGGTGCCAACGCTATCAAGGTGGGCATCGGTCCTGGTTCAATCTGCACCACACGTATAGTTGCTGGTGTTGGTGTTCCCCAACTTTCTGCGGTTTTGTCTGTTTATAAAGCCTGTGCACCTTTAAGTGTCCCAGTAATTGCCGACGGTGGCATCAAATATAGTGGTGATGTAGTGAAGGCCCTAGTTTTCGGTGCGAGCGTGGTGATGACAGGTGGCACCTTCGCTGGGACAGATGAATCTCCAGGAGACACTATCATCAGTAATGACCAGAAATTTAAAACATATCGCGGTATGGGTTCTGTCGATGCGATGCAGAGAGGTTCTCGAGACAGATATTTCCAAGATGATCAATACGACGAAAGTAAATTAGTTCCCGAAGGAGTCTCCGCCCATGTGCCACACAAAGGTTCACTCGCGGAAGTTATCCATCAATTCGTCGGAGGTTTACGCGCAGGCATGGGCTATCTAGGGGCGAAAGATATAAAGGCGATGCGCAATTCTTCTTTCTACACTATTACCAACGCTGGACTGAAAGAAAGTCATGTCCACGATGTTTTTATGGTCGCACCGGCTCCTAATTATAATAAACAATAATAATTATGAAATTAAAAAATTTTTCGCAAGTAGTTCCAGTTCTTGGCCTACAGTGGGGAGACGAGGGCAAGGGTAAGGGCGTAGCCCGCATTGCGAACACCCTAGGTAAAAATGATTTAATTGTCAGATTTCAAGGAGGCAACAACGCCGGACACACTATCTATAATGCTGGGAAGGCTTATGTTTTTCACCTCATTCCCTCAGCAGTATTCGGTCAAGCACAGATGCATATGGGCGCGGGTATGGTCATCAATCCAGCAGCACTCCTACAGGAGGCGAGCGAAATTCCGAAGAACTTTTCTTTCTTACCTCGCTTATCTATTTCTCCTCACGCCGTACTCACCATGCCGACACATCTTATTCTTGATTCAATCTCTGAACAAAAAAAGGGCAAGAAGAAGATTGGTTCGACAGGGAAGGGAATTTCTCCAGCTTATACCGACCTTACCGCGCGTAAGGCATTACGCGTCGGCGACATAGCTTATGCTGATTTCAAAAAGCGTTATGAAGCATTATGCACAGAGCATAAGAAAATTCTACGTGACCAATATGGATACGATACCAACAACGCGGAATTCAGAAAGAAGGAAAAAGATTTTTTCGCCGGTATTAATTTCATAAAAAAACTTAAAAAAGTAGAGTCGGTAAAAATTGTCGAAGAAGTTTTAAATAAAAAAGGCAACGTCGTGGCTGAAGGAGCACAGGGCACCTTGCTGGATGTTCGTTTCGGACATTATCCGTATGTGACATCTTCGCACACTATCGCAGGGGGTGTCGCGACTGGACTCGGGCTCAATCCGTCCCTAGTGGGTGAAAGTATTGGGGTGATGAAAGCTTACGTTACGAAGGTAGGTGAGGGACCATTCCCCACCGAGCTTGGTGGGGAGAAGTCAGCAGTCTGGTGTCGGGACAAAAAGGTGGCTGATGAAAAGGCGAGATTTCCTAATCCGAATCCGAACAGCAAGGATGATTTCGAGCAAGGTGTAGCTTTGCGTCGTAAAGGTTCAGAGATCGGTGCGACCACTGGGCGACTTCGCCGAACTGGCTGGCTTGATCTACCTCTCGTGAAATACGCCATTGATATTAATAATTCCACTAAAGTTATTTTAACTAAGCTCGACGTCTTGGATGGATTTAAAAAAATAAAAGTCTGCACTCATTACACACGGGATGGTAAGAAAATAAATGATATTCCTTTCGACCTCGCGAAGGATAAAGTAACCCCTGTTTACAAATCTTTCCCAGTCTGGAAGGGTAGCCTCACTTCTTATGGCAGAAAGTTGCCTCTCGAGGCCATCAACTATATTAAATATTTAGAGAAGAAATTAAATGTCGATATTATTTATGTTGGTAATGGTCCAGAAGAACACCATGTCGTCGAAAAATACTGGTAAATATGGTGTTTGTTTTATTTTAACCCATTGATATAATCAAAACATGATTTCAAGGATATACGTGATACAGAGAGGCAAGGATAACAAGGAAGGAGTGTATCTAAAATCTTGGAACGAACTCGAAATAAGTAGAAAGGTTAAAGGAGTAAAGATTCTTGATTCTTATAAAATACAACATGAGCTCCCCGAGAATGCTGTAGAGAAAATTGCCAATTCCTTAACGAATAAAATCCTAGAGAAATTTTATATAGACCAAATTCCTAGTAAGAATTTTACTTATGCGATAGAGATAGGCTTTTTGCCGGGAGTGACAGACAATATAGGCAACACGGCGCATGAAAGTATTGCTGACTTACTTCATATTAAGAACAAGACTTTGGCGGTGTACAGCTCCAAGGTTTTTTTAATTTCTGGCAACATCAAGCTCGACGATGTGAAGAAGATTGCTAGTACTTTACACAATCCTTTAATCGAGAGCGCCTACATTGCTAGTATCGAAGAAGTAAAGAAAAATAAAGATATACCTCTTCGAGTCCCAGAAGTTGTCTTAGAGAAGAGGGTACCAGTCATCGATGTTTCTTTGAAAGTTCATGATGATGAGTTGAAGAAAATCGGTAAGGAGGGGATAGTGGATCCCAATGGTACCAGACGCGGTCCACTTGCTCTAGAGCTCCCATATATGAAAGCTATCCAAGCTCACTTCTCTAAACTTAAAAGAGATCCAACAGACATCGAGCTAGAGTCTCTAGCTCAAACATGGTCTGAACATTGCAAGCACACCATTTTTGCCAACCCGATAGATGAAATCGAGGATGGTTTATATAAGACATTCATTAGGGGTGCGACAAATTTAATCCGTAAGAAAAAAGGCAAAAAAGATTTTTGTGTCTCGGTTTTTTCTGATAACGCGGGTGGTATTGTTTTTGATAAAGATTATTTATTGGCTCATAAGGTTGAGACTCACAACAGCCCCTCAGCCCTCGACCCATATGGTGGAGCTATCACCGGCATCGTGGGAGTCAACCGCGATATCATTGGTTTCGGCCTAGGGGCGAAGCCGGTGGCCAATGTTTATGGTTTCTGCGTAGGCGAACCGGATGATGAAAGAATTCTCTATTTGAATGAAAATCGTACACAGAAAATGTTTCCACCCAAGAGAATCATGGATGGAGTTATTAAGGGGGTGAACGCAGGTGGCAACACTTCTGGTATACCGACGGTCTCGGGTTTTATCAAATTCGACGATAGGTTTAAAGGCAAGCCCCTAGTCTTCGCAGGCACACTTGGTATCATCCCTCGTAAAATAAATGGTAGATTGTCGCACGAGAAGCAAGCCGAAGCTGGAGACTATATCGTAGTTGTGGGTGGACGAGTTGGTCGCGATGGTGTACATGGGGCAACATTTTCTTCCGTCACTCTCGATTCACATTCACCAGTTGGTGCGGTGCAAATCGGTGATCCAATAACTCAAAAAAAGTTGAGTGATGCAGTGGTGAAAGAAGCGCGGGCGATGAATTTATACAACAGTATCACCGACAACGGTGCGGGTGGAATTTCTTGTTCGGTCGCCGAGATGGCCAAGGAATGTGGTGGTGCACAAGTTATCCTCGATGAGGTGCCCTTGAAGTACCCAGGGCTACGCCCATGGGAAATTTGGATTTCTGAGTCTCAAGAACGTATGACGCTTGCCGTACCGCCGAAAAAGTGGGAAGTCTTCAAACAATTAATGGAGAGTCGGGGAGTTGAAGCGACCGTCATCGGTGAATTCACTGATTCTGGCAAATGTGTCGTGCAATATCAAAACAAAGTAATCATGGATATCTCTTTAGAATTCTTGCATAACGGCTTGCCGAAAATTCACCTAGAGACTGAAAATTTTAGCAATAAATATGAAGAACCCAAGAGACAAAAAAGTTCCAACTATACAAAAGTTTTCGAAGAATTGGTAGGGGTTAACAATGTCGCTGGTTTTTCTTTTATTTCTGAACAGTACGACCACGAAGTCCAAGCTTCATCTGTGTTGAAGCCACTCTCTGGTCGTGGACGTATCAATACCGATGCTCAGGTATTCAAACCCGTCCTATCTTCACCGAAGGGAGTGGTCTCAACGCTCGCCCTCTATCCATCTTATGGAGATATCAGCACTTATCATATGACGGCTTGCGCGATTGATACAGCTATACGCAACACAATTTCTGCCGGGGGTACACTTTCTAACTTGGCAATCTTAGACAATTTCTGCTGGTGTTCATCTCATGACAAAAAGAGGTTGAAAGAGTTGGTGGAATCACTCAAAGCTTGTCACAAATACGCAGTCGGCTATGGCACACCCTTTATTTCTGGCAAAGACAGCATGATCAACGATTTCAATGGTTACAATGAAAAGGGTGAAAAAATAAAAATCTCTATTCCGCCGACGATTTTGATTTCAGCTATTTCGGTGATGGAAGACTTAAATAAAACAATTTCTCCCGAGTTTAAAAATTTGGGCGATGTGATTTATCTATTAGGTGAGACGAATAATGAATTAGGTGCGGGTGAATATTTCAAATTGTTAGCAAAAAAAGAGAAGAATAACGCTATCGGTAATACTGTGCCGAAGGTCAACATCGAGAAAAATTTGAAAACTTATCAAGTGTTAGAGAAGGTGATCGAAAATGAATTGATTGCTTCAGCCCTTTCTGTGTCTTCTGGGGGATTGTCCATCGCATTAGCGAAAGCTTCCGTTGGTGGCAACCTGGGTTGTGAGGTAGACGTTGAGAAGTTGAAAGGCAATGCGAAAGAAATCGATGCCAAGCTTTTCTCAGAAAGCCAGGGTAGAATTCTCGTTTCGGTATCTCCTCGCAATGTAAATAAATTCGAGAAAATGATAAAGAGTATTCCTCATACCAAGCTTGGCCGAACCATCAACCATAAGCTGATAATAAAAAATAATAAAGAAATAATAATTAATTCAACTGTTAAGAAACTGACAACTATTTATCACAATTTTTCAAACCAAAACAAATGAAGCATAAAAAACCCAAAATAATAGTGATGTCCGGGTACGGACTTAATTGCGAGGAAGAAACGAAATTTGCTTTCGACTCTGTCGGTGGTGAGGCAGACATCGTGCACATCAACGACCTGATATTGAATCCGAAGGTATTACAAGAATACGACATTCTAGCTTTTCCGGGCGGATTTTCTTATGGAGACGATACAGGTAGTGGCAAGGCTTATGCCAATAAATTTAAAAATCACTTGAGTGTGGAGTTGAATGACTTTTTAAAACGAGACACTCTGGTTATCGGTATTTGTAATGGTTTCCAGATTATTACCAATCTTGGCATTCTACCCGGAGCCCTGGCGCATAATTCCGGAGGTAAATATCTCGACCGTTGGATTGATTTGAAAGTCGAGGGCAAGAGCCCCTGGCTTGTTGGCATCGAGAAGGTATCACTACCTATCGCTCATGGCGAGGGGCGTTATATCATTAGTAAAAAGGAATACGGGGTGATGAAGAAAAACAAACAACTTGCTTTTACTTACACGAAGGATAAAATATGTAACTTCCAGGGCCTCAAGGCGAACCCCAATGGAGCTAACTATGACATCGCCGGAGTTTTGGCATATAATGGACGGGTCTTGGGTATGATGCCCCATCCAGAGAGGGCAATGTTTGTACACCAGAGCCCTTTATGGCAAATAAATAAAAAGAGTTTTAAGAAAAGTGACAAAGGCGAAGGTTTACAGATCTTCAAGAACGCTATTAACTACTTCAAATAATATGAAAGAATTGAAAGAAAAATGCGGCATTGTTGGTATTTATAGTAAAGATTTACCAGTATCTAAATTGGCGTTTTTCGCCTTGTTCGCTCTGCAACACCGAGGACAAGAAGCCTCGGGCATTACGACGAGCGATGGTAAAAAATTCCATACTCACAAGGGTGCCGGTCTGGTCGCCCAAGTTTACAAAGAAAAAGATGTTGAAAAATTAAAGGGCCACATCGGCATCGGACACAACAGATACTCGACCTCAAGTGGTACGGCCTTAGATCATGCTCAACCAGTCATCAACCTCGGTAATAACTTCGCCCTAGCTCACAATGGCAACTTGCCGAGCGTAAAAGCTTTAGAAAGATTTCTTTCTTCGAAGAAAAAATTGTTATCCCACCGTTCAGACTCGGAGATGATACACGATGCGATTGATTTCTATTTAGAAAGTGGCAAGTCATTGCCCGAGGCGGTTAAAAAAACTTTCCCCTTAATCACTGGTGCCTTCTCCATCGTCGCGATGGATAAAGACAATTTGGTGGCCTTCCGAGATACTTATGGTATGCGCCCGCTCGCTCTGGGCAAGATAGGGCGTGGCTATGTCGTGGCATCGGAGACTTGTGCTCTCGAGACTATCGGTGCGACTTTTGTGCGGGAAGTAAGTCCCGGAGAAATGATAGTCATAAATAGTCGAGGATTAAAGAGTGTGGAAATCACCAAGCCAAATCCTAGACATGATGTTTTCGAATATGTTTATTTTTCGCGACCGGACAGCATCTTGGCGGGTAAACTTATCTATGATGTCAGAAAGAATTTCGGCCGGAACCTGGCCAAAGAATGCAAGCTGAATGTCGATGCTATCGTGCCAGTACCGGACACTGCCGTTCCTGTGGCACTCGGATATAGTGAAGTTTCTGGTATACCAATGGAGATGGCCCTAGTGAAAAATCGTTATGTGCATCGTACCTTCATTGAACCGAACCAAAAGTCTAGAGAGAAGAGCGTGGCTCTGAAATTGATTCCACTTAAGGGAGTACTCAAGGGTAAAAGTATCGCCGTCATCGATGACTCTATTGTTCGAGGTACGACCAGCAAGAGGTTGATTCAGACATTATTTAAAGCCGGGGCGAGAGAGGTACACTTCCTAGTGTCTTCGCCCCCAATCCGCTTTCCAGACTTCTATGGCATCGACACGCCGAAACAAAAGGATCTAATCGCGTCAAACAAGACCATAGAAGGTGTACGCAAATTCTTGGGTTGTACGTCGCTACACTACTTGTCCCTTGATGGATTAATCAAATCCATCGGTTTGCCCAAGAATCATTTATCAACTTCATTTTTTACCGGCGAGTATCCGATAGATTTAAAAGAACGCCAAAAAGAAGTAAGTTATGATGTCCCCAAAGAATAAAACAAAATTAGTAGTACTTATTTCAAACACTGGAACAGGTACTAATTTGCAAGCTATTATTGACGGCATAAGTGGTGGAAAGATCGACGCAGAAATTTGTGCTGTGATTTCTGACAGCGAAGAAGCTCTGGGCCTCGAACGTGCTCGAAGGAGCAATTTGCCCATCGAAATTTGTAATCATAAAAATGATTTGTTGCCTTTATTGCAAAAATTAAACCCAGACTACATTTGTCTTGCTGGCTGGAAACAGATTATTTTAGACGAGGTCATATTGGCTTACCCAGATAGAATCCTGAACCTTCACCCGGGGCTTATCCCAGATAGTGCCGACACTGTTGTGCAGAATCCTGACGGAAGCGATGGATTGTGGAACAAAGGTATGCTGACCGATAAAGCAATACAAAATTTTTTAGATAAAGAATCCACTTTTGCTGGTTCATCCATTCATTTCTTAACTTTAAATTTTGACTTCGGCCCAGTCTTGGGTAGAGTTTTTGAGAAAGTGGAAGAACACGATAATGTCGAATCTTTATATAGTAGGTTAAAAAAGAAAGAAAATAAATTGTATATAGAAGTTTTAGCTAAGTTGTGCTCCAAATGAATAATAAACAAAAAATTTTAATCATAGGTAGCGGTGGCAGAGAACATGCCATAGGTTGGAAAGTGGTTCAATCAGAAGATGCTGGGCAGATTTTCTTCGCACCTGGCAACGCTGGTACGATGGAGTTGGGTACCAATGTCGATATTAAAGCGACTGACATCGAAGGGTTACTTAATTTCGCTCAAAAAGAAAAGATAGATTTAACCCTAGCGTTACCCGACGACCCTCTGGCTCTAGGCATCGTTGATTTGTTTAGAGAAAACAATTTGCGTATCTGGGGGCCGACCAAGGCCGGAGCCGAGCTCGAGTGGTCCAAGGCCTACGCGAAGGAATTCATGCAACGGCACAACCTTCCGACAGCCAAGTTTAAAATTTTTACCGATGTTACTGAAGCGAAGGCTTATGTCGATAGCCAGAATCTACCGATCGTGATAAAAGCGAGTGGCCTAGCGCTCGGCAAGGGTGTCATCATCGCAGAGAATAAAGAAGAGGCTTATCGGGCACTAGAAGATATGCTAGTAAATAAAGTTTTTGGCGAATCAGGGAAGGAAGTGGTGATTGAAGAATTCTTAATTGGCCCAGAAATCTCTACCCACGCTTTCTCTGACGGTATTAACTTTAGCTTTTTCCCAACATCGCAAGACCATAAAAAGATTGGTGAAGGGGACACGGGACTCAACACTGGTGGTATGGGTACGATTGCTCCAGTACCTTTCGTAAATAGTGAAATGTTGGAACAAATAAAAGAACAAATAGTCGCGCCAACTCTCGACGGGATGAGTAGTGACGGCCGAGCCTTCGAAGGTTTACTCTATCCGGGATTAATCTTGACCCAAGATGGACCGAAAATCCTAGAATATAATGCACGCTTCGGCGACCCTGAGACTCAGAGTTATATGCGACTACTTGATACAGATATTTTAAAAATTTTTAATGCAATCGTTGATAAAAAATTAAATGAAGTAGAAATTAAATGGAGGAATTTATCTGCGTGCACTATCGTCCTCGCTTCAGCTGGCTATCCGGAGAAAGCTGAGAAGGGGAGAACCAT
>JBAZWP010000036.1:0-8714 GCA_041660345.1 Minisyncoccota bacterium
TCTTACCTGCTAGGTTTAACACATGCAAAATAGCCGCAGTCAAAGTAGTCTTACCATGGTCGACGTGACCGATAGTACCTACGTTTACGTGTGGCTTATCTCTTTTAAATTCCTCTGCCATATTATTTTTGGGCTAATAGTTAAGACTTAATGTACGAGAACCAGTCACTAAGGCTTAATTACTAACGATATATTAACTAATAATTAAAAAAACCAATATAAAAACTGCAAAAGTGCAGTTATTTAGATATTAGCAGATATAAAACTATTGTCAAATATAGGAAATACAACTTGCATGCGAATAAAAAAGTGCTAATGTAATTCACGGAATAGCAGGCCCACCAGTCACCACGAGGTATCCAATGGCGCAACGTCGCCAGCGAGTCCGTGTACGGAACCGCCGTCACGCACGGCGCAAGAAGCGCATCGCCCTCACCGTGGAAGCGAAAAAGATCGGCACAACCTACCATCGCCTGAAAGCTACTCGGGCTGAGAGAGCCGGAATGATCCGCGGCAACGTCGGGTCGCATTGGCACACAGTGTACCACTATCGCCGTGGCTTCGGGTGGTGAACATGTCAACGAGAAGAAGTCGGCGCAAGAAGAAGCTCAAGGCTGCCGCGAATGAGCGCAAGGCGGCAGCCCTTGGACTCACTGTTCCCGAGATGAGGGCTCGGAACAGCGCCATCGAGAAGGAACGAGCCCGGCGGCGATTGCGCAAATTGATAGTAGCGACTCTCCCGCCACAGCACCACAGTCCGCTGTCCTGGCCAGACTAGGACAACACAACCAGCCCCGACTGCAAACATCACGGCAGTCGGGTGCATCAAAGCAAAGCATCGGCAATCGCCGATGTCTTTTTCGTTTTATTTAATTTCTTCGAGCAATTTAGCTAGTTCGACTTCGGGGTTTTCAGCTTGTGTTATCTGTCGGCCGATGACTAGGTAGTCAGCGCCATTTTCTAGTGCTTCGAGCGGAGTACTGACCCGACTCTGGTCATTAGCATCAACACCAGCTGAACGAATTCCAGGAACCACAAGTTTCAAATCTTTAAATTCTGGATGACTACGAAGCATTGAGAGTTCAAGTGGTGAGCAAACAATTCCTGTCACCCCAGCTTCTTTTGCTAGTGTCGCTAAAGCTAAAACGACATCTTCTACTTCCCTATTATAAATTTGCTTCACTTCATCCTCTGAAAAGGAAGTGAGCATTGTCACTGCAAAAATTTCTTTACCCGAAGCGACAGTTTCTTTCATCATTTTCACTCCACCGGAAGCGTGCACAGAAATTATGTCGGCATTGATGCTTTCACTTCTGAGCTTACCAGTATTGGGTATATCGTAAAGTTTGAGGTCTACCCAGACTTTCTCGGCGCCTGCTTCTTTCAAACGACGGACAACATCAGGACCAAATTTGTCATACAGATTGTGAATCTTAACTGCATAGACCAAATGCCCAACTTTTTTTACGAGAGCAATTGCGTCATCGATATTTTGTATTTCATCTAATGCAAGAATTAATTTTTTCATATTACTTTTTTTGAGATTCTAAAAACTTTTTACCGTGTCCAACTTTTATATTTATTGGCACACCTTCTTTACACAGTGGACAAACACTCGCCTCATAAGTTTGAACAAAAAGCGTTGCAAGAGAATCAAAAGATACACCAGATATATCTCCGTGCAATTCTTTATTTTTATTTACCAAAGCACAAGTACTGATAATATTTCCACCAGCATCTTTCACGGCTTTGGCGGTTTTTAACAACGAACCCCCTGTCGTCACGATGTCCTCCACGATTAACACTCTTTTACCCTTAACGAAACCATCATAACCACGGGTGAATATTTGCCCGCCATCAGGAGACTTTTCTGTATAGACGGCCAAGACTTCCCTATCATAAATTTCACTAAGAGCGCTCGCTGTCCATTGCGCCAAGATTATCCCACCCAAGGCGGGACCTACAACGACTTCAATATTTTCATCTTTGTATTTCTCTGCAAAAGCCTTACCGATATCACTTGTCTCTTTCGTGTGGGGGTATAAAAAATCTTTATTTACATAAGTATCGAAATGGAGCCCCGAAGTCCCGACGAAATGGTCGTTCGTTAAGACAGCTCCAACTTTCTTTAAAATTTCAATAACTTCATTCATGTTTTGTTCAGGGCTTCCGCACATACTTTTATGGGGGTTTGTCGAGCGACGGCGAGACAACTTCAGAATTTTTTAAGCTTCAAAAAATTCGTACCCAAGAAAAGTATGCGCGGGAGCTCTTGATTATCATAGCTTTTCCTTCACATCTCTGGCAAGATAGGGATTCCACATTGCCCCCGTGGCTGACATTACAATATCTGCGCCAGCTTTTCTGTACTCAAAAAAGTCATCTACTGTGGTCACCCCACCGACACCGATAATCTGAAAATTATAATTAAATTCTTTACGCAATTTCTTTAATCTCCCCACCATTTCAAGACCCGCCCATTTGATAGCGTGACCACAAACACCACTGCGGAGCCTCCCCTCGCCCGGTAATGCTTGATTTCCATTTTCGTCGACGACTTCGGCGGCAATGGTGTTGATGACAGAAATTCCCTGCACAATATTCCCAATTTTTTTCACAAAATCTTTTAGAACTTCTTCATCTTTGAAATAGCCAATTTTTATAATGAGAGGAATCTCTCCGATGACTTCTTTGATAGCTTTCGCCACTATCACCGAGCGCTCTGTGTCATAACAAAGTAGATTATTCGTGCCTTCATTCGGACAAGATAGATTTACTTCCATCACTTTCACTCCCGTTTCTTTCAGAAGTTTTGCCGTCACTCGATAATCATTGATATAGTCTTCAACACTCTGCCCTTCTCTCTTCGTACCCTGAAATGCACCCACAACTAACTGCCCTTCGCGCGCATATTTCACTGCGTCAGATAAATCTTTCTGCCAGAACTCTGGGTCGGAAGATGGCACGCCGAAAGAGTTGGTGATAGAGAGTGGTTCATGATAATTCTTATCTGCCACTAATTTCCCTCCCGCTTTCTCCATCGTTAAGTCTCCATCAATCTTCACGGACAAAACATTTGGCCAAGGGTGACAAGGATACTTACTACTGCGAACTGTTTTATAAGTCACAATGTCGAAGCCTTTATCAAGAGCTCCTT
Organism: Minisyncoccota bacterium; assembly: GCA_041660345.1. Lineage (GTDB taxonomy): Bacteria > Patescibacteriota > Minisyncoccia > Phycocordibacterales > UBA9973 > UBA9973. The sequence continues at coordinate 3,158 of JBAZWP010000036.1, forward strand.
TCACAAAGTTTCCATTGATAAGTGGTCCTGCGGGGATACCAAAAGGAGAATTTATTTTAAAACCAAGAAAATCGAACGTCTTCTGGCTGTTATTTTCTAAAACTTGTTTATCAACAAAAACACCAAACGGCCCATTCTGAAAATTTTCTTCATAAGACTTCGCTGGGTCGTAAAAGGGTTGATATAACATTCTAAATATCATAACAAAAAAATACCCTTTCGGGTATTTTTTCTTTCTAAGACCTTAAACCCCCTCACCACTCTCTCTTTTTAAATTCTCATCATGAGCATCATATTCGGCATTGAGTTTTCTCTTCAAGAATTCTACTTCGCTAGAATCATGTGTATTTTCTATTTTCTCTCCATCTTTTCTGTGAAAATCTTCTACAATAGCATCAAGCTCATTTGTATACTCAGCATTTTTGCGTGCTTTAATCATCTTTGCTATCATCTGTGCCTCAGAATCAATTTGTCTTACTATTCTATATTTTTCTTCTCGTTCTTCCCCCTTAAAAGTATCAGCATCGATTACAGCTTGTTCTTTATAAGCCAAAACTTCTTGGAGGGCCATCTTAAGTTGATCATCAGACATATTTTTTAATTTCTCTAAATAGTCATACCGAACCGCAGCAGCATCTTCGGCTACTTCTGCACTTTGATCACGCTCAGTTGCCCAATTTAAATTTCTTTGAGCCGCAAAATTTAAATCTTTTGCTTCATATGAATCTTTGTCGTAAATTTTTGCAACATCTTTGTGTTCTTGCGCCCTCTTCCTCATATCTGCAGCAAATGAACGGTCTCCGCGAGAAGCATCCGCCATAGCCTCGGCTTTGTCTCTATCCTCTACCCTTGTGGCTTGTATTGCTTTTTGCTCTTTGGTTAATTTTTTAGGACCAAAAATCCTTTCCATCATTGACATATATTTATATAGCTAAATTAAAGACTTACTAATGACATTATTGTATTCCCTTTCACTACAGAAGCAAATATAGTTATTAACATTAAAAAATACCCTCTCGGGTATTTTTTTGTTTAATTATTTTCTTGAAGCGATGATGGTTTCCGCGACGTTGTTAGGCACGATGTCGTAGCGTAAGAATTCCATAGTGAATGATGCACGGCCTTCGGTCATCGAGCGTAGGCCAGTCATGTAACCGAACATCTCAGATAGAGGGACGATGGCTCGAAGAACTTTGTTCATTCCACGGTCTTCCATACCTTCAATTATTCCACGCTTGGATGATAAGTTTCCGGTAACGTCTCCCATGAACTTCTCAGGAGTGACAACTTCCACTTTCATCATCGGTTCGAGTATAACAGGGTTAGCTCTTTTACATGCATCTTGGATGGCCATACTTGCAGCGATTTTGAAAGCCATTTCGTTAGAGTCCACTTCATGGTAACTTCCGTCATAGAGATCAACAGAAACATTAACCATTTTAAATCCTGCCAAGACTCCACGATCGAGACCTTCTTTGAATCCTTTTTCACAAGGAGCAATGTATTCTTGAGGAATGACACCTCCTTTGATGTTGTTGATGAACTCGAATCCAGGAGAACGCTTGGTATTCTTTGGTAAGTCTTCCACCTCTTCTTTAGTAAGCATTTCCATTGGTTTAACTTTAATCTTCACGTGACCGTAGTTACCACGTCCACCAGACTGCTTGATATATTTACCCTCAGCTTCAGAATTATTATTGATTGTTTCGCGATAAGCCACCTGGGGTTTGCCGACATTGGCTTCCACTGTGAACTCTCTTTTCATACGGTCAACGATAATTTCCAAGTGCAGTTCTCCCATACCGGCAATGATTGTCTCCCCTGTCTCTTGATCGGTTGAAACTTTGAAAGTTGGGTCTTCTTGAGCAAGGCGGTTAAGAGCCATGCCCATTTTCTCTTGGTCAGCTTTAGTTTTCGGTTCGATGCGTAGAGAGATAACTGGTTCAGGGAAGACGATACGGTCCAAGATGATTGGATTGTTTTCATCACAAAGAGTATCGGAAGTGATGGTATCCTTGAGTCCAACAGCCGCAGCGATTTCTCCAGCGAAAACTTCTTTCACTTCTTCTCGGTCGTTCGCATGCATACGGAGGATTCGGCCGATGCGTTCCTTGTTTCTGGTTCTTGGATTATAAATATAACTTCCAGCAGTTAGTCTTCCGGAATAAACACGAAAGAAAATAATCTGGCCAACGAATGGGTCGGTCGCAATCTTGAAGGCGAGTGCTGAGAAAGGCTCTTCGTCAGATGCATGTCTAGCTAGTGGCTCATCATTGTCTGGGTTAACACCAGTGATAGCAGGAATATCCGTCGGAGCTGGTAAGTAGTCTACGACAGCGTCAAGTACAAGCTGAACACCTTTATTTTTTAAAGCTGAACCAGCATATACTGGGAAAATTTCATTGTTGATTACTGCCTTACGAAGAGCTTTCTTCAAAACTTCAATGGAAGGAACAATACCATCAAGGTATTCAGTCATCATCGCCTCGTCAGTCTCGACAATCTTTTCAACCAATTCATTATGATATCCTTCGGCTTCCTTTTTCAATTCTTCTGGAATTTCTTTTTCAATAACTTTATTCCCCATCTCGCCCTCGAAGTAGTAGGCCTTCATGCGAAGTAGGTCGATAACTCCTTCATGCTTGTCTTCTAGCCCAATAGGGATTTGCATGCGAACTGCCTTCTTGGTAAGTCTGTCTAAAATAGTTGCATAAGAGTGTTCAAAAGACGCACCAATTCTATCTAATTTATTTATGAAACAAACACGAGGAACTTTCGCTTCATCGGCATATCTCCAGTTAGTTTCGGATTGAGGTTCTACCCCCGCGACACCGTCGAATACGACGACCGCGCCGTCGAGCACACGTAGAGAACGCTTCACTTCTACAGTGAAGTCGATGTGCCCAGGTGTGTCGATGATGTTGAAACGATGCTTCTTGCTCTTATCGGTGCCGGCATAAGTCGGAGTCCAGAAACAAGTAACAGCGGCGGAAGTAATAGTGATACCTCGCTCACGCTCTTGTTCCATCCAGTCAGTCGTCGTCTCTCCGTCGTGCACTTCACCAATCTTGTGTGATACTCCAGTATAAAAAAGCACACGCTCAGTCGTGGTAGTCTTACCAGCATCGATGTGCGCAATAATTCCAATATTCCTAACTTTTTCTAGTGGATAGTCTCTTTCCATATAAATAAATTACCAAGCGAAGTGGGCGAAGGCTTTGTTGGCTTCGGCCATCTTGTGGGTGTCTTCTTTCTTTTTAATAGCTGCACCTTCGTTCTTCGAAGCTGCGATTAATTCATCAGCGAGTTTGATATGCATTGGCTTACCCTTACCACTGCGAGCGGCATCACGAATCCATCGCATTGCAAGCGCTAGACGTCTTTCAGGGCGGACTTCACGAGGAACCTGGTAGTTCGCACCACCGATTCTCTTGGAGCGGACTTCTGTAAGCGGTCCGGCATTCTTCATGGCTAGGTCGAAGATTTCTAATGGATTTGGATTGCCTGTCTTTTCTTTAATCACATCAAAAGCTTGGTACATAACCTTGCGGGCAGTCTCCTTCTTGCCAGACCACATCACATAGTTAATAAACTTCTCTAACTTTTGAGAATTGTATATAAAATCTGGTTCAACAATATTTCTGTTTGTTATTTTTCTTCGCATAAATTATTTCTTTTCGCCTCTTGGCTTCTTGTTACCGTATAGAGAGCGACCTTGTCGTCTCTTCTCAACTCCTTGGGTGTCGAGCACGCCACGAACGATGTGGTATCGAACTCCGATCAAGTCTTTGACACGGCCACCACGAAGCAATACCACTGAGTGTTCTTGCAAGTTGTGTCCTTCTCCTGGGATGTAGGCTGTGACTTCCATGCCGTTGGTTAAGCGAACACGAGCAATCTTTCGGAGAGCTGAGTTCGGCTTTTTAGGAGTCGTAGTTGAAACTTTCGTGCAGACACCTCGCTTGAATGGTGCCGGGAAGAAAACGGGGCGATTTTTCAAAATGTTGAATCCACGCGCCAAAGCCACCGCTTTGGACTTTCGGCGGGTTTTGCTTCTGTTTTTCTTAACTAATTGGTTGATTGTAGGCATCAGATTAACTATATGAAAACAAAAGAGTCGCTAAGGACTCCAAAACAATATAATACAATCTCGTTAAAATTGCAAATATTAGAAAGCTATTCCCGTTATGAGGCTATACAAGAAGCCCAGTATGGGGCGTAGATAGTCTGACAGGTAGAAAATAAAGATAAGTAAGATAATGAGAGCATATTGCTCCATAACAACCATAAATGAGTAAAAGGACTCGGGCAAAATAGAGAAAAGTATTTTTGAACCATCAAGTGGGGGTATCGGCACTAAGTTAAAGATGGCAAGGGCTAGGTTGGTTATTACAATAGAAGAAGTTATTACATAAAAACCCGCCGGCAAATCTGAATTCAGGGTGAAACGTATAAGCAGACCGAAAATAACAGCCATGAAAATATTCGCCAAGATTCCAGCCGCGGCCACAGCCACGGTCCCCCACTTTCTGTCACTTAAATTATATGGATTGTAAGGCACGGGTTTCGCCCAGCCGAAAACGAACCCAGTAGAGAAAAACATTAAAATCGGTAAAATTATTGAGCCGAATAAATCTAAATGCTTGAGTGGGTTGAGAGTTAGTCGTCCGGCATTACGAGCAGTATCGTCACCATAATACTCCGCCACGAAACCGTGCGAAACTTCATGAATCACGACCGACATAATCAATATAGCTATATAAAACACGGCATTGGTTGCATCCATATGAATTCTATGATAGCATAGAAAACCATATGGCGAAAATATGCGCAATAAGTAAAAAGGGCTCAATTGTCGGAGGTGGATACTCCAACAGAACTCGTGCGACCAAGTTCAACCCAACTGGCAAGAAGAGAAAATTTCCAAATCTGCAGAAGAGTACTATTTTCGTGCCCGAACTAAATAAATCAATAAAAATCGAAGTTTCCACTCGCGGCATGCGCACTCTCAAGAAAAACGGAGTCTACGCTACCCTCCTCAAAGCCGGATTAGTAAATGCAAAATAAAAAACCTCATCAATGATGAGGTTTTTTATTTATATAGCTTCCACTTTTATCTTGCACTCCCCTTTTTTGTCGCCCATTTTTATAATGACATCATAGACTCCTAGAGTTTTAATATGATCAATTACCAAAAACTTTTCATCTATTTCTAAGCCTGTCATTTCTTTAATAGCTAAAAATACATCATGTGGACCTACTGCTTTGAATAAATGCCCTTGATCGTTTGCTTTTGCCTTTACTGTAATGATTGTATTGTTTACAGAAGAAATAAGATTATTAAATGATTGTATTTCTTCTTGTTTCTTTTTTTCCATTCCTTTTTTTCTATCTTCAAGCTTTGCAAGCTCTGCTTTTGTAGCAAGACAAGCCAAACCTTTAGCTAAAAGAACGTTCTGAGCATAACCCTCTTTGAAATCTTTTACATCGTATTTGTTGCCAACTTTTGGTATGTCTGTAAGTAAAATAACTTTCATATAATTTTATTTATTTAGCT
>JBAZWP010000037.1:0-8464 GCA_041660345.1 Minisyncoccota bacterium
ACCCCCGGAGGTAGTTACTCATCTTCTCTGGGCGCGAAAACTTGGTAACAGTTCACGCCCTCTATCTGAAATATCCGCACACTACCGTGAACTGGTGTGCCGACTGCGAACATTCGTCCGACACCGAGGACCATACTTCGTGCCTTAGTGAAAGCCTCTCTTTCACTATCGGCGTTGATTTCGACGGGTTTTTCTGTGCTAGTGCCGCGTCGAAGAAATAAGAATAACATGGGACCTCCATGCGAGGGGGAGCCGTTCAAATAAAGTATAAGTTTTTAAAATATTTTGGTCAACAATAGGAAAACCCGCCTCGACTGTGGGCGAATTCGCCTACCGCCGTCGAGGCGGGTTGATCACTTGGCACGGAGATCGTCTTCCGAGGCCATTTCGACATCCGGGAAATTGAACCCCGGAGTGTCTGACACTGGTGGGGGCAACTCACCATAGAGTTTCCACCCCTTGCCGTAGTGCCTTCTCCACTCTCCGGAGGTCGGCACCTTGTCGAGGTGCACGATTCGCTCCTGCGCCGACATTTCCTGGCTCGGCTGAAAACAGATTACGCAAAATCGCGACATGGCTGCTACCTCAAGCAAGTGGTTTTCTGATGAGACCGATCGGAATAATAACGGCCAGGCCCTGCTTGCTACGACCACAGTCAATGCGGCCGATTTCCGCGATGGCGTCGTCCAGATTGGTACTTGAGAGCGGGAGCATGACACGACGGTCATCTCCACTTTCGTGCTTGGGTGGAAGTATTGATTCCCGACGCATCGACACTCCTTCTTGTGCGAGCAAGACTTCTAGCGCCTCCTTTACGTTCACTGGCACTGGAGACACCACAAGCTCCTTGCCCCAGGGAGAGCTCTGGCACAAAAGCCACTCTTTACCCAGGGGGACTTCTTTCCAGGCTGCCTCAGTTTCGCTTTCGTGTATCGGAGCCACCTCGAGGGTGACAAAGTTCACCGCGAAGAACTTCGGTGGACTTTCGGGCTGCGTTTTCGCGGCCAAATTCAATCCTCCGGTGGGGGTCTGGTTAAACTATAAACAATAAGGTGTTTAAGTCAAATCAACTTATAACAGGTCTTCGGGGTCTACCTCGGTTTTGAAAGTTATGGGTAGGGATGTGATTTTGTGCAATAAATTTGTATCAACTTTTGCTCCGGTTGTGAGTTCAGGTAATGACCAACCCTTGATGTCCATTTTTATCAGCATATTCGTTGAATATAAATTTTTACTTTGAGCGACGAAGCCGCTGAAGATATCCGGATTGTATTCTTGGAAGATTTTATTTAAAATTTCTTTTGCATTTTGCATTTCTTCTCTCGTACCAGTATGGGTAACCTTGATAAATCTTTTAAAGGGTGGGTAAGAAAGATTCTTTCTATCTTGTAATTCTTCTCGCACATACGAGAGCAAGTTCTCAGAAGTTACAGCACGGATAGCGCTGTCTTTGTCATTCTTTGTTTGGATGATTATTTCTTTCTTGCTTTTGGACATCAAGGAAAGAATTATTTGTATAATTCTTTCCCCGATTTTAAAATGAGGTATGCCCCAGAGTGAGTCGAAGGAGGCTATGACTGAGAGCTCTACTCTTTCTTTCATATAGAAGAAAGCCATTTCTGTGCCGACCAGGATTGAACCAGGGTTATCCTCGAATTCTTTGATGATTTTTTTCGCTCCAACCTTCGTCTTGGCTATCTCCCTGTCTATCTTATATATTTTATTTTTGGGGAAGTATTTCTTCGCCTCTTCATACACTGTGTCAGTACCCACGCCGAGTGGCATCAAATTCCAGCTTCCACAACCCTTGCACACTGTCTCTGGAGATACTTGTGTTTTACATCTATTGCAACTGAAAATCCTCTTCTTGCCATCGCGAGAGAGGTAGAGTACAATCGGCGCCATACATTTATCACAATTAAGTGTTTGCCCACAATCTTTACACATCGTCATCGTAGCGAGTCCCTTGCGTAGGGAGAAAATAAATACGCTTTTTTTATTTTGCACCACATGTCTTATCTTTTCCAATGATTCTTCTTGCAATACCTGGAACTTCTCTCCCTTGCTTAGGATTTTCAGTTCTCCATCAAAGTTGATTCTGAAAGAAAGATTATTTATCACACCCCAATTAGCACTATCTTTTTTATTAATACTTTCAAAGCGAAGCAGGGTATCGCTTAATACGAACTTGGCATTTATTTTTGAGGCATAAATTTCGGCGAAAATACGTAAGTCGATATAAGGCTTATTCATCATTTTATAAATATTTGAGTTCTCATGTTCTACAACGATGGTTCCTATGTCGTTCCTTGGTATCGACAAGAAGGGGGCAGTGCCTAGGATAAGTATGGGGTGAGTGCATTTATTTATTTTTTCAAATTTCTCCAGTAGCTTTTTATTAGTATTTTCGCCATGCATAACGAAGGTGAAGTCTTCAATGCCTTTGGACAGAGATTCGGAAAAATTCTCGATATCAAATACAGAAGGGAAGACAATAAAGACAGATTTCCTTTCTGCGAAGGAACTCCGAATCATTGTTTTATAAAAAGAGATTCTATCTTCAAGGGGGGACTGTAAGAGTAATTTTTCTTCTTTAATATTTTTTACCACCTGGCCACCTTTCGTATTTTCTACAGCGAGTTTCATTATTTTGTCATACTCTTCTTTAAAAACAGCGGGGATGAGAGACGAGATAGTATCGCTTGCCATACCGGCGAAATATTTATTAGTAGCAAAAGCCGATTCTAAAAATTCATTTTTCCAGATAGAGTGTGCCTTCACGTCCACTATTTTTTTGAGATTGAAATTCATTCCTTTGATGTCGCTCTTGGCGTCGCTAGCATTACTACTATCCACGACTAAACCGAGAATTTTTTTATTGCGCAAAGTAACTGAGACAATGTTTCCGTTCTCTATTTCTTTAGAAGTAAAGTAGGTCAAATTTTCCTTAAAAGTGCCCCTGGCGAGCGGAATTACAGTCACGATTTTCATATTTTCATTCTATCACAAGTGTGATATATTTAGCTCCATGAGCATATTTTCCCGTAAATTGGGCATTGATTTAGGCACTGCCAATACTTTAGTTTTTTTACCTGGTAAGGGTATCGTTTTGAACGAGCCTTCAGTGGTGGCTGTTTCCGAACAAGACAATAAAATCCTGGCTATCGGCTTCGAGGCGAAGGATATGATAGGCAAAACCCCTGAATCCATCATTACATATTGTCCGATGAAAGATGGTGTGATTGCTGACTATCGAGTTACCGAGGCAATGCTTAAGTATTTCATTAATAAAGCGATGGGTAAGTTTAATCTTTTCAAGCCCGATGTGATGGTGTCTGTGCCTGCGGGCGTGACTTCGACCGAGAGACGTGCCGTCGTTGAAGCAGCAATACGTGCTGGTGCTCGCAATGCTTACGTCGTGAAAGAACCAATTCTCGCAGCCATCGGTGCTGGTATACCCATCTATGAGTCTCGTGGATATATGGTAGTAGATATTGGTGGCGGTACGACGGACGTCGCCGTGATTTCTCTCGGCGGAATTGTCGCTTCAACTTCAGTGAAGTGCGCTGGAAATAAAATTGATCAAGCAATTGCGGATTATATTAAGAAAACTTTCAACCTAGCTATTGGCGACAGAACTGCCGAAGAAGTCAAAATAAAAATTGGAGCCGCGGTGCACCTAGAAGAAGAATTGCGTGTCACCATTAAAGGACGAGACTTCATCCAGGGTCTGCCACGTTCGGCTCAAGTCGGCACTAACGAAATAGTCAAAGCCATCGATGCAGAGTTGAAGCAAATCGTGAAAGCCATCAAAGATGTCCTCCAAGAGACTCCACCCGAGCTTGCTTCAGACATCATGGATTACGGTATCATCATGACTGGTGGTTCATCACAATTGAGAAATTTAACTGACTTGGTCTATCGCAAAACTGGAGTGAAGGCAATACTCGCCGATGAACCACTCTTCTGTGTAGTTAATGGCACCGGTATCGCCCTCGAGCACCTCGATGTTTATAAAAAGACAGTTTTGAGTAAGAAATAAAATGAGAAAAGATCATCTCGATAAAAATAATTTGCATCATGCATACCTTTTAGAAGGTGTACGTGAAGAAATTCTTCCGGAGGTTATTTCTTTCATAGAGGAGTTGGGTATTGCGACTTCCAACAACCCAGATTTTTGTGAGATACATATTGATAATTTTAAAATAGATGAGGCAATGTTCTTGCGTTCGATGACTGAAGAGAAGTCTTTTGTAGATGGTAAAAAGATTTTTATTATTTCGGCCAATCAATTTTCTCTAGACGCTGAGCATGCACTGCTTAAAATGTTCGAAGAACCTAAAAAGGATACACATTTCTTTCTTTTGGTTCCAGAGAAGGGGATGCTATTGCCGACCTTGGTCTCTAGGTTTTATCACATTAAGTCAGAGTCCGGAGATAAAGACACCAAAGAAATTGAAAGTTTCCTGAAAATGTCTCCAAGTGCTCGAATTAACTTCCTAAAAGATTTCTTAAAAGCCGATGACGAAGATGCAGAAACACTAGTGACAGACTCAGCCCGAGCCAGGGCCTTGCGTTTCCTCAACGTTTTAGAGATAGTTTTGCATAAAAATTTTAAAAATAATGCAAATTATTTCGAACAACTTTTTAAAGTTAGAAAATTCTTACGCCAGCCGGGCTCTTCTGCCAAAAGTTTGATGGAATCCCTAGCTTTAATCGTGCCGAGTTATTAATTTAAATTTTTGTTTTTTTTGTGTTAAAATAAGTTTATGCAATATAATTTTTCAAATTTTAAAACAGAATTAAAGAAAGTGGCTGATTTTCTAAGCAAGGAATACAGCCAGCTCAACGTCGGCCGAGCCTCCCCCTTGATCCTAGATGGTATCAGTGTGGAGTCTTATGGCTCTTTTGTCCCAATCAATAATGTCGCTTCTATCTCCATTGAAGATTCCAAGACATTGCGTATTGCTCCCTGGGACAAGAACAATGTGAAGGCCATCGAGAAAGCGATAATGTCGGCTAATGTTGGTGTGTCAGTAGCGACCGATGATATTGGTATACGAGTTATCTTCCCACAATTGACGACCGAGACCAGACAGAACTTGGTTAAAATTTTGAAAGAAAAGTTGGAGGATTCGCGCATCACCGTCCGTAAAGAACGTGAAAATGTGTGGAAGGATGTCGAGACGCAAGAGAAGTCCGGCAAGATGACTGAAGATGAACGCTTCCGAGCAAAGGATGAGTTACAGAAAATTATCGACGAAGCGAACAACAACCTCGAATCTGTTTTTGAAAAGAAAGAGAAGGAAGTGATGGGCTAATATGAATATAATTATATTTTTCGTAATCTTGTTGGTGTTAGTTCTTTTCCACGAGTTTGGGCATTTTATTACTGCGAAAAAGTTCGGTATCCGTGTGGATGAATTTGGTTTCGGTTTCCCGCCCAAATTGTTCGGGAAAAAATACGGCGAGACGGAGTACACTTTCAATGCACTACCCTTCGGTGGTTTCGTAAAAATTTTCGGCGAGAATCCAGATGCAGACAGCATCAATGGCCCCGATGCTAGCCGGAGTTTTGTGAATAGCGCTAAATGGAAGCAAGCCATTGTGCTTTTTGCTGGAGTTTTCGCTAATTTTGTTCTGGCTTGGATATTGTTTTCTTTTGGCTTTATGTCTGGGCTTCCAACTTCTGTCGGCACTGAAAAAAGAGGTGCGAGTTTGGCTGATGTTCATCTGATGGTTGTATCTGTTGCCCCCAAGTCTTCTGCCGAGAGCGCTGGCCTCAAATCCGGTGACAAGATAATTTCCATCAGGAGTGATAAAGACTTCACAACTTATGTTAATCCAGAAACGGTGAAATCTTTCGTCACTGCGAATAAAGAACTAGAAATTGGCTACCTGCGAGATAAGGAGAGTGGAGAAAAATATGTCACCATGAGGCCGCAAATTGTGGGTGGTGTGCCGATGATAGGTATATCTATGGACATGGTGGGTATACAGAAATTGTCATTTCTGGGGTCTTTCGTAGAAGGACTAGACTTAACCCTAGATACCTTCAAAGGCACTGTTTTGGGCCTTTTTGGGCTTATTTGGGGTGGTCTACAGGGTACTGGAAGCTTCTCTTCTGTGACTGGTCCTGTGGGACTGGTCTCTATTGTGGGGGATGCCTATCAGCTTGGCTTTGTTTACTTACTTTCTTTCACTGCTTTAATATCAGTAAACTTGGCTGTCATCAACTTGGTTCCTTTCCCAGCTCTAGATGGTGGGAGGCTACTCTTCTTATTAATTGAGAAAATTAAGGGTTCGCGCATGAATCACAATTTTGCTAATACAGCCAATATGGTTGGTTTTGCTATTCTAATAATCCTGATGCTAGTTATCACTTATCACGATGTTGTAAAGTTGTTCTAATACTTGTCCCGTACTAAATTTTTGATTACGGTGCATAAAGATAAATATTATTAATTAAAATTTTAGTACTGGGATGCAAACTAAACTTATTCATGAAGTTCGGGCGGTGAAGAATAAAAAAGAACTATCTAATATCATCAAAGCGCAAAGAATCAGCGAGCGGGTTCTCTCTGATGTTTTGAAATTCTTAAAAGAGGGCATCACTGAAGTAGAAGTAGCCAATTTTATTAAAAAATCTTTTATTAAATACGGTGCTCCCATTTTGTCTTTCTCTCCCATCGTAGCCTTCAGTAAAGGTTCAGCTGATATACACCACGAGCCAGGCAAGAATAAGCTCAAGAAAGGAGATATAGTTATGCTCGACTTCGGCTGTACGGTGAACCATTATTGTTCAGATATGACTCGAACTTTCTTCTGGGGGGAGCTCAATGCGAGACAGAAAAAGGTTTATAACGATGTTCTGAAGGCGATGGAACTTGCTTTAAATAAAATAAAAAAGGGGGAGAAGAATGCGAAGAAGATAGACAGCACCGCGCGGAACTTCTTGGCGAGAAAATATAAAAATAATTTTCAGCATGGGCTTGGACACGGCGTCGGCACGGTGATTCATGAGTGGCCCAACTTCAAGCCTAAGAGTGAAGATATCTTGCCTGTCGGCTGCGTGATGACGGTGGAGCCCGGCATCTATCTGAAGAACTGGGGTGGTATCCGTATCGAAGATATGGTCCTCATTACGAAAAATGGTTGCATAAATTTAACTCATTTTCCCAAAGATTTAAAGTCTGTTATACTGAAATAATATGAAGAAAAAGCTAAAAATTGGTGTACTTTTCGGAGGCAAATCAGCTGAGCATGAAGTTTCTTTGCAATCTGCTAAAAATGTAATCGAAATGCTTGATAAAAGTAAATATGAAGTTATCCCAATCGGCATTGATAAGACAGGAAAATGGCTACTAAATAGCACATCTGATTACTTGTTAAATAGCGATGATGTAAAATTTGTGAAATTGGGTAAGTCTCAAAAAGAAGTTGCCTTATATGCAGATAATCGAGGTGAGCTTGTTTCTACTAATGGAAAATCGAGCAATAAAATTGATGTGATAATTCCCATGCTTCATGGTCCTTTTGGAGAGGATGGTAGTGTTCAGGGTTTGCTTAAACTTGCCGGAATACCGTTTATTGGTGCTGGGGTTTTGGGTTCAGCTGTCAGTATGGATAAAGATGTGATGAAAAGACTGTTACGAGATGCTGGCATGACAGTCGGTAAATTTTTAGTTTTTAAAGTTGGAGAAAATATAAATTTTAAAGAAATAAAAAATTATTTAGGAATGCCAGTTTTTATAAAACCAGCCAATTTAGGCTCCTCAGTTGGTATTAGTAAGGCGAAAAACGAAAAAGAATTTAAGAGAGCAATCCAAGAAGCTTTCAAATACGACAGAAAAATAATTATTGAAGAATTTATTGATGGACGCGAATTCGCCGTTGCTGTATTGGGGAATGAAAAACCCCTGGCATCTATTTTATGTGAAATCATAACTGATCGTGAATTTTATGACTATGAAGCAAAGTACAGCAATGAGCATGGTGCGTTTATTGACATACCAGCCAAGATATCAAAAAAATTAAATAGTAAAGCTCAAAAAATAGCGATTGAGGCGTACCAAACACTTAATTGTGAGGGAATGGCTCGAATTGATTTATTTCTTAAAAAGAAAAATCACCAGTTTGTTGTTTGCGAAATAAATACAATTCCAGGATTTACTAGCCATAGTATGTATCCAAAATTATGGGAAGCAACAGGTGTCCCATTATCAAAACTTCTAGATAGATTGATTGATCTAGCCATAGAGAGGTTTAATAAAGAGCGAAAGCTTAAAACAAGCTTTAAATAGTTGCTTTTTAAGCCTTTTTATACTAATATACTCACATGTCACAAGATAGACTTATAAAACTTGGGTGCGGTACTTGCAAAAGAATCAATTACTGGTCCCGAAAGAACAAAAAGACTGTTACCAAGAAAATAGAGCTCAACAAGTTCTGTAAATGGTGCAAA
>JBAZWP010000038.1:0-8356 GCA_041660345.1 Minisyncoccota bacterium
AGTAAATTGTTTTTCTCCAGAGAAAGCGAGGGGTGTCTCGACTCTTATTTTCTTTATGATTGTCGCAACTGTTCTAATTGCATTCTATCTACGAATTTGAGGAATAAGAGTTATTGCATAGAGAATGTTCAATATACGAAAGAAGAATATTTCAAAAAGAAAAATGAACTTAGGTTGAACACTCGTTCGGGCGTCGAGGAAGCAAGGAAAAAGTTTCAAGAATTATGGCACCAAGCCTCCCACAAGCATCTCAAACTTATTAATACAGAAAATGTAGTTGGCGACCAAGTTTCTAATTCTCGTAATTGTTACAACGTTTTTGATTTTAAGGACGATGCTGACAATGTGAAGTATGCGAGTTGGGGAGCCAAGGGGCTAAAGGATTCTTATGACGTGGGGCCTGGTTGTGGTGATAGCTCGGAATTAAATTATGAAGGCATCAGTGTGGGGGTTCAGAATAGCAATGTGTTATTTGGGGCGACTGTCTGGTATTCTAGAGATATTTATTACAGTTATATGATGAACAATTGCTCGAATTGTTTCGGTTGTGCTCAGATGAATGCCAAACAGTACTGTATTTTTAACAAACAATATACGAAAGAAGAATATGAAGAGTTAGTGCCGAAAATTATCGAGCAAATGAAGAAAGTGCCTTATGTTGATAGAGGGGGACGGCATTACCTTTTCGGAGAATTTTTCCCAGCAGAAATATCTCCTTTTGCTTACAACGAGACGATTGCTCAAGATTATTTTCCCCTCGACCGAGGGAGAGCAGAAGAAGCAGACCATAGGTGGCGAGAATATGTTCCTGGGAATTATGAAATTACAATTAAGGGTCAAGATTTACCCGAGGACATAACGGACGTCACTGACTCGATACTTGATGAAGTGATAGAATGTGAAATTACCAAAAAGCCTTATAAAATTCTAGAACAAGAACTTTCTTTCTATCGTCGATTTAATCTACCACTTCCATCGATACATCCAGACGAGAGGCATGCCCGACGTTTGAGATTGAGGAATCCTATGATTTTACAGAAAAGAATGTGTTATTTCGGAGACAAAGAAGTAGATACCACTTATTTACCAGTGTCCGAAGGTGGCCCAGAAAAGGTGCTCTGCACTGAGCATTACAATAAAGAAATTTATTAATATGGAAATTAAAAACTGCCAAAATTGTAAGAAAGATTTCACCATAGAGGTGGAAGATTTTAATTTCTATGAAAAGATAAAAGTGTCTCCACCGAGATGGTGCCCAGAGTGTCGGCAACTTCGTCGCAGTGCTTGGCGCAATGAGCGTGTTTTATATAGGAGGAATTGCGACCTGTGCGAGAAGAGTACGGTAACCATTTATTCTCCGAACAAGCCTCATAAAGTTTATTGTAATGAATGTTGGTGGGGAGATGGCTGGGACGGAGCTTCTTACGGACGAGATTTCGATTTCTCGCGACCTTTCTTCGAGCAGTATCGCGAACTTCAATTAGAAGTTCCTCGTATGGCGCTTCTGAACAAGAGAAGTATTAATTCTGAATATACCAATCATGCTCTGGACAATAAAAATGTTTTCCTAGCATTCTCTGTCACAGATAGTGAGAATGTTTTCTATGGTACCTGGGTTTTGAAGTCTAGAGACTGCATGGATTGTTTTTATGTACGTGAAGCAGGGGAGCGCTTGTATGAATGTATCGACATGGAGAGGTCTTATCAGTGTCAGTTTTGCTATCTTTTAAAAGATTGTGTGGGTTGTTACTATTGTTACGACATGCATGGATGCACCGAATGCTTCCTATCTTTTAACTTACGCAATAAAAGTTATTGCTTCCAAAATGTGCAATATACAAAAGAAGAATATTATAAAAAAGTTGCTGATTTTAATCTAGGCTCCTTCGAGGTTCGTGATAGTCTTTATAAAAAATTTCTAGAGATGAAAAAAGGCTTCGCCTTTCATCGATATATTGTATCTGAAAGAAATATAAACTCTACCGGCAACCTATTATTCAATAGCAAGAATGCAAAAGTTTGTTTCGACGCTGACCATCTTGAAAATACCAAATACGTCACTTCTGTTTCTGAAGTTAAAGATTCTTATGATTTGTTACATGTTGGTTTCCAGTCTGAATTAGATTACGAGATTCAAGGATGTACCAGGATTTCGAACTGTCAATTTTGCCATCTTTGTTATGATAACATGAACATAATGTATAGTGATACTTGCCAGAATAGTCAGAATCTTTTCGGCTGTATCTCGATAAAGAAAGGGGAGTATATGATCCTTAATAAGAAATACTCCAAAGAAGAGTATGAAAAGTTAAAAGATAAAATTATCGAACACATGAAGGGTACGGGTGAATATGGTGAGTTTTTCCCCTTAGAGGTGGCGCCCGTATGTTATAACGAAACAATTGCCAATTTATATATGCCCCTGACCAGAGAGGAAGTCTTGGCGAAGGGTTGGCAATGGGAAGATGAAGTTACAGGGACTTTCAATAAGGAGACGATTAAATTAGAAGATTTGCCTGATAAAATAGAAGATGTACAGGATGATATTTTAAATCAAATTCTTAAATGCGAAAATTGTAGTAAGAATTACAACATCGTACCTTTTGAGCTTTCTTTCTATCGTCGAGAAAATATTCCTATTCCTCATTTATGTCCTGATTGTCGTTATAAGAGAAGGTTCGATATTCGCTCGCCGAGAAATTTGTGGCATAGCAAGTGTAAATGTGACAAAGAGGGACATGGGCATAATGGAGTATGTCCAAATGAATTTGAAACTTCTTATGCCCCCGAGCGAGTAGAGCGTGTGTATTGCGAGAGTTGTTATAACAAGGAAGTTTACTAGATAGCATTAACGGCGCGGTAGGTAGCGACGATGGCGGCGGTTTCTCCGCGGAGGGTAGAAGAGCCGAGTGAGGAGGTGGTGTATCCCGCATCCTGCGCCATAGTTATTTCTTTTTCGGTGAAGCCTCCTTCGGGGCCGATGAAGATGCTGACGTTGTCAGCTTTTTTGTTTGGTGTATATTCTGTATTTACTAAATGGAAAATTATTTTCTCTTCACTATTTTTGCCAGCTTCGAGGGCGTCAGCGAAATCTGCAATAGGGGAGAGGGTGGGCACGACACTTCGGCCAGACTGTTCACTCGCTTCTCTGATTATTTTCTCCAAGCGTTCCACATTGAGCCCAGTCTTGATAGTACGCTCCGTGATGACGGGTATGATGTGGGCGACACCGACTTCGACGGCTTTCTGCACGGCGAGTTCGAAGTTTTCTTTTTTCAAGATGGCGAGGTAGAGATGAACTTTTCTCCCGGCTTCTTCTTTATGATTTATTTTTTCTATAATTCCTATTATTTTATTTTTTAATATTTCTCTCAACATTACTTCAGCTTCTCTCCCTTCTCCGTCGGAAAGAATTATTTTCTCACCAACTTTCAACTTCAAAACATTCCGAATCTGTTTGACCGTCTCGTGTTCGGTTATTTCTACTTCTTGCTGAATGAAGTCGTAGTCTCCGATGAATCGATGTATCTTCATGGTTATATTTTATCTTACTTTCCGAAAGTTTCAAAAAGTACTTTTTTGCTCTCTTCGTCGATGTTGTCGGTGACGATTATCATCATCTCGGACGTGAGGCCCAAATCCTTTTTTATGTTATTGAAAAGGTGTTCATACGGGAAAGGGGAAATCCAGGCAGAATTCTTGAGGCAGACGAAGCCGGCTTTCTTGAGGAGGTAGCGGAGGGACTCTCGCTCTGCCTTCCTGTCTTCTGGTAAGTCGAGGAGGATGATTCTCCAGAAGCCGTCCCAAGACGTATTCACCAGGGTGGTGTCGTTATCCAGCTCTAGGCTGTGGACCTTCTTTTTACCCTCCTTGGTTAGGCGGGCGTAGTCGTTCTGGGGGGAGGAGACTTGTTCGATGAGACCAGCTTCTCGAAGGCCTTTTATTGAGCGTGTAATCGCGTATTTGGGGCTTTTACAGTCTGGGTCGGTGTTTATCTTCTCGGCTATTTCAGGCAGGGAAATCGCTGTTTTTTGGCCTAAAATCTTGAGTATTTTCTTTGAATAGTCATTTTTTCTTGACATACCCATATCTTATAATATATATTATCTTTTGACAAGTATTTCGCGACCACGAAATACTTGCTAAAAATAAAAGGGTAGTATAGAATGTTATCCACAGGTCTTTAAAAAACAGATTAGCCTTTCGAGAAGAGCTACTTTGTTTGAAATAAATTATTAAAATTATTAATTTAACAAAATAAAAATATGTCAAAAATAATTGGTATAGATTTGGGTACAACGAATTCGGCAGTCGCTTTCATCGAAGGAGGCGCGCCAAAAATTATAGAAAATAGTGAGGGTGCTCGCACGACACCGTCCGTCGTTTCCGTCGCGAAGAATGGCGACAGACTCGTCGGCTTACTCGCGAAGCGTCAAGCAGTTACCAATCCAGAAAATACAGTGTATGGTATCAAGCGCTTTATGGGTCACAATTTCGAAGATCCAGAAGTTCAGAAAGATTTGAAGAATGCATCTTTTAAAATTCAGAAGGGAGCAAATGGTGGAGTGGAGGTGAAGATTGGCGACAAGTGGATGCGTCCAGAAGAAATCTCTGCGATGATACTCGGCAAGATCAAGGCTGATGTCGAGGCGAAGACCGGAGAGAAGATTACTGAAGCGGTCATCACTGTGCCTGCTTACTTCAACGACTCACAGAGAAAGGCGACCAAGGATGCCGGAGCTATCGCGGGTCTAGATGTGAAGAGAATCATCAATGAGCCGACAGCCGCCGCTCTTGCTTACGGTTTCAATAAAAAGAAAAATGAAAAGATAGTCGTGTACGACTTCGGAGGTGGAACCTTCGATGTGTCGGTGCTGGAGATCGGTGACGATGTCATCGAAGTCAAGTCGACCGATGGCGACTCTCACATGGGAGGTCGTGACATTGACCACAAGATTATCGCTTGGATAGCCGAAGAATTTAAGAAAACTTCTGGCGTCGATGTGCGTTCTGACAAGCTCGCTCTTCAGCGTCTCGATGAAGCCGCAGAGAAGGCGAAGATTGAGCTCTCCACAGCACTTGAAACAGAAATCAATATTCCTTTCATCACTTCGACTTCTGCCGGCCCCCAGCACCTCTTACTCAAGATGAGTCGAGCTCAGCTCGAGGCTATCGCGGATGAATACATCACCCGTTCTATCGAAATAACCAAGCGCGCTATGGCTGCTTCCGGATTCAAGATTGAAGACATGAATGAGATCATCATGGTCGGCGGTCAGACCAGAATGCCGAAGATGGTGGAAGAAGTGAAGAAAGTTTTCAACAAAACTCCGAACCTCTCCATTAACCCAGACGAAGTCGTGGCTCTCGGAGCTGCGGTGCAAGCTGGAGTGTTGCAAGGAGATGTGCGTGATGTTCTACTTCTCGACGTCATCCCTCTATCTCTCGGTATCGAGACCCTCGGAGGTGTGGCCACGAAGTTGATTGAAAGAAATACCACCATCCCTTCGAACAAGTCACAAGTCTTCTCGACTGCGGCGGACAACCAGACATCTGTCGAGATACACATCGTGCAAGGTGAGCGCCCGATGGCGAGCGACAACCGCTCCCTCGGAAGATTCATTCTCGACGGAGTGCCACCTGCACCTCGCGGTATGCCCCAGATTGAAGTCTCCTTCGATGTGGATGCGAATGGTATCTTGAATGTCACTGCGAAGGATAAAACTAGTGGTAAGACTCAATCCATCAAGATTGAAGCTTCTTCAGGGCTCAAAGAAGATGAGATAAAGAAGATGCAAGCTGATGCAGAAATGCATGCCGAAGAAGACAAGAAGAAGAAGGAAGGCGTGGAAGTGAAGAATACTGCTGAGATGGTCCTCTACACTGCAGAGAAAGCGCTGAAAGATAATGAAGCGAAGCTTTCACAAGGAGTGAAGGATGGCGTGAATGGCAAAATCACTGCACTTCGCGGATTGAAAGATGGCACTGACTATGACGCCATCAAGAAGGCGACCGAAGAGCTCTCCACTGAAATGTCTAAAATTGGTGAAGAGCTAGCGAAGGCAGCGCCAGGAGCTGACGCTTCCGGCGCTGCGGGAGAAGCTCCCAAGGAAGAGCCCAAGGTCCACGATGCCGACTTCAAAGAAGAGCCACCAGCTGGCGATGCTCCTAAAGCGTAATTCAGAAAATCAATTTTTTCTCGAGAATATCCTGCTTTCAGCGCGTCACTTCTCGAAAAAATTATTTTCCAAATTACTAGGAAAAGCCCCCACCAGGGGGCTTTTTATTTTAATGGTTTGGGGAATGAAAAGACAATATGGCAATTTGGAATATACCTTAATGGAATACATACTGTTTATGTAATGCCTAGAGCTATATATACAAAAGAACATAACGTAATTGTTGGGCGTTTAAAAAAAGCTCGCATAGAATCTGGGCTTGGGCAAGTTGAGGTTGCAAAAAAACTTGGAAAGACTCAATCTTATCTTTCAAAAATCGAATCAGGACAAAGACGCTTTGATGTATTGCAATTAAAAGAATTTGCAAAGCTTTATAAAAAATCGCTAGATTATTTTATTAAATAATATGAAAAAGCTCACAGAAAAAATTGTAAAATTTCGTGACGCTCGTAACTGGAAACAGTTTCATAACCCAAAAGATTGCGCGATATCTTTATCACTTGAAGCTAGTGAGGTTCTTGAGCATTTTCAGTGGAAATCAAAAGAAGAGATAGGTGAATATTTAAAGAAGAATAAAAAAGAAATTGCTGATGAATTAGCTGATGTTTTGTATTGGGTTTTACTAATGTCTCATGATTTAGGTATTGATATTAAAAAAGCCTCAGAAACAAAATTAAAAGAAAATGCAAAAAAATATCCAATAAAAAAGTCGAAAGGAAAACATACTAAATATACGAATTTATGAATTATTTCTTAGCACCTCGTAGTGGAGAAAAATCTTATAAAAATTTTGAATCTACAATAAGAAATGGAATTCCTTTGGATAGAATTTCTTCTCACTTAACACGTGACGGAATTGAGATTCTATCTTCAGAAGAGGTTATATATGCTTGGGGTAATCGAAAAGGAACGAAGAGTGCATGGGATAAAATGAAGACCGGGGACACGGTTATATTTTATGCCAAAGGCGTACTTGTGATGACTGGAGAGGTATATTTCAAGAAACATAGCCCAGAAATGGCTTTAGCTATGTGGCCAGCTGATGATAACGGAAATCCTTGGGAATATACTTTTTTTCTTAAAAATTTGAAATATATTTCAATCCCGATAAAAGTATTTAATGCCGCGGTTGGTTTTAAATTGAATTATATTGTTCAAGGATTTACCCAATTAAAAGAAGAAAGAATTAATAAGATCAAAGATCAATATGGCTCAATGGAGTCCATGTTTGGTTTATTTAAAGATCCAAATTCAGCAGAAATACCAACAATAAATGATAAGTTGTATGTGAATGTATCTAACGAAATTATTCCAATAATAATTGAGAACCAGAAACTTACGCCTAAAATTGTAAAAGAAAAAACTGGAAAAAGGAGCAATAATAAAAAAATTGATTACGCTTTGAGAAATAAAAATAATTCCATCATTGGTAGTAGGGGAGAAGAGATAGTTTTAAGAGAAGAAAAAGGAAAGTTGGAAAAGATTGGCTTAAAAGATTTAGCACAAAAAGTAAAAAGGATGTCTGTTGATGATGATACTTTGGGTTACGATATATTATCTTTCGACGTAGATGGAAAAGAAAAATATATAGAAGTTAAAACAAGTAGTTCGAGTAAGGATTCCATGAGATTTTTTGTCAGCCTCAATGAATATTCAATTGGCAAGGATAAAGAAAATTACTTTATCTATTTTGTTGAGAACATAGATACAAATCAACCTAAAATAACTATAATTAAAAACCCAATTGATTCTTCAAAATTTTCTATACAACCAGATGGTTATATTTTTGAGGCAGAAAGAAATTAAAAATTATTAAATCTTCTTTAAATATTAAGTGACTGGTTATACTAATATGCAAAAAATCAGTGAACAATATACACTTGACCCAGCTGAGTTGAAAAAGAAAGATGTCTTTGACGCAATTATTGGTGTAGATAATCGTTACTTTTTTGATCCATCATACTTACCATTTACCGAGGTAAAGGAATTTGATAATGCTCGAGAGGAACTTTTAGAGCATTTTAAAAAAGTTATAGCATTAATAAAAACTGGGAACCCTAGTTATTTTAAAAAAGCTGTTGAGTTATTAACTCAACCAGACTTAAAAGGAGCCAGTACTGGATATGGTCAAAGTGATGATGGTGCAGGTGTAGGGCCTAAATTGGCAAAAATACTGG
>JBAZWP010000039.1:0-8181 GCA_041660345.1 Minisyncoccota bacterium
TGGGTGGCGAGTGTAGCGACAGTTGCTTCGGTGGCGAGTGTAGCGACAGTTTCTTCGGTGGCGGGATTTACTCTAGTGTTGGCAGCGTTTTTTACCCCCACGACGTTAGAAGTCGGAGTGCTACCAGTCACGTAGGCGCTGGCTGATTTCGGTAATAAAGTAGCGGCCGCGAGACCCAGTCCAGTAGCCCCGGCAACTTTCAAAAACGTTCTTTTTTTATTATCAACTTCCTCTTCTTCTACTACTTCTTCTACCGTAGTAAAAGATTTTTCTTTTTTGAAAATTCCATCTACTCGTAAATGTGGAGGGGTGAATCTTTTTTTATCATTAATTTTATTTGCTAGAACAAATTTTTCTTTTTCAGAAACTCCATCTAGATAGATACGTGTAGTGGTGTAGGTATCTTTTTCTATTTTTATCTTTTCTTGGACGAGTGTCTTTTTTCTAGAAATTCCATCAACTTTTAAACGCGCAGGAACGGAGAAAAAATCTTCTTTTTTAGAATTTTCTAACGCCAAAAAGTTCGGCTTATTTTTTTTACCTAACCCAAATATGGGCACACTTAAATTTTACTATATTGGTATATTAAAGCAATGAAAAAAGTGGGAATTGAAAGGCAATACCACCGAAGAGGAGAAAATATTATCGAAAATTCACAAAAATTACAAAATTATTCGTCCAGAATTTCAAATTCTTCGATATTTTGAGAAAAAATATTATTTCGACGGAGAAAATAGACAACTCCCCCACTCCCCAAGACGAAAATAGAAAAAATTATCGGATAAAAGAGAGAATTTGATGTTTTCTCTGCGACCACGCCACTTTCTGCTACCGAAGCCAGCAAGTTCTCTGTTGGGATTTCTTCTTTGTCGGCTTGGGAAACAGAAATTTCCTCAGTAGTATCCTCCTGGGAAAGGACAGTCCTCGCCGGAGTTCTCTCTAGGGAGGACTGTCCTTCCTGATTTTCTGAAATAGTTTTCGGAAAAATAATTTTTCCATCGGGAGTCGATAATTTCAAATTATTTTTATCGAGAATTGTGAAGTGAGTGACCGCGGGAGACAAAATCATTTTATTCCTAGCCAAAATATTCGTATTTTTAGGGAAAGTAAAAGTTTTCTCCAAGCCGAGTATCTTCCAAAGAGATAAGTCCATATCGTAGGACGAACTATTGTAAATTTCTACGAAAAAGTCCTGCTCATCTCCAGTACGTGATATCGAGAGTTCAATCGGCACGATTTTTATTTTTATTTTATTGAGAACATCAGGAGAAGTTGAATAAGAATTGGAGAAATATTCAACCGATACTAGATACTCCCCCGGATAAGTATAAGTATGGGTGAAATTAAGATTGTTAAATCTCTCTTCAGTCGTGCCGTCGCCGAAGTTCCAGAAATATTTGCCATAATTTAATTCTTCACCATGCGTACCATATGACTTCACTTCGAAAGTTAGCGGAAGGTCGACGAACGAAACATTTTTAGTTTTTATCTTCGTCTTGATGCTGGTAGATTGCACGGTCGAAGATTCCGAGGACCCACCACCAACATCTGCCACACTTACGGTGGGTTCGGTCGTAGCACTGGAGTTGTTGTCTGCTGTGGGGGTGGATGTTGTTTGATTCGCAGTTCCAGGCGAGCGACTACCGATAGAGAATGCTCCGCCAGAACCTCTACTCAGGCTTTGTCCTTCTCCTGGATTGCCGATAGTGTTTGCGCCACAATCATTTACTACACCCCAACAAAGGGTATCGACTACATCACCATTAGAATTTTTGATTTGGAGTGCGTTAGATTCTGTCAGAGTTAAGCTGCTCAGAACGATATCCGAATTATTGAAAGTACTACGAGAAATTACGAAATAACCATTGCCATTTATCTTTTTATTTAAGAAATTTGTCTTAGACACTAGAGAGCCGAAGCTCGCCCCCGTACTAGTTTTCCTCTGTATATACCAATCGGTCAAATCTACTTCAATACTATCTTGATTGTAGAGTTCTATGAATCTTTCTTCAGTCGGGAGCAACTGTACTTCATTAATAACTACTCCCGCGCGAGCAATATGAAAGAGAGAAAAGAAGGAAACTACTATAAGAAGTAGCACTGCCTTTTTCATGATATAATCATAACATGATGGAAAAAGAACAAAAAATAGATTTTTTAGCAATTGGGGATATTGTCATTGATGCATTCATAAAATTAAAAGACGCTCATATACACAACAGAGTGGACACCGAAGGACGAGAATTATGCGTGCGTTTCGGCGATAAGGTGCCTTATGAGTCTGTGAATGAGGTTTCGGCAGTCGGCAACAGCCCGAATGCCGCTGTCTCTGCCGCCCGACTCGGACTAAACACTGCGCTAGTAACCAACATCGGTGACGATGAGAACGGACTCAAGTGTCTGAAAGTTCTAGAAAATGAAAAAGTAAATACAACTTATATAACCAAAGAAGCTGGCAAAAAAACAAATTATCACTACGTCCTCTGGTACGAGGTTGACCGCACGATACTGGTCAAACATACAGAATTTGATTTTAAACTCCCCGCTCTGCCACCTGTGCCTTGGATATACTTAAGTTCACTGGCTGATAACTCTCTACCCTACCAAGAAGAAGTCGCACAATATTTAAAGAATCACCCGGAGACGAAGCTAGCCTTTCAGCCCGGAACTTTTCAAATAAAGTTGGGCACAGAAAAGCTGAAAGACATCTATGCTCGCACTGAAATATTTTTCTGCAACAAAGAAGAGGCAGAGAAAATATTAAACATACAAAGTGATGATATTTTGGCTCTCTCACAAGGTCTACAGAAGTTGGGACCTAAAATGGTTTCTATTAGTGACGGCCCCAATGGTGCATACTTATACGCTAATAATGAATTGTATTTCGTCCCAATGTATCCGGACACAAATCCACCGATAGATCGCACTGGGGCCGGAGATGCCTTCGCTTCAACTGTAACTGTCGCCCTCGCTCTGGGTAAGACTCCCCTAGAAGCTCTCTCTTGGGGACCAATCAACTCGATGTCAGTCGCCCAGAAAATCGGCGCCCAAGAAGGACTCCTCACACGAGAAAAACTAGAGGAATACCTCAAAAACGCTCCGACTGAATACCAAACCAAAAAAATATAAAAACAAGTTTTTAAGACTGAGAGAAAAAAATATAAAACAAGCTTTTGGAGGGGTTTCGAGCGCGACGGCGCGAGAATTTCAGGATTTTTCAAGCTTCGAAAAATCCGTACCGAAAAAAGTTTCGTTTTATATTTTTCAAAAGCTTATTTCATTACTTTATTTCCTGCCTAAAATTTTCTTCACCGTTTCTTTTATTGCGTCTTTGCCCATACCATAGTGTTCTATTAATTCATCAGGGGCACCAGACTGACCATATAAATCTTGCACTCCGACGAACTCAATAGGTGCTGGATAATTCTGTGCGAGGACTTCTGCCACCGCGGAACCCATCCCGCCAGCGACTTGGTGCTCCTCCACCGTTACTATTCTGTTACTTTCTTTGGCAAGTGCAATGACAGCTTGAGCATCAATCGGTTTGATAGAAGACAGGTTCATAACCTTCGTTCTTATCCCCTCGGCTTCAAGCTCCTTCGCTGCGAGTAGCGCTCGGTGGATGAGTGAACCCGTGGCGATGATGCCAACTTGGGCGAGTCCTACATCTGGCTTCCAGAAAATCTGCGCTTTACCTATTTCGAACGGAGTTTCTTCGGTTGTTACCACTGGAGTTTTCTCTCGAGCCAGACGAAGATATGCCGGCCTTTTAGACTTCGCTAGGGCAAGTGTTGCTTTCTTCGCTTCAATGCTGTCACATGGAGAAATTACATCCATATTCGGCAACACTCTCATCAGTGCAACATCTTCGAGAGCTTGATGTGTGCCACCATCAGGGCCGACAGATATGCCGGAGTGCGAGCCGACGATAACAACTTTCCTATCATTGTAGGCAATAGTAGTTCTGATTTGTTCCCAATTTCTTCCAGGAGAAAACATCGCGTAAGAAGAACAGAAAGGAATCTTGCCCATCGCCGCAAGTCCCGAAGAAATGGTCACTAAGTTCTGTTCCGCGACTCCAACTTGGATAAACCTTTCAGGGAATTTGTCAGCAAATAAATTCATCTGCGTACTCTCTGTTAAGTCTGCGCAGAGCCCAACAACATTGCTATCTTGCTCCCCCGCCGCCAAAAGCCCTTGGCCGAAACCTTTACGAATCGGTACTTGCTCGACATCCGAGTTGAACATTTTCGTATTTAGTTTTAATTCTGGGTTAAGCATTTTTCTTATTTTTTATTTTATATTTCTTTTTAGTTCCGCCAAGGCTTTCTCCGCTTCTTCTTTGTTTGGAGCCTTGCCGTGCCATTTATAATTCCTCTCCATAAAAGAAACCCCTTTCCCAGGAATGGTATGAGCGATTATGATTGTCGGCTTCGAATGCATCGCCTGAGCTTCCTCGACGGCTTGATTGAGGGCTATGAAGTCGTGTCCTCCAACTTCTATCACATGCCAGTTGAAACTCCTCCATTTGTCAGCAAGTGGCTCGAGCGGCATCACATTCTCGGTGTCGCCTTCGATTTGAATATTATTTCTATCTAAAATCACGATTAAATTCCTCAATCGATGTTTGCCCGCCAACATTATCCCCTCCCAAGAGTTACCTTCATCTAGTTCCCCGTCAGAAATGAAACAATAAATAAATCGACTGGATTCGAAACCGAAGTCCATCCTGTCTGCAAGCGCCATACCGACTGCTTGAGAAAGTCCAGAGCCGAGTGGTCCAGATGAGTTTTCTAACCATGGCATATATTCTCGATGTGGATGACCCTGAAGTCGAGTACCGAGTTTGCGCAATGTTTTCAATTCTTCTACGGGGAAATATCCAGCGTGTGCCATCGTCGCATAAAATACTGGACAAATATGACCATTAGAAAGCACGAAACGGTCTCGTTCCGGCCATGTGGGCTCCTTGGGTTTATGTTTTAAAATATGGAAATAAAAAAGGGTGAAAATATCTGCCATGCCAAGGGGTCCTGCCGAGTGTCCACTTTTCGCTTCTAAAAGCATCTCGATAATAGAGATACGAATATCATTCGCCTTTTTTTCTAGCTCTAAAATTTTTTCTTCACTTAACATTTTTGTAAATTATAACTGACGAAAATCATCTATTGCACCAATTATATCACTAGAATTGAAAATCGCCGAACCGATCACGAGCTTGTCGGCGCCCGCATCAATGAGGAGTGGTGCAGTTTCCCTATTTACCCCGATATCAACGGCAATTGGCAAATCAAAATATTTTTTCCTTAGAACTTTTATTCGGTCGTAGACTTTTTCTTCAAGCTCTACACCATGAAAGCCAAGTTTGTCGTTACCCATACATTGGATGAAATCAATCTGCGGCACCAGTGTATAGAGTTTCTCGAGGGCGGTGCTTGGATTGATGGCCACACCAATCTCAACTACTTCTCTCATATACGGGTCAATACCTTCGAGAAAGTCTCGAAAACTCTCTAAGTCCTTGATAGCTTCGATGTGGAAAATCAATCTTTTAGCCCCGAGTTTATTATAAAGGTCGAAGTTTTCGACAGCGTCAACCACCATCAAATCGAGCTCAAAGTCGATATCTTCCCAGAATGGCAGACCTTCTTCCTCATTTAGAATTCTGTTGAAATAAGGGTCGGTTGAAGAAGATTCATAGGGCCAAGTGCGCGAAGGAACGAAAACTCCATCACAGATATCTATCTGAACTACGGGCACAAAATTTCTCACCAGAGAAATCTTGTTTTTTAAATCTTCGTAATGTTTCGGCAAGATGGCTGGTATTATTTCACTCATTTTATATATCTAATTTCTTTATCCTTCTAACGTGTCGTCCGTCACCACCAAATTTAGTTTCCAAGAATCTTTTAACTATTTGTTTGGCTTCATCTTCTGTTAGAAATCGAGCACCCAGGGCGAGCATATTAGCCTCATTGTGCATACGAGTGGAAGAGATCATATCTAAGGTGTTGCCCGACAAATCTACTTGTGTGCCAGTCTTACCATAATACAAAGCACATCTGATTCCCTTGATACGATTAGCGCACATGGCCTCACCTTGCCCTGAAGCACCGATGACAATGCCCATCGAGCCTTCTTCCTCCGCCACTGATAGAGCTACGGGTCGCACAAAGTCTGGATAGTCGTCGCTAGGATTGAAGTCGAAAGCCCCCTTATCAGAAACTTCGTAATTCAAATCAACCAAATAATCAGTAAGTTTTTCTTTCAACTCATATCCGGCATGATCCGCTCCAATATAAATTTTCATTTTATTTTATCGTGTTACCTGTTTTGATAACATGGTCTACGAGAGTGTAAGTGTACCCCATCTCGTTGTCATACCAGCCCATAACCTTAACCAAGTTTCCACCGACGACTCGAGTCATCACAAGGTCAGCGATAGAGCCGAAGTGGCTACCGAGGATATCACTCGAAACAAGCGGCTCTTCCGTCGTGGAGAAAATCCCGGCCCATTTCTTATCTCCAGCCGCCTTTTTCAAAATACTGTTAACTTCTTCTGCTGTTGTTTCTTTTTTAGAAATGAAAGTTATATCTACGATAGACCCCGCCGGTACCGGTACGCGAATAGAGATACCATCGAAGAGTCCAGTAAGTTCGGGGAAGGCTTTCGTTACGGCAATAGCTGCGCCGGTCGAAGAAGGCACAATATTCTGTGCGGCTGCACGACCCTCTCTCATATCCTTTTTACTTGGACCATCTACCAGTGCTTGTGAGGCGGTGTATCCGTGTACTGTATTTAAAATCGCTTTCTCGATGCCGATAGCTTCGTGAAGAATGGCGATAAGTGGTGAAGCAGCGTTGGTGGTACAAGAAGCATTCGAGGTGACGTCACAGGTGCCGAACTTCTCTTCATTGACCGCCATCAATATTGTTTCGCCTTGCACGTCTTTACTCTCACCCTTCGCTGGAGCTGAGATAACCACTTTTTTCGCCCCTGCTTTGAGATGAGCGCCTGCTTTGTCATAAGAAGTGAATAATCCAGTTGATTCCACCACAACGTCGATATCCAAATCTTTCCACGGCAACATCGCGGGATCCTTTTCCGCCAAAACTTTAATTCTTTTACCATCAACAATTATTTCTTGACCCTCTGCCGAAATTTCGTGTTTCCATTCTCGATAAACAGTGTCATATTTTAGTAAATAAGCCATATTGGCGACATCACCAAGGTCATTCACCGCTATGATTTCTATCTCCGGTCTGTCCCAAGAAACTTTTAAAAAAGCTCGTCCAATTCTACCGAAACCATTAATACCCACTCTAATTTTTTTCATAATTATATTATAACAACAAGAGAAGAGTAAGGCAAAATCTTGATTTTATCTTATCCGAACGCTGTTGTTATATGGTACTCCATATATCAATAAGCGAAACTTCTTTCAATTTTTCGAGCGAGGATAACCGCTTGGCGGTACGTAGGGAGAAAAATTGAGAAAAGTAAGGCATCCATATTAATATAGCTTTTCGTAGGGGTTTCGAGGCTGACGAGCCGAGAACTTCAGGATTTTTTAAGCTTCAAAAAATCCGTACCGAAGAAAAGCTGATGTTAATATGGAGTCATCTAATTTGTGCTATTATGGGGAAAATGGATAAAGATATCGAATTCATACATCTACACACTCACAGCCACTACTCCCTACTGGACGGCCTTTCAAAGATTGAGGATTTGCTAGATTTAGCGAAGAAAAATGGTATGAGCGCCATGGCCATAACCGACCACGGCAATATGTACGGGGCTATCGAATTCTACAAACTAGCAAAAAAAGAAGGTATCAAGCCAATCATTGGTGTGGAAATGTATATGACTGCCGGCTCTCGCCTCGACCGCACGGCTGAAGCGGGCGGTGGCAAGAGATATTACCACCTCACATTATTGGCAAAAAATCTCGAGGGATATAAAAATTTAATCAAACTCGTTACGATTGCCAACCTCGAAGGATATTACTATAAACCCCGCATTGATAAAGAAAGCCTGCGGAAATATTCTGGTGGAATCATCGCTTTATCGGGATGCCTCGGCGGAGAATTATCTCAAAGTATTGTCCGCAACGATTTGAATAAAGCCGAAGAATTAATAAAGGAATACAAGGATATCTTCGGTCAAGAAAATTATTTCGT
>JBAZWP010000040.1:0-7909 GCA_041660345.1 Minisyncoccota bacterium
TAGTCCATGTAGGCTGCGTAGAATTCTAAGTTAGTGAATTCCTGGGTGTGTTCTGGACTTGAGCCTTCATTTCGGTATACCCTACCGATTTCGAAAACGCGTGGGAAGCCAGCCGCGAGCAACCTCTTCTGCCAAAGTTCGCCGACAGAGATTCTCATATACACATCGATGTCGAAATCGTTGTGATGAGTTTTGAATGGGCGCGCTTCTGCTCCACCTGTGGTTATCTCAATTGTTGGTGTTTCAACTTCTAAGAAATTTTCTTTACGCAAAAATTCGCGAGTCGCATCCCAGAACTTCGCTCTTTTAATAAAAATATCTTTGATCTCCGGGTCCATCAGAATGTCGAGGTAGCGTTTACGGAATCTCTCTTCGATGTCTTGTAGGCCGTGCCACTTCTCTGGTAGTGGACGCAAACTCTTAGAGAGCATTCTCCAGTCGTGCGCTTCGAGAGTCTTCTCACCTCTCGCAGTTATAAAAAATGTTCCTTGCAATTCGACGAAGTCGCCAATGTCCACCACTTCGTTCCAGAAATTTAATTTATCTTCGCCGATAATGTCTTTTTTGAGCAATCCTTGGAAGGCTGCGGTGCCGTCATTTAAAGTGATGAAGACGATGGCTCCCTGGCCACGGATAGACATGATGCGCCCTGCAATCCACTTGTTTTCTTTGTTTTTTTCTAATTTTTCAAAAGTATTAAGAACTTCTAACAAAGAAAGTTCCCTTTTAGAAGTTGCAGGATATGCCTCCATTCCACCCTTTTTCAAGAGTTCCAGTTTCTTTATTCGTAGTCCTCTGATTTCATCGAGTGATGACATTTTGATTTACTAGCTTTGGGCTAGGATACTTTTATGATTTTATAATTTACTGTGCCACTAGGAGTTTTGAAAGAAATATTGTCTCCATTCTTCCTCCCCATCAAAGCGATACCGAATGGGGAGCGATTGGAAATTTTATTTTGTGCCATATCAGCTTCTTCGGCGCCGACGATTTGATAAGTCCTGTCTTCTTTCTCACCTTCTTTCTTCACAACGACTTTGGAGCCAATCTCAATGACCTCTCCCCCGCCACCTTTCGCAACTTCGGAGGATTGTAGGAGTTGTTCTATTTTTTTAATACGTTCTTCGAGTCGTCCTTGGTCTTCTCGAGTCTGATGATACTCAGCATTTTCAGATAAATCACCCAAGGATTTCGCATATTCTAGGGCATCGATGATTTCTTTTCTTTTGGGACCTTTTAAATCTTTTAATTCGTTTTCTAGAGCTTTCCTCTTTTCCTCGGTGATGTAATTTGTTCCTTTATCCATATGGGGTTAATTTTATCTTTTTTCTCATCAATAGTCAATTTCAGGTTTATATTCCTAGCTTTATGCTCAAACTTGCAAAAAACAAATTTTATGATATTCTATGACTCATATGGCAAGAACAGTAATTGAGGTCAGAAAAAATGCAAATGAAAACAACGCGAGCGTATTGCGTCGCTTTTCTCGTCGCATTCAAGAATCGAATATCATCCAGAAAGTGAAGGGCAACCGTTACAACAAGCGCGAAGAATCCAAGTTGAAAGTTAAGAAAAGCGCTATCCGCCGAATCAGTCGCCGAAAAGAAATTGAAAAATTACGCAAACTTGGCAAGATAAAATAAAAATATGCAGGGTGAATTCTCTCTCCTAAATACAACAAAAGGCAAACTTCCCAGTTTGCCTTTTGTGCAAATAAAGAACGACATCTTGGGCGAGAAATACAATCTTTCTATCGCTTTCGTTGGTGAAGCCAAGTCTCGCGAGTTAAATAAGAGATATCGAAACAAAGATAAATCAACGAATATACTTTCTTTTTCTCTTTCAAAAAATGCAGGCGAACTCATCCTCTGCCAGAGTGTCATAAAAAAAGAGTACAAAAATTTTGATCGCGAACTGCCTGAATTCATTGGTTTTCTAGTTATCCACGGAATGCTTCATTTGAAAGGTTTCGAACATAGTAGTAAGATGGAGAGAGAGGAGCAAAAATATGATAAGAAATATTTCTATCGGAGTGGACATCGGCTCGGGAACAACCAGAGTCATCGTAGGCGAATTTCTAAAAGGAGAAAAAAATCCTAAAATTATTGGCGTGGGTGAAGCAAGGACGAAGGGCGTCCGACATGGCTATGTCATTAATTCATCTGACGCACTAGTTGGCGTTCGCCAAGCTCTGGGCAATGCAGAGAAAACTTCTGGAGTAAAAATTAAACGCGTCTTCGTCTCGGTCAACGGCTCGAGTCTGCGCGGAGATACGAGTTCGGGCTCGGCAATTATTTCGAAAGCTGATGGTGAGGTAACCGCACTCGATATCAAGAAAGCGCTAGAAGAAGCAGAAAATAATCTTAACTTAAGCAATAGAAAAGTCATCCGTAGTTTCCCCCTCTCCTACCGTCTAGATGGTAAAGAAGTCCTGGGCAGACTAGAAGGCATAAAAGGAATAAAGCTTGAAATTAAAGCCCTTTTTATCACTTATTCGATTGCACACCTGGAAGACTTGCTCGAAGTTCTGGCTGAAGCTGGGGTGGAAACCATCGACGTCATCCCTTCCCCCATCGCAGCATCACAAATAGTCTTGTCTGAAAAAGAAAAGATTGTCGGCACTGCCCTAGTCGACATCGGAGGTGAGACATCTTCACTCGCAGTTTTTGAAAATGGATTATTAACTTCACTGGCAACTTTTCCAATTGGTGGGGAGGACATCACCAACGACATTGCCCTCGGATTAAAAATTCCACTTGAGAAAGCCGAGAATTTAAAACTCGGTAATGGAAGTGAAGAGTATTCGAAGAAAAAGTTGGACGAAATCATCGAAGCTCGACTCGGAGACATCTTCGAACTCATCGAAAATCATTTGAAAAAGATAAAACGCAACGAACTCCTCCCGGCTGGTGTCGTTTTCATTGGTGGTGGTTCGAATATTGCAAATTTACAAGAATTCTCAAAACAAGCCCTCAGACTACCCTCTCGAATCGGTGCCAGTGACCTCTTCGGCAACAACAAAACTAAGCTTCGCGACGGTTCATACTACACTGCCATCGGACTCCTCACCTCGGGCATAGAAAATGAATACTATTCTGAAGGTTCTTTCGGCAGTCTTTTCCGAGATCTAAAAAAGTCAATAAAATCAAGCTTAAAACAGCTAATGCCGTAAAAGTTAGTTTCTATTTTTAAGAATATAGTTTTCAAAAAAGCAGAATGTTTGCTTTTTTTAATTTTGTGTTAGTATAGCTTTATATTAGATAAAAACATTTTTATTATAAAAATAACTAAAAAACTATGCCAAAAGTAAACCCAGCAATAGAGTCCTTCGCAAGAATTATGGTCATCGGAATTGGTGGCTCAGGAAAGAATGCCATCAACCATATGATCAACACCAAGGTTAAAGGTGTCACCTTCATCTGTATGAATACTGACACTCAAGACCTACATCACTCACTCGCCGAAAAGAAAATCCACATCGGTAAAAATCTAACGAAAGGTCTCGGAGCTGGGATGAATCCAGAAATCGGACGCAAGGCAGCTGAGGAAACAAAATCAGAAATCCAAGATGTCATCAAAGGTGCAGATATGATTTTCATCGCTTGTGGAATGGGAGGTGGTACCGGTACTGGTGCTGCTCCAATAGTTGCCCGTGCGGCTCGTGAACAAGGAATACTAACCGTTGGTGTCACGACTAAACCATTCTTCTTCGAAGGTAGCCACCGCATGAAAATCGCCGAGAAAGGCATCGAAGATTTGGCTAAAGAAGTGGATGCTATCATCACTATCCCTAATGACAAACTAATCCAATTATCTGACAAAAACACCAATTTCAAGGACGCCTTCGCTCAGTGCGATGATGTTCTAAGGCAGGCTGTAGAGGGCATTTCTGACCTTATTACCACCCCTGGTATCATAAATGTAGATTTCGCTGACATTAAGGCTATTATGGCTGATGCTGGTTCTGCCCTTATGGGTATTGGGCTTGCCTCGGGTGAAAAGAGAGCCGAAAAGGCAGCCCTACAAGCTATCAACTCCCCACTACTCGAAGTCTCCATCAACGGCGCACGCGGAGTACTCTTCGCTATCTCGGGTGGTGATGATGTGACAATTCATGAAATCCAAGAAGCAGCAAAAATAATTACCGAATCAATCGACAAAGATGCGAAGGTTATCTTCGGAACAATTCGTGACGAAAAGTTGAAGAAAGGAGAATTGAAGGTTACCGTCATCGCAACATCCTTCGCTGATATGCCACGCAAGAGCCTCTTCGCCAATGTTCCAACTTCTCCCCTACTTAAAGAAGAAAATGCAGAAAATATAAAGAAAGAAATCCATAACACTATCCAGAGTAACAACAACGGTTTTCTAAAAAAGAAAGAAGAAGAGATAATCATCGAAGATGATACTGACGACTGGAGTGGAGTCCCAGCCTTTCTCCGACGCAATAAGAAATAAGAGTTTAGCTAAATATGAGCGAGAAAGTCTCGCAACTCTTCCATAACGGCTCTTTTGTTTTCGCTATTTTGATCGTTTAAATACCATAATGTTCCCCTCCCCCAGACCCTATCTATTTTCCTCAAATGCATTACAGTGCCTGTCAAATAGGCTGTTTGCATTTCTTTCCAACATAATGCTCTTGCGTCTTCTATGGGTATATTTTCTTCTCTGGCGCGAACCTTGGCCAAACCCTCTAAAAGAACATTAAGAATTTCTACCTCATCATTGTAAGAATTATGGCGAGCTTCAAAGGCATATGCTTTTTCTATACTTTCAGTCATCATTTGGGCAAGATCTTGATAGAAATCTGGGTCCAAACCAAACTGCGTTTTCACGCCGTTTAAAAATTTTTTCATTGATTCACTGTCTTTGTCAATAAAATCTTTTATATCTTCTTCATTCATTCCAGACAATCTAAGTTCATCTACCATTTCCTTGAGACGTTCCTCATGGCCTTTCTGAAGAAGAGCAAAATAGCTTTCAAAATCTTTTTCATCTTTGGACTGTTTAGCTTTTAATGCTATCGCTAGTTTCGCAAGGCATTCTTCTTTGCGGCCTGTGAATAAAGACCTGAGCCTTGTTTGTAGGTCGGGATTTTGCTCAACAACTTCCCGTGCCATTTTCTCCGTAATAGCCTCATTCAAATCGCGAAAATTTACTCGAACCCCTTCTTCTATATCTTTCCCAGAATCTTTATAAAAAACACCATGAAATCCACTTCGTACTTCTCTCCTGCTATTCAGTCTGGCTTGTTCAACAGCTTCATCACCATGCTGATAAAACTCTGAACTAAAGAAATGAAAAGCTTCATGCACTATCGTCCCTAGATTACCCTCACTTTCAGCTCGTATAAGGACATAATTATCGTGAGTCCATTCACCTTCTCTCCAAATATTAAAAGTGTCTAAAAAAATAAATTTCTTTGGGTCAGGCGGGTGAAAAACTACCCCAAGAGACTCCATCCTTTCTTGGACTAATTTTAGAGCTACTGTTAAGATTTCTTGTTGAGCAGGAGTTTTTTCTTTACTTTTCTCTATTTGTGTTATTTTTCTTTTGCCTAATCCTTCTATCATGAGAAAAGTATATTATAACGAAAGATTAAAAGCTATGATATAATAGTCTTCTATGACATATGATTTAGTAATTATTGGTGGCGGACCAGCCGGCACAGCCGCAGCTGTATACGCTGCTCGCAAAAGGCTTAAAACCTTACTCATCACCGCTGAATGGGGTGGGCAATCTGTCGTATCTGAAAAAATTTATAACTGGATTGGAACCCCTGCTATCCCCGGCCAAGAATTGGCGGACAACTTCAAGAAGCATATACAGGCCAATGTCGGAGACAGCCTCGAGACCAAAGAAGGTACCAAGGTCACCAACGTGAAGAAAGATGGTGATACTTTCTCTATCACGACTGAGGGTGGCGAAGAAATAAAAACGAAAACGATTTTAATAACGACCGGTAGTAGCCGCCGACAGCTGGAAGCCAAGGGCGCAGACAGACTCGAACACAAAGGACTCACCTACTGTGCCTCCTGTGATGGCCCCCTCTTCGACGGTGCTGATGTCGTCGTCGTTGGTGGTGGTAATGCCGGTTTCGAGAGCGCAGCTCAACTCCTCGCTTACTGCAACTCCGTCACCCTTTTAAACAGGAGCGACGTCTTCCGAGCTGATGAAATTACAGTTGAGAAAGTATTAAAGAACCCCAAAATGAAAGCTATCAAAAATGTTGAGATTCTAGAAATTTTAGGTGAACAGTTCGTCGAAGGCTTGAAATACAGAGACGCCACAACCAAAGAGGAGAAGGAGCTGAAGGTCACAGGCATCTTCGTCGAAATCGGTCAGATACCGAATACTTCTTTCATAAAAGATGTCGTCACCCTCGACAACCTAGGAAGAATAAAAATTGACGCTTGGACCCAGAAGACCGAGACCCCTGGCATCTGGGCAGCTGGAGATTGTACTAACATTCTCTACCATCAGAACAACATCGCCGCCGGCGACGCCGTCCGCGCGCTCGAAGATATTTATCTTTATATTCATACAAAATAAAAACGCATATTAATGCGTTTTTATTAATAGATATCTAGATTTGGATTTCTTTCCTGGGCTCTTTCTACCCAATCTTTGGGTTCAGGTGGTTTTGTAAATTCATCTAAAGCACTTTTTAAGGCTGTCGTCTTCAACAATGCAACAACCTCTTCTCTAGTATCTTGACTTAGTGTCGCTAGTTCACCATAATTCTCTAAATCAGAAACGGTAAGGTGCACATCAAGCCCCTTTTTTGATCCGTTGGGATTTTTGAAGATTATCCAAACTTCAACCTTACTCCCAAGTCTTAAGAGTTTTATTTCTGCAGTCACTTCCCTGCCCTCTGACAGCTGAAGCACCTTTTCTGTCTTGTGTGTTAAATGTATAGTTGGTTGTATCCTTTCTCTCATATAAATATAATAGCATAAAACTTAAGCCAAACAATCCAGAAAAGTTACCTAACATCTTCGCTTTTTTTGTTATTATTTTTTTCTTCCCTCTCTCTCGATTCTATTTCTTTTCTTCGAGTTGCCTTTTCTATTACTTTCTTGCCGAACAAACTAGCTTCTGATTCATCTTCATCGTCTCGTCTTTTTTCGATTTCGGCTCCGGTCTTCTTAAGACTTTCTGCGTGGTCGTTCAGAGAGGACTCGAAGGATGCTTTCAAATCTTCTGCTTCTTTCTCTGAGGAATTCTCTACCGACCTTACCTTACGGTCGAAGTTTTCTAAATTTTTATCAAATTGTTTTTCAA
This sequence comes from Minisyncoccota bacterium, assembly GCA_041660345.1. GTDB lineage: Bacteria > Patescibacteriota > Minisyncoccia > Phycocordibacterales > UBA9973 > UBA9973. The sequence continues at coordinate 7,285 of JBAZWP010000040.1, forward strand.
GTTCCGTTCGACTCTTGGAATCCAGTTTTTCTTTCGTGGCCAACTCTTCGGCTTCTTCTAGCCGGAGAATGGCCTTCTCAGCTTCTCGCTCAACCTTGGCGATATCAGAAAAGACAAAAACATCTGCTACCGGCTCGACAATTTTTATTTTTACAGGATATAGGAGATCCCCGGGTATTGATCCAAGTGCCGCATAAGATACAGTCCCCCCCTTATTATCAAGATAAACAAAGATGCAAATACATATACCAAGGGCCTACTGACGAATTTCCACTTGCTCAGAATAGATGCATAAGGAGAAGGAGTGGGGCTAGCCATGACATGCTCAAAAATCTCCCCTTTTTCTTCAGATGTTAGTTTGATTTTTTGTATTTCTCTTTTTATATTATTTATATCCATAAAATTTTATAAAATCTTTTCAATCTTCAATTCCTTTCTTAATTTTTCTAATCCCCTAGTGATGCGGACCGAGACCATATTAGCACTCATCCCGAACATGTTGCCAATCTCTTCCGGGGTGAAATCTTCTATCAATCGAAGATACAGGACATCACGGTAATTGGGCGGCAGGACATTGATTGCTTCTATCATCGCCCTGGCTTCAGCTGATAATACTATATCATTG
>JBAZWP010000041.1:0-7600 GCA_041660345.1 Minisyncoccota bacterium
CTCTACTTCCTTAGAATTAAAACCGTCTTGCTGACTTGGGTCATTCGACACAATGAGTGCACCGTAATACCCTCTCGGTTCGGCATTCGTTGGTATCGAGACAGTCACGGGGATGGTAATCTTCTCACCCAATTCTAGAGAAAATTCTTTTATCTCCGGAATGATAAAATCTTTCAAAGAAGATGGGCTAGACTCGTCGCCCAAGAGGACCACAGGATTCTTAGGATCGTCGGTTCCGACGAAGTCTTCAGTACTTAATTTAAATTTAACAGTTTTATTTATACGATTAGTAATCGTAATATTTTTCACCATACTATCTCCTGGGTTCAAAAAAACCTCGGTTTTACCAGGCTCTACTACGAAATCGTTCTGAGGCACCATTATTGTTTTCGTTTTTTCGTAGGCAAATAGAACTTTAGGCGAGAAACTCACCAAAAATATAAATATAAAGATTAAGTATGAAAGTCTTTTCATTAAGAGCCAACGCTTCATTTATAATGTTGTTGCCGTAGCAGTGATGGTAGCAGTATAGGTTCCCGAAGGAGCATAGATAGCATTCTGAGCAGCGGCAAAACAAATTGTTGTGGTTATCCCAGACGTTGGAGTGACTGAAGCTCTAGTGGCTATGGTTTTGTCAGTTGTCTGGAAACCTACATACTTTTGAGCACCGGCCGGTACACCAGCAGCTCCACAAGACAGAGATGTGCCCCAAGTTGCTGTCGCTGTATCAGTGCCATATGCAGAATATCCGAATTCTTTTGTTCCAGCACTGATAGACCAAACTTCAGGAACACCGAGCGTACCTTCAGTATAGTCAGCAAAAGAATTAAGTCCACTTACTAACGCCGGAGAAGCTGATGCTTTCACTGCCAGAGTGTAGCCATTCACTGCGTTGGTTTTTACTATCCAAGAAGAAGAACCGATAGAACCATCACTCGCCACGCCGATGTTCGGCGCCATAGTAACATCGGCTCCATCAGAAATAGTGATACCGGTGGTTACATCCAAAGTAACGATGACATTGTCAGTGGCAGTTGCAGCATCAGCTGTTTCAAAAATCGGATAAAATTGTGCAACAAGAAAGAGTGCCACAGAAAGAGAAACGAAAAACATTTTTTTATTTGTGCTCGTTTTCATATTTTGACTACGTAATTATGATGATATACCTGTCGCGCAGTATCACAAAACTTTTTTGTGAATTACCTTGTGGATAACATTTAATAACTTTTTTAGCCATAAGGAACAAAAATACAATAAAAAACACCCCGACCTGAGTCGGAGTGTTTTTTATTTTTAAGCCTATTATTAAGGTTTCTTTTCAGTAGTTGGAGGAGTTACTGCCTTTTGTGTACCAATGTTAAGTGGTGCAACGTCAATAACTTTATTGAGCGTTACGCTATACAATATCGCCTTTTTAGCTCCGGCATAAATCAAAACCTTGTCTCCTTTTTGAGCTCCAGCGAAGAATGCTTGATCCTTCAAGGCTTCTGGGTCAGACACAGTTGCAAGTGTTGGTGTCTCTCCAACAGGAAGAACCAATAGTTTGCCAACCTTCGCGACCATCTCGGCAACTTCTTTCTGGGCGAGAGCCTGGGGATCTTGCTTTAAGGAACGAATTTGTGAATAAAAATAACCAGCTAGCGCAAGTGCAACTATGGTCACTAGTGGTAATACGACTGTCATTAACTTTTGTTTAGACATATTTTCCATATAAAAAATAATAATTAATAATAAAGATAAGACGAAACACTTATCAATGTCCTATATTGTATAACAAGCACTTTTAGTATGCAAGAAAGTTGAATATTTATTTACCTCGAGAACTAATTAGATTCTTTTAATTTCACTCATCTCTTCTAAGATGGTTCTTTCTGCTCCTTCTAAATCTCTGTTAAGTTGATTGACGTATGTTCTTTCTTCTGTGGTAAGTGGTTGAAGTGCTTTTATCTTTTTAAATATTCTTATTTCTTCTTTAATGTCTTCATCTAAGATTCCGAAGCTTTTCGAAGTTATAGCCTCAGTCTTTGTGAGTTTTTTACGCAGAGTCTCTCGATAATGTAAGACTTTATACCAACCCCAAACAGCCATAATAATTACCAGCAGTATCAGAGCGAGCAAAGGAATTAATAACGAAAAAGTATTTATAATAGTTGTTAAAATCGGTAATGATTTAGGTAATACATTAATCACAATAGATGGAGTTTTGTCACTTTCAAAACCATTCTTGGCACGGGAGTAAGCTGTTATGTTATATACACCAGCTCCCGCTCTGTCAGAAACATAGGCGAACAAGCCTTTGGCGTCAGATTTTATCGTTGTTTCTTGAACAAAAATCTCGCCCGTACTAGTAATGATTGCTCGTGTGTTTACGACAATATCAATATTTGGATCAGCCAAACCTTTTATTACAATGAAATCTTTTTCCCGAATATTTTCTGAATATTCTGTAAATGTTGGGGTCATATTACCATCAATAACAAAAGATAAAGAGTCAGAAATATTATCTTTATTGATAGTATCCATATAGACAGCTATACGATGAGTGCCCTTGGGAAGTGGTCCTGTTTCATAGACTCCTGACCCCTGGTCAACCCATGGACTTTCTAAACCATCTATTTCTATCTTATACGAAGATTTTTCTTTCTTCCCAACACTAGTTACGAGAAACTTGGCAGAAGAATCAAATTCATTCGTCTTCTTTAATTCTTCTATTTTGATACTAGGAGCTGCTTTTGGACCCTCAACTGGAATAGGCTTGGGAGTGGGTGTCGGTGTTGGTGTGGGTACTTTTTCTATAGCCTTACTTAAATCAAAATTCGCTTGATTTTTACTGGTTAAAACATCCGTGCCCAATCCATCATTGGCGCGAACCGAAGCGGAGGAGAAAACCACAGAAGCCGAACCAATCTTTTTAACTCTGAAAACAACACTAAGTGCCCGGCCAGTTGAGCCAGTATATCCTGGTGTTGGGACTCCACCATTGAAAGATAAAGTTCCCGAACTATTTGAAAAATTAGGTTCTTCTACCCATAAAGAAAAGATTGACCCTGATTTACTTGTTGAAACTACTTCCAGAAGATCCTTGGGGAAATTAATCACAACTTCAGCATTATTCACGGATACGCTTTGAGTATTAATTAGAATATTAACAGTAAAAATATTTCCTACGGTGAAATTGCCAGAAGAAGGACTGAAGTTAAGGGTTGCGGCACTTGCGATATTACCACCAAAAAATAAGAAAAAGAATAAAAATGCTGTAAATTTAAAAATATGTAATTTGGTATTTTTCATTTGTAATATTACTTATCTTCTTTTCATTTTATTCTTTATTCTTAATACCAAGACCAGAAGAAAGAATAGAATAACGAGCGCCACGAGAATTGCTATGGAAATTGTTAAGAAATTGAGAGGAAAGCCTAGAATAGTGGATCCTGGCGCCTTGTAGGATGCAGTAGCCTTATTGCCAGCTTTATCGTAGACCGTTACTATTAAACGAGGGGCATCGTCTTGATTCTTCAAAACATACATATCCCCACTTCTAACAGCTGGTTCACCGTCTTCAGAAACCTCATAATAATCTATACCCGACTGATCATCTGTCGCCGTAAAGAAAGCAAATGTTCTCCCCTCGAATAAAGTCGAATCTCTTCCTAGGGTGATTAAGGGAATGCTTGGGCTATCTTTATCTTGATTTACTAAATCAACCCATTCGTTACTCTCCACTCCACCTGTACCACTAGGTACCACTTTGACTACTAAGTTACGAACATCAACAGGAAGTTTCGTCCCCTGTCCGTCGTTCCTAAAAGCAATTATGTTTTTAGGAGAAAATTCTATGTCGCCCTCTCGATTGGTTTTAACAATAATATTAAATAAATTAATCTTATCTGAATTAAAGCCCCCCGGAACCCCACCGACAAAAGAAATAGTTTTACCATCTTGCGAGAGAGAGGGAGCTTGGGGCCACAGGGTAAAAGGAGATTGAGCTATAACAGAATCATTCACTGCAAAATTATTATTTGGTGACACTAAGGCGATATCCCCTTCCACCGTGTTTATACTCTTATTTTCAGCATCAATTTTAACCCTTACGATGAATGTATCTCCAGCCGAGACAGTGTCCTTCGATGTTTCAAGGTAAATACTAGCAGCGGAAGCTGTACTAGAACTAGAAATTATAATTAAAAATAAAATTAAGCACCTGGCAATAATATATCTCTTCATATCTACTTTATCAATTAATAATAAACAATTATTTACCCCATTCGTACAAAAGGATTGAAAAATCGACCGAATCTACCTTACTATCTTCATTTATATCCACGTAAATGTTTTTAAATGGGGGTTGAGATTTCCAGTAATAAAGCAAAATAGAGAAATCAATTGAATTTACTTTATTATCACAGTTGAAGTCTGCCCGTTTTGTACAAGTTGCAGCAGGTGGTGGTGGAACAACAGTTCCTCCTCCCCCACCGCCTCCACCACCTCCGCCTCCTCCACCACCAGCTTGTGATTCAGCGACAAATTGCTCGGTCGATGCCGCCCAGTTAGTTTCCGCTAGTGCTCTAGCTTTAACTTTAAACCAATAAGTTCCAGGGGCTAGTACACCATCCAAGCCAAGCGACAGATTTATAAAGCTTCCGGCATTGATATAGGCAGTAGCGGATCCAGAATCTATATCATCCCCGCCGCCACACAAGTTGGCCTCACTGCTGACAATACAATAAACGTAGTAAAAGTCGCTACCTTGGGTTCCCATGTTATCAATCCTCACACTCGCACTTATGGTCGGTATCACTTTATCAGTAATTTGAATTATTTGGACATCGGCTGGTGAGCTAGAGAGGTTCCAAAAATCATTTCGTTTAATCGTCTCTCCATCAACAATGACGGAAACTTCCGTCTCCCAAACACCACCGATAGCATTGCCAGGAATACTATAACTATAACTATAAGTGCCATTTGAGTCCTTGGTCATGACACCGGCTGGTACTTGTGGTGTCCCTGCCGGGTCGGTGATAACTACCCCCGGTAGAGCATCAGCATCTGTGGGAACTGTCGCATAATTTAAAACCTGCAATCTTGCTTTGTAAGCCGTGTTAACTGTAGTCGTCGCAAAGTCGGACAATGTCACCGTCCAGCTCTTGGGAGCTTTCAAAATAAAAGATTTATCTAATTTGAGGAGATCTCCGCCAACCAATGTTCCACAAGTTATAAATGTCGGATATTTGCCCTCTGTCGCCGGAGTTGCATATGAATAATAATGCCACCCTGTAGCATTATCACTCATGGTGGCTTCATTCACTAGTGGCGCCCCGGCTGGAGAATAGATTGAAATAGTACAATCATCGGTTGTGGGAGTATAGTCGTCATTATATATAAATTCTCCTATGACGATAGTTTCGAGGGGGGTGTATGTTTCTAGGGCATAAGCAATATTAAAAAAATAAAAAAAGCCCAAAAGAATAAAGCAACATTTTAAAAAAACTCCAACTATTTTATTTTTTAGGAAAAATATTTTCACAACTTTATTATACATAAAAAAATCACTTTTTGTGTATAAAAAACAAAAACCAACCTAAACTAGAAAAACAACAAATAAGAATTATTCGTTGTTTTTCTTCGCATCTGTATCCGTATTTTTGAATGCTTTTTTTACATCTCTCGCAATCCCAACAATACTCTTGGTGAGTTGTGGTATTTTCTTTGCTCCAAAAAACAAGACAAGAACAGCGGCCACAAGAATTATTTCAGTAGTTCCAAATCCAAACATAATATTTTTATTATATAATACTACTGTTCTTAAGGGCTAAGCAGTTTTATTCTTTCTTGTCTTTTATATCTTGAGTAAAACCCTCTCTGATGTACTTAATAGCTTCTCCGACGTTTTGAGCAAGGTCTGATATTTTCTTTGCTCCGAAAAACAAGATTAGGAGACCAGCTACTATAAGCAATTCAGTTGTTCCAAATCCAAACATAATATTTTTATTATTTAATATATTTGATAATATCGACCTTCGTAATTAATGATACACCATCAATTAACCCAAGTAAAGTAAACAGATAATTACTCTTTTTATCTATTTTTATTGGCCTTATCCTTTCTCTCTTCTTCACTAGAAAACCCACCCTTCAAGTATTGAATACCCTCTGCAACATTTTTAGCAAGGTCTGATACTTTTCTTGCTCCGAAAAACAAGATGATAAGACCAGCTACTATAAGCAATTCCGTTGTTCCAAGTCCAAACATAATATTTTTATTACTTAATATTTTAATAATATCGACACCTTTATGATTAATAATATCTCATTAATTAACGCAAGTAAAGCAAGTAAAACAATCAGCCGTATAATTGCTCTTTTTATCTATTTTTACTGGTCTTACCTTTGCTATCTTCTTCTTCAGATTCATCAGAAAATCCACCTCTTATGTACCCAATAGCTTCCCCGATGCCACGAGCCAGCTCTGGTATTTTCTTTGAGCCAAAAAGCAAAACGATTAACCCAGCCAAAATAATTATCTCTCTAGTTCCCAATCCGAACATAATTTTTTTTATTATTTAATAATATTGTCGCTTCATATAATACCACGAGTGGCAACGACATTGCTATTAATGATATCCCATCGGTTGGTGGAAGTAAAGCAGTCAATGCAAAGAGTGAGAAATAAGCGATACGTCTATTATTTTTGAGAGTTTGAGTTGTAATTATTCCAAGTTTTATAAGTAAAGATAGGAGTATAGGGAACTCAAAGACTAGCCCCAATAAAGCAGCGGTGAGAAACATTTGTGACAAAAATTGACCAATATTCCAAAAGTTAGCAATCCCTAGGCGAACGTTGATGGAAGCTAGTGTTTCTAGAGAATAATCAAGAATAAAGAATCCGTAAAGAAAGCCAACGACAAATAACAAGATGGTTAAGGGGACAGATTTTAATAACTTACTTCTCTCTTTTCTAGTTAATGCGGGCAGAATAAAAACATAAAAACTATAAATCAAGTACGGCACAGAAACCATAATCGCAACGAAGAACCCGACATCCATTGCTACTTCAACCAACTGGAATGGAGAAGAAGTGGCCACTATAACCTCATCAATATGGATAAAGTTTAATAATTTTTTCAAAATTATTCCAGCAGAAAAAAACCCAATGAGAAAGAATACACCAAAAGAGAGTGCCCCACGATACAATCGCGCACGCAAGTCTTCCAGGAATGGTAGGAACTTCTCTATATTTGTTTTAGTTTCTTCTTTCATCCCGTTAGAGGCAGGTCGCGTTCGCTTTACACTTCGACACTGCACTATAATTAAAAATTAATATTTTTTTCATTTCTTTATTTCCGTATGCGATCGCGGCCTCTAACGGGATTCAAGATGGTTAATTAGTTGCCGTAACTGTTTCTGGGGTTGGAGCGGGAGCGGGTTCCGGGGTTGGTTCAGGTGCTGGTGCTGGAGTTGGTTCAGGTGTCGGAGTTGGAGCGGGAGCTGGTTCCGGGGTTGGTTCAGGAGTTGGAGTTGGAGTTGGTTCTGGTGTTGGTTCAGGTGTCGGAGTTGGAGTTGGAGTTGGAGTTGGTTCTGGTGTTGGTTCAGGTGTCGGAGT
>JBAZWP010000042.1:0-7289 GCA_041660345.1 Minisyncoccota bacterium
CTACCTGGCTATCATTTGATATCAATGCGTTAGAAGGGAAGATTTTGGCTAAGCCAAAAAATGTTGAGACCTTCCTTGATTTGAACGCTGTGCTTGAGTTTTATAGTCGTTAAAAATTTGTTTTTTTATTATTATTTAAAAGTTAATTTTTTATAAAAATATGCCTGAATATAAAATAATTTTACCTTCGAAGCCTCGTGTAGTCGTGGAAGAAGGAAACAAGGGAGTATTTGAAATAGACGGACTATCTCCGGGCTATGGTCATACCTTGGGTAATAGTTTGAGAAGGATTATTCTTTCTTCTATTCCGGGCGCCAGTCTAACTTCTATCAAGATAGAAGGTGTTTCTCATGAATTCTCCACCCTCGACGGCATTAAAGAGGATGTAATCGTAATGATTTTGAACTTGAAAAAAGTTCGCTTTAAAATGATTTCTGATGAACCTCAGACTGTAAATCTATCCATCAAGGGCCCTAAGGAAGTCCTCGCCTCTGATATTAAGACAGGTGGACAAGTTGAAATTCTAAATCCTGAACTTCACATCGTAGAAGTGACTGGTAAGGTAAATCTAAATATCGAAATGCGAATCGAGAAGGGTCTCGGTTTCATTGCCAAGGAAATGATACAGAAAGATAAAGTAGACATCGGCACAATCGCTGTCGACGCTATTTTCACACCTATTCGTCGTGTTTCTTACGAAGTTGAGAACATGCGTGTCGGTGACAATACGAACCACAATCGTCTAAGAATTTCTATCGAAACAGATGGCACGCTCACTCCTCGTGAAGCTCTTTCACAATCTATTGCCATTATGATTCATCAATTGAAAGCAATCATTGATTTCAAGGAGGAAGAAGAAGTGAAAGAAGTTGCTGAAAAGAAATCAAAGAAAGAAGACAAAGAAGAAGAGACAGAGAAGAAGAGTGAAGAATTCATTGATGTTTTGAAGACTCGTATCGACAGTCTCGACCTTTCCACTCGCACCTTGAACGCCCTAACTTCTGCGAACATTCGAACTCTCGGAGGACTTGCTCGCAAGAGACGAGAAGACTTGCTCGAATTAGAAGGTATCGGTGAGAAGGGTATTACAGAAATCAAGAAAGTACTTGGTAAATTAGGCTTGAACTTAAAAGAATAATATATGCGACACGGAAATAACAAAAGAAAATTCGGTAGAACCAAGAATTTGAGAATCGCGCTCATCAATTCGCTCGCGCTCAATTTGATCGTGCGTGGCAAGATTAAGACGACCGAACCGAAGGCCAAGGAACTTCGCCCATTCATCGAGAAGTTGGTAACTTATGCGAAGAAGGATTCTGTGGCGACTCGCCGAGTTGTACTCAAGAAGCTTTCTAACCGACGTCCTGAGATGAAGAAGCTTTTCGAAGTTATCGCACCGAAGTATGCTGACCGCAAGGGTGGCTATACTCGAATTTTGAAATTAGGAGTACGCAAGGCAGACGGTGCACCGATGGCTGTCATCGAATTTGTATAAAGTAGAAGAATAAGCTAGTATAAAACACAACCAAATGAAAAACAGTAAACACGAAATGAAAATAATAGACGCAGAAGGGAGAACACTCGGACGAGTGGCTTCTGAAGTGGCGATGTCACTTATGGGCAAGACCAAGGCTACTTTCGAGCGCAACACATATTCTGGAGTGCCAGTGACTGTAAAGAACGCGTCTAAATTACGCATCACCGAAAAGAAGCTAGAACAGATTTATCACACTCGCTACTCCGGTATCCCAGGTGGACTTCGTGTTATCCCAGGTACAGAGACGAGAGACAAGATGGGCTTGAAGGAGCTTATCAAACTTGCTACCTTTCAGATGCTTCCAGACAACAAGCTTCGTCGAGAAATGATGAAACATTTAAAAATTGAAAATTAATATGGAAAAGAAACACACCAAAGATAAATATATCGAAGCCGTAGGACGAAGGAAGACTTCGACCGCTCGCGTACGCATTACCGAGGCAAGTAAGGCAAGCTTCATCGTTAACGACAGAGATGCGAAAGAATATTTCCAATCAGAAGTTACCCGTCGCCTAATCCAAGACCCAATGATTAAGGGCCTAACGACTGGCAAGGTGGGGACGAAGTGGCATGTCGAAGTTCGAGTCTCTGGTGGTGGTATGCACTCTCAAGCTGAGGCGGTCCGACACGGTTTATCCCGAGCTCTCGTCGCTTCTGACCTTGAACTACGTTCAAAGTTGAAGACTCTCGGTTTCTTAAAAAGAGATCCTCGAGCCAAGGAACGCCGAAAATTCGGTCTCAAGAAAGCCCGCAAAGCCCCTCAATGGTCCAAGCGTTAAAAGAAAAAATCCCTCTTCCGAGAGGGATTTTTTTGTGCTAGTATAAAAACCATGAAAGATGAAGAAGAAAAGAAAGATATACCTTCCGACGAAGCCGAAGATGACGTCGTCGAGTTCGAATTCAATGAAGATGGCGAAGAGGATTTGAAGAAAACCCTCAAGAAGCTTCGTGCGGATTTGAAGAAGGTCCAGAAAGAAAAAGAAGAATATTTAAATGGCTGGCAGAAGGAGCGAGCTGATTTCGTCAACTACAAGAAGCAAGAAGAAGACCGGAAAGCCAACTTCTCCGAAGTGATGCGTGAGCGGATACTCTTTCGCTTTTTGACCGTGATGGATAGTTTCAATATGGCTTTCGCCAACAAGGAAGCCTGGGAGAAGGTGGATGCATCTTGGCGTGTAGGTGTGGAATATATTCATGCACAGATGAGCACAATTTTTGAAGAATATGGTGTGCAGGCTATTGGTAAAGTGGGGGAGGCTTTCGACCCCAATTTTTACGAACCAGTAGATATGGTTGCCACAGATGAAAAAGACAAGGATCATAAAATCGCAGAAGTTATTCAAGTGGGCTATAAAATCGCCGATCGTGTCATTCGCCCCGCGCGAGTGAATGTATATGAATACAAAGACGGAGAATAAAATCTGTACTAATTGTGGAGAAAAATTTGAAATAAGTTCAGGTGATTTGCTTTTATATGACAAAGTGGGTTTGAAAATACCTGACATATGTATGGAGTGTCGTTTTAAACAATACTTCGCTTTCTCAATATTTGGAAAATTCAGAAAAGGAGTCTCTGATTTTTCTGGCGAAAGTTTTATTACGGTTTTTCCCCACAAGCCAAGATTTCCAGTTTATACTTCTCATGAGTGGTGGAGTGACGTTTGGGATCCACTAAGCTATGGCCAGGAATATGATTCTTCGCGAACATTTTTCGAACAGTTAAAGGAATTACAGGAAAAAGTTCCTCGTCCCCATCAATCCGGAGAGAATAATACCAATTGTGATTATTGTGACGATGTTTGGGAGTCCAAGAATTGTTATCTCACTAGGTCTCTATTTAGGTGTGAAAATGTAAGTTATGGATATAGGATAATAGGCGTCAAAGATTCGCTAAATGTAGTGTATTGTTTCAATATACAAAATTGTTATGATTGTTTGTTTTGCCTTGATTCCTTCAATTTAAACTTTTCAGAAAATTCTCGTGATTGCATAGATTCATATTTTCTTTTCGATTGTCGTAATTGCCAGAATTGCTTTATGTCTTACAATCTACGCAACAAACAATACTATATAAGGAATAAGCAGCATGAGAAGGAAGATTATTTCAAGGAATTGGAGAAGATAAAACTTGATTCTTATCAGAACATTTTGACCTTAAAAAAAGAATTCACGGATATGGTGAAAAATGATTCTGTGCATCGTGAACATTTCAATCTTAAAACAACAGCCTCGAAGGGTAATTTCTTAATCAATTGTGATAAATGCATCAATGTTTTTTCTTGGGAAGATTCACAAAATTGTCGCAACCAATTAAGAGGTCAGAATACTAAAGATTGCATTGATCAAGCTTTCACCTGGAATGTAGAAAATTCCGGCAATAATGGCTGTTGTGATGGTGGTTATGAGCTTAAGCATTCTGCTCGTTCTATCGGCAGGTATTCCGAATATTTAGATAATTGTATTGAATGTGAATATTGTTTCGGTTGCGTGGGTTTGAAGAAGAAAAAGTATTGTATTTTAAACAAACAATATACAAAAGAAGAATATGAGATATTAAGAGAGAAAATTATTAAGGACATGGGAGATGGGTATGGAAACTTTTTGCCATATTCTATGAGTATTTGTCATTATAATTTATCCACTGGAATAATTTACTTCCCCAAAACCACTAAAGAGGAAATATTAAAAAATGGGGGATATTGGCTAGAGGAAGATCTGTCTTCTCAAGATGGGGTGTCTTCTTTAGAATTGCCTGACAGTATTTTAGACACTCAACCCGGTGTTTCATCACAGGCTTTGATATGCCCCGAGAGCAAGTATCGATTTAATATTTCTCCTGCTGAATATGAGTTTCATAAAAGAAAAAATTTCGCTTTACCGCGTAAACATTTTGACTCGAGAATCATGGAGCAAATTATTAAAATGAATACGATTAGAGCACATCCTTACAAGTGTTTCTACTGCCACAAGGATATAGATGCATATTATCCACCAGAATGGGGTTATAATAAAATAGCTTGTGAAGAGTGTTATAAGCAAAACATAGCATAATGAAAAACGAAAATCGACAATGTCAAAACTGCAAGAAAGATTTCGTAATTGAGACGGAGGAATTTAATTTTTATGAACGAGTGAAGGTTCCTCCACCCACTTGGTGTCCAGAGTGTCGAGCGATGAGGAGACTTATTTGGCGCAATGAAAGGTCTCTTTATCATAATAAATGTGCATTTTCTGGCAAAGATATTATTTCTATGTTTGCCCCCGAGACAGGGCTGACGGTCTATGACCGAGACATATGGTGGGGAGATAAATGGGATCCACTTGCGTATGGGGAAGAATATGATTTCTCGAAAACATTTTTTGAACAGTACAGAGATTTAATGTATCGTATACCTCTGGCCAATCTGGGTAATACCAATAGCCCCGGAAGTGAATACGGCAACCACAACGAAGATTGCAGAAACTGTTATTTACTTTACGCATCGTTCCGTGACGAGAACTGCCATTATTCGAATGGTTTAGTGGATGTGAAAGATTCTTGGGACTTATATAAAGTTGGTAAATCTCAAAAATGCTACAATTCCACCCTCTGTACCAGTTGTTACAATACGAACTTTTCTTATGATAGTGATGAATGTATTGATTCTATGTTCTTGACTTCTTGCCTTGGTTTGAAGAATTGTCTCGGTTGTATAAATTTGCGACATAAAAAGCATTGTATTTTCAATGAGCAGTATTCGGAGGAAGAATATAAACAAAAGATTGCCGAATATGATTTCGGCAGTTACGCTGGTTTAAAGAAGTTCGAACAAGAATATAATGATTTTCTGGCAAAGCAATTTCGTCGTTATGCTTTCGTTTTCAAATCTGTAAATTCGACCGGGGACAATATTATGTTTGCCAGGAATAGTCGCATGCTCTTTGATGGTTTTGACGATATAGAAAATTGTAGATACATCACTCACGCAGTGACTATAAAAGACAGTTATGATGCTTACGGTACTGGAGGTAAGATGGAATTATTGTATGAGGGCATCGATGCGGGACTCAATGCTTATAATATGCATTTTTGTATCTTAACCCATAGTTGTGTCGACACAGATTATACTTATATGTGCTTCGACTCTAACCATTTATTTGGTTGTATTGGTTTACGTAATCAAGATTATTGTATTTTAAATAAAAAGTATTCAAAAGAAGAATATCATAAATTACGTGAAAAAATTATCGAACATATGAATGCAATGCCTTACGTGGATGCACAGGGGAGAGTATATGGGTATGGTGAATTTTTCCCCACTGAATTTTCTCCTTTTTATTACAATGAGACAATTGCTGAAGAATATTATCCTCTAACTGAGGAAGAAGCGAAGGGTTATGGTTTCAAATGGAAAGAAAAAGAAAAGAGGGATTACAAGATAAAGATAAAAGCCGAAGATTTGCCCGACCATATCAAGGATGTGGATGAATTCATCGTCGATAAAGTCATCGGGTGCTTGCACGCTGGGACTTGCAATGAGCAGTGCACAGAAGCTTTTAAAATTCGTGAAGATGAACTTAAGTTTTATAAATACAATAATTTAGCCCTCCCTAGACTCTGTCCCAATTGCGGGCATTTCGGAAGATTGAAGAAGAGGAATCCATTGAAGCTCTGGCACAGGCAGTGCATGTGTGATAAGGTGGGTCACGAGCATGAAGGTGTGTGCACCAATGAATTCGAGACGAGCTATGCCCCAGAGAGACCCGAGATAGTGTATTGTGAGAAGTGCTACCAGAAGGAAGTATATTAGTATCTCTAATTCGCGCGAATAGGAGAATAGTTTAAATTAATGAAACAAGAAATTAAAAATTGCCAGAACTGTAAAAAAGATTTCACCATAGAGGTGGAAGATTTTAATTTCTATGAAAAGATTAAGGTCCCTCCGCCGACCTTTTGTCCGGAGTGTAGACTTATTCGTCGTTTAATGTGGCGTAACGAACATTCTCTTTTTAAACGCCCGAACAACGCCCCTGGCAAAAAAGAACTATTGGTATCTGTCTATCACCCCGAGGAGAAAATAATTACTTATGACCGGGAGACTTGGTGGGGAGATTCTTGGGACCCTTGTAATTATGGCGCAGACTATGATTTTTCAAGGTCGTTTTTTGAACAATTTCGAGAACTCCTAGAGAGAGTTCCTCATATGCCTCTTTTTGATTCTAAATCCGTCAATGCGCGGTTTTGCAATGTTACAGTGGAACAGAAAAATTGTTATCTAATAAGCGCGGCCTGGCGGAGTGAAGATTCTATGTATTGCAACAGATTATGGCATGGCAAGTTTACCCATGATTCTTATACTTCCTTTGCTACTGAGTTTTGTTATGAAAATGTTTATTGCTCTGATTCAAGTAAATTATTTTTTTCTAGAGAAAGCGAAGGGTGTTTAGATTCGTATTTTTTATATGATTGTCGTAATTGCTCAAATTGTATTTTATCTACTAATTTGAGAAATAAAAGTTATTGTATAGAGAATGTTCAATATACGAAAGAAGAGTATTTAAAAAAGAAAAATGAACTTAGGTTAAACACTCGTTCGGGTGTCGAGAAAGCAAGGAAAAAATTTGAA
Source organism: Minisyncoccota bacterium (assembly GCA_041660345.1). Classification (GTDB taxonomy): domain Bacteria; phylum Patescibacteriota; class Minisyncoccia; order Phycocordibacterales; family UBA9973; genus UBA9973. The sequence goes on from JBAZWP010000042.1 coordinate 7,144, forward strand.
GAATTATGGTATCAAGCATTTCATAAGCATCTTAAACTTACTAATGTCGAGAATGTAGTTGGTGATCAAGTGAGTAATGCGCGTAATTGTTATAATATTTTTGATTTTAAAGATGATGCTGACAATGTGAAGTATGCCAGTTGGGG
>JBAZWP010000043.1:0-7093 GCA_041660345.1 Minisyncoccota bacterium
TGATTAAAGGTTTTGCTTTGACGCTTGGAATGGGAGTTATCGTGTCGATGTTCTCCGCCATTACCATAACCAGAGTTTTCCTTTCTGTTTTTGACTTTACTGGTGAAAACAAGGTTGTCAGATTTTTATTTAGTTCTGGTATTTCGAAATAAAATTATGTTTATCGTTAAACACAAAAAAATATTTATCAGTATCTCCATCGCCTTAGTGGTGCTGTCTCTTATTTCTCTCTTTACCTTTGGTTTAAATATAGGTATTGATTTCAAGGGGGGAGCATTGACTGAGGTTGCTTATACGGATGTTCGTCCAGCTCAAGAAGAGGTATATAAAAACGTTGAAACCCTTAATCTTGGTTCCGTCTTGATACAGCCAACGGGCGAGAAGAGTTACCTCGTTAAGTCTCGCGACTTGAATGATGTTGAACACACCAGTCTTTTGAAGACGCTCTCTTTGAACAACAAAGATCCATTAACCGAAGTCAGTTTCACTTCTATCGGTCCGTCGGTGGGGAAGGAATTAACTCGTAAAGCTATTATTGCCATCATCCTCGTATCGCTCGCGATTATTTGTTTCATTGCCTTTGCTTTCCGCAAAGTTTCTAAACCTGTTTCTTCTTGGAGATATGGACTCATTGCTATCGTTTCACTCTTGCACGATGTGCTTATACCTGTTGGTATCTTCGTCGTCCTCTCTCATTATTACGGAGCGGAGGTTGATACACTATTCTTGGTAGCCATCCTTACTGTGCTCGGCCTTTCTGTGTCTGATACGATTGTTATCTTCGATCGAATTAGAGAAAACTTAAGAAATGATTCTTCCCATAAAATCAACTTTAGCGAAATCGTGGGTCGTAGCTTGGAGCAATCCTATGTTCGTTCTATCTCAACATCGCTCACGGTGATACTGGTGCTCTTGGCCCTGGTCTTCTTTGGCCCAGCATCCACCAAATACTTCGCTCTTATGCTTACCGCTGGAATGTTCTTCGGAACGTACTCTTCTATTTTCCTAGCCTCACCGCTTCTTGTGTGGGTCGCCGAGAAGCAACTTCAAAAGTAATTATTAATTAATTTGCCTCGTTTTTCGAGGATAAATAATATGACATTATATACATGGATAGGGATAGTTTTAGGTCTTATCGTCTTGTGGATTGTTTTTGCTTTTAACAGTTTCGTTACTTTACGTAACCGTGCCAAGGAAGCTTGGGCAGATATTGAAGTACAATTGAAGCGCCGTTATGATTTGATTCCGAACTTGGTTAATACGGTGAAAGGTTATGCCATCCATGAATCAAGCGCATTTGAAAATGTTACCAAGGCTCGCAATATGGCAATGGGCGCTCAAGGTCCTACAGAGGCTCATGCTCAAGCTGAAAATATGTTAACAGGTGCTCTTAAATCTGTTTTTGCTCTCGCTGAGGCGTACCCAGATTTGAAGGCTAACCAGAATTTCCTTGCCCTCCAGAGTGAACTATCTGACACTGAAAACAAAATTCAGGCAGCTCGCAGGTTCTATAATGCGAATGTTCGTGATTTGAATACCAAGTTAGAAGTATTCCCATCGAATATCATTGCTAAAATGTTTAATTTCGTATCTATGGAATTCTTCGATGTGGCCGATAACGATGCGGCTCAGAATCCTGTAGAAGTAAAATTCTAAATTATGTTTAACAAACAATATTGGTTTTTCGGCTCAAAACTAAATACCGCACTCTTGCTCGTCTTGATTGTTCTGATGATTTTCGCTTTGCGTATTATGCGTAAAGAACCAGAAAAATATCTTCCAGATTTGGCCAAAGATAAATTAGAGAACACAGCTATTTATGGAGTATTGGGCAATAAAGACGACCTTGTATTCTTCACGATTTTGCCTAATACGAAAGTCCACGGAATTTTATCTTATCGAGGACAAGTTAAGGGGGGATATTTCTTCGAGGCCAATATCTTAATAAATATTCTTGATATGAATAAAAAGGTTCTTAAAAATACCAATGCAGTCGCGAAGAGCGAATGGATGACAGCGGGTCCCGTCGACTTCGAAGGTTATGTTGATTTCACCAATCTTCCCAAAGGTCCGGCCTATTTCGAAATTCATAACGACAATGCTTCTGGTCTCCCAGAAAATGATAAATCCATTTTGATTCCAATAGTGATAGAATAGGTGCATGGCTACGCTGTATACACAACAATCAAACAATGTCCGCAAGACTTATTTCTTAATGAGTATCTTTTTTGTACTTATTATTGCTATTGGTTTCGTTTTTGCGCAATATTACGGCAATCCGAACATCCTGTATTTCTTCGTCATCTTTAGTATTTTTATGAATATCACTAGCTACTGGTACTCTGATAAAATAGCCCTAGCGTTAAATCACGCTAGACAAATCAAGAGGGAAGACAATATCGATTTATGGAATACTGTCGAGAATCTATCCATCACTGCCGGGCTCCCAATGCCACGAATATGTATTATTGAAGATTCTGCACCGAATGCCTTCGCCACTGGTCGCGACAAAGAACATGCCGTGGTCGGTGTTACAACTGGCTTACTAAAAATGTTGAATAAAACCGAGCTTGAAGGCGTCATCGCTCACGAGCTTTCTCATATCGGCAATCGCGACATTCTACTTTCAACCGTTGTGGTTGTTTTGGTTGGTTTTGTTTCCATTATCACGGATACGTTTTTGCGCTCTGTTTTCTGGGGAAGACATAATGATAATAATAAAGGAGGGGGTGTGTTTCTAATTATTGGTATTATCTTATCTATTTTGGCACCAATTTTCGCAACCCTTATTCATATGGCTATTTCAAGAAAAAGGGAATTCCTGGCTGATGCTTCGGGTGCTCTGCTGACTCGTTATCCCGAGGGTCTCGCCAGTGCGTTACAGAAAATTTCAAATTATAGTGGGAAAATGCAATACGCCAATACTGCCACCGCTCATTTATTTATCTCAAATCCTTTCGGCAACGTCGGTTTGAAAAATAAAATCTCTGGGCTCTTCAGCACTCACCCCCGAACGGAAGAACGCGTTCAAGCACTTTTGGGGAAATAATTTTTAATGGAAAATAAGGACATCACAGGAAATGGTTTTAATAAAGTATTAGGGATGATGACCTTAAATGGTTTTGCGATGTCTTTTGTGGCAATATTCGTCCCTATTTATCTTCTTAGTTTAGGATATTCTTTTCAAATGGTGATGATTTGGATGATGCTTCATCACGCGGCACTTCTTTTAAGTGCTTTTATTGTAGTTAAAGTATCAAACAAAATAGGATTGGTTCACTCTCTGCATATAAGATTTGGGTTATTACTCACATATTTTTTGCTTCTTTTATTTGGACTTAAAGATACAGACATACTTTTTTATATAATACCTATTTTATCCGGAGCTGAATCTGCATTCTATTGGATACCACTTAATATTCTTTTTGTGCGCAATACTAAAGAAGAAAATATGGGCAAATCAATGAGTAAGTTTTTTGTTATACCGAAAGCATTATCCATGGCAGGTCCACTAATAGGAGCATTTATAGCTGTACGTTATGGATTTAATATTTTATTTGCATTTGCGATGTTCTTATTATTTTTTACTTTTTTACCAATATTGTCTTTGAAGTCAGAAAAAACAAATTTTATCTTTTCAAAAGAAAAATTTAAAGAAATTTGGCAAAAAAATAAACAATATTTCGTGCCAGAGATTATAGACAACTTAGCTGAGGATGCTATGGCTTTGTGGATTATCTTTATTTATTTGCAACTCGCAAGCACTTTAGAAGTAGGAATAATAGGAACAATTACTTCAATCGCTTCACTGTTTTTTACATTAACTGTAGGAAAATTGACTGACCAATGGAATAAACATAAATTAATAAAAATAGGTGCGTTTCTTGTAAGTATTATATGGTTTGTCAATTTTACTATTGGAGAATTTTTTCCTAATCAGTATTTATTTTATATAGCTACTATTTTTGCAACACTATCACTAAAGGTATTTCTTGTACCTTACAGTTCACTTATGTACAATCAAGCTCGCAAAGATGATGCGCAATTTTTAGTGTTACGTGAAATACCTACAGTATTTGGTAGATTGATTTTGTTTTCTTTAGCAATACTTTTTCATAACCATTTATCACTTATCTTTTTATCCGTTGGAGTCATTTTCATATATTTTTGGTTTTTGAATACTAAAAAACTAAATGAAGTTGTTATTTAAGTATGTTTTCCATCTTTATTTGATTTTGCTATACTCTCTATATGAATATTAAGGATGTTGAAAACTTGGCAGAGCTGGCCAGGCTTGAATTAAGCGAAGAAGAAAAGGCCCAATTGTTGAAAGACATGGGTGGTATTTTAGACTATGTGAAGCAAGTTGAGTCTGTGGAAGTAGAAGATTCAGACTCTCATTTTGATGCTTTCAATGTCTGGCGCGAGGACAAGACAGAAGATAGAGATTTCTCTAAAGATTCGATTATCAAACAATTTCCAGACTCTCAGGACAACTTTTTGAAAGTGAAGAAAATTCTATGATTGATTTAAAGAATTTAACAATTGAAAAAGCGCACGCTGCACTGGAGAAAGGGGAGTATACTTGCCGAGAATTAACGGAAGCGTATTTAGAAGTTATTAAAGAAAAAAATAAAGAATTGAATGCGTACTTAGAAGTTTTCGACGATGCTCTAGCCGAAGCAGATAAAGCACAGAAAAAGTTCGAGAACGGCACAGCGACCCTGCTCACTGGTATCCCTTTCGCCATCAAAGACAACATTCTATTCGAGGGGCACATCGCTTCGGCGGGTTCGAAAATTTTAGAAAATTATACCGCTACTTACGACGCTTTCGTTATTAAGAAATTGAAAGAAGAGGGTGCGGTAATCCTCGGCCGAACCAATATGGACGAATTCGCCATGGGCTCCTCGACACAGACCAGTGCTTATGGAGTGACCCGTAACCCGATAGATACCAGCTTGGTCCCCGGTGGTTCTTCTGGTGGCTCCGCAGCCGCTGTCGCGGCTGATATGGCTCTGGTGGCACTCGGCACCGAGACCTGTGGCTCAGTGCGTGAACCGTCGGCCTTCTGTGGCTTGGTGGGGCTCAAGCCGACTTATGGTGCCCTTTCTCGCAATGGCATCATCGCGATGGGGAACTCTCTTGACCAGGTTTCTCCTTTCGGTAAGACTGTCCGAGATACAGAAATTATTTTCAATACCTTGTCTAAGTATGACAAAGAAGACAGCACTTCCGCGGTGGAGGCATTGCGTAGTAAAGAAAACAAATCTATGGGTAAGAAAATTGGCATACCTTGGCACCTCTTCGAAGAGGGAGTAGATCCAGTGATTATGGCGAACTTTAAAGAATCAATGGAGAAGTTAGAAAATGCCGGTTATGAAATTGTCGATATCAAACTCCCACATTCGAAATATTCTCTGGCTGTTTACTACATCATTATGCCCGCTGAAGTTTCCACCAACCTTTCGCGCTTCGATGGTATACGCTACGGATTGAGTGAGCCCGGCGCCAACTTGATGGAAGTTTACAAAAAAAGTAGAGGTAAAGGCTTCGGAGCTGAAGCGCGCCGCCGAATTTTACTCGGCACTTATGTGCTTTCTCATGGCTACTACGATGCTTACTACAATAAGGCAGTGAAGGTTCGAGAGAAAATAAAACAAGAAGTCTTACAAGCTTTCGAAGACGTGGATTTAATTGCGACACCCACAGTACCAATATTGCCTTTCAAATTGGGTGAAAAGTTGAACGACCCAGTAGCGATGTATCTGTGCGATATATTCTCCGCACCTGCCAACCTCGCTGGTGTGCCATCTATCGCCCTACCCTCAGGCAAGACGGACAAGAATCTCCCTCTTTCCATCCAATTTATGGCGACTCACTGGGATGAAGACGCATTGTTCGATGTTGGTAAAAAATTTGAAACCTTAAAATAAGGTTATGGTATATGGAGTACCATATAACAATGGCGTTCGAACGTTAAGCAAACAAATTTGCTTACGCTTCTCACTTATTGTTATAATTCTTATATATGGACGTTCAAAACTTTGATCCTATAAATACAGCTCTGAATGATAAATTCTTTCAGATTGAATATTTTAATCCAAGCTATTTGTTCGAGAAGATATATGATTTTTTTCATACTATCTTGCCGTACTTTTTTCGTGGTGAGAATCTAGATGGTCTGAAATTGATTTTATCCCTATTTTCTCTATTCTTCATCATCATTATCACTTACACCACCGTCAGAATGCTGGAAATAAGAAAAAAGGAACACCATCACTTGAAGGAAGAAATTGCTGAATATGCACATCACCAAGCCGAGAGAGAAAGGAAAATAAAAGAATCGAACCAATATAAGAATAACAGATGGGCGAAAGTTCTAGCCCATGTTTTTTCGCCAACTTTAAGTGACTGGAAACTAGCCATCATTGAAGCTGACTCTATGCTGGAAGATTTGTTAACCCAACTCAACTTCAAGGGTGACAATATAGGAGAAAAATTAAAATCTGCTGATCGCGAGAAGTTCAAGAACTTAACAGCCGCGTGGGAAGTCCACACAATCAGAAACAAGATAGCCCACGAGGGTCTGAATTTTGAAATTTCTCAGAAAGAAGCGAAGCGAGTCATCGCTCTCTATGAGCAGATTTTCCGCGAATTCGGCTTCATTTAATTTGCTTTTTCTTGTATTTGGGGTAAAATGACAAAGAGCCTTGTAAAAGGCGTTTTTTATTAGAGATTTTATAGCGGGGTAGAGAAGAGGTATCTCCGAAAGGACTAATAGAGCGAATAACCTAGGTTATGAGCCAGATATTAAATTTCTATTTTGTTATAAAAATATAGCGGGGTAGAGAAGAGGTATCTCGTAAGGCTCATAACCTTAAGACTCACGTTCGATTCGTGACCCCGCAACACTTCGGCACGTGACATGCCATCAATGTCTAATTGTCGAGTATAATGTATAATATGTCGACGTAGCTCAGACGGTTAGAGCGGAGGACTCATAAGCCTCAGGTCGGTGGTTCGATTCCACCCGTCGACACAACAGGAGTATTCCTGTAAAATATGTTCGTAAGTTAAAAATGCGATCGTA
>JBAZWP010000044.1:0-6682 GCA_041660345.1 Minisyncoccota bacterium
AAGAAGCATTGTTCTCTAGGAGAACCGTGCCATCAACTATAATTGCTCCGTCTGAAGTACCAAAAGAAGAAGAAAGTCTAATAATCGCATTATTGTTTACAATCATATTCCCCTGCACCCACAGGATTCCTTCTAACGTTAAATCAGAACCGTTTTGCACAGTCAAATCACCAGTAATCTTCTTGGGCCCTATGGAGCCTGTAGCATCATTGAGAGTATAATTACCCGAGTATACGCCACCTGCTTCTGCCTCATTTTTCCAATCTACGATATTTTGATCAGAAATCGGCATAGGAACTTGGACAGGATCAGCAAGTGAAGTGTTACACTCTTTATTGTTGCCACTACCCGTTTGACAATAGTTTGTACCAGCAATAGTAGAATTATTAACCGTATGGGCATATGCATTTCCAACACCGCCAGTTCCAACAGTTATTCCATCTATCAAACCTGTTAAACCTCCAAGGTAAACTTTAAAAAATCCGTCCACGGTAGATGGGCTATTATTATTCCAAGTTCCACCATATTGTCCAATTTTGCTAGACCCGTTAGCGTAGCCGTTATCATTGGCACCAATCACATAATACCTAGAAGCATTATCGGAGCCATCTATAACAATCCAATAAGTTGTTCCAGTTGTTAATTCTGGATTAGTAGAAAAAGGTACACTTACCCAACCATAATTAGTAGAAACCAAAGAGGCTGAAAGAGTCCCAGAGGCTAATGTTGTGGCACTTGGACTGCTCCCGGAGTTTGAGACGATTCTAACCGTTAAGTTTCCAGGAGTGCTAACCTTTTTAAGATATAAATCAACTTTGTTTATCACACTTGCACTACTAATCTGAAAACTTTGGGCAAAGTCTTCCGTACTGTTAGCATTTCCAAAAGAAATATTGTAATCAGGTACACCAGAACCATTTTCTTGGTCAGCTACTAAGGCTGCAGAGTTAGCAGACAAGGCTGCTCCGGTAATAGAACCCGAGCCAGTGATGTTCCCGTTTGAATAAACACTTCCATTAACAACAGAACCATTATCCATAATGAAACCCCCAATACCTGACTGCACTCCGTAACTAAAAGATGCGCCAACGCCGACATCTGCGATTAATTTAACTTTTCTTTGGAAAGAATTCATATCACCTAAAGAAGAAATCTCTTTCTTGCCGCCCGAAATATCAGTAATAGTAGTAATGGCGGAAACATCTCCAAGGGTTAATGTTTCACTCGTTCCAATAGTCATGTTCTTGATAATCCGATAAAAAGCATCTTCAACCCCCGACTCTGCCAAAAAATAAGATCCTTTAGAATGAATACCCATGTTGGCATTTCTAAACTCTCGTACCGACGGAAGCACGAGTCCCGAAATTATAGCGAGAGAAATAAAGAGAAAGAAGATAACCGATGTCAGCATCGCCATTCCCCCATTTTTATTTTTTTTGAAATCTTTTTTCATTTTGTTCTAATAATCACCTCGCAAAATAACCGTGTCGTAAAAATTTTCTAATCGACTTGGGTTGTTTTGCAATTTGACCGACAAGACTATCTTAACCGCACTACCCTTAGCCGTACTGATCGGTTCAAAAGACAAAGAGTCAATAACGATGTTTGAACTATTCAAGTTTCCAATTAAAACATCGTTCTCCGAAAATTGAAGATTCCCACCAGTAAACAAGAACGCCGCCGTCTTGGGATTCCCGGCATTATCTTTAGTATTTACCTTAAGATTAGTAGGAGTAATAGACACGACCCCGGTAGCTTTCCTTACCTCACGAGACATACGTTCCATGATATCCCTCCCTTGCATTAAGGACGTCTGGATGCTGGTTTCTTTAAATGATTTCGTCATAACAATCATTGAATTAATAACCACCAAAGAAAGAACGATAAAAAGTGAAATGTAAAAAAGAAGCTCAATCATCGATGATCCTCTCTGAAAATTTTTAATTTTAAAATTTTTAATTTTCATTTATTTTATGAAAAAATGTCTAAAAGATAAAAAGATAAGGTTTTGTTTATTATTGACCCTCCTTCTGACCAAGAAACTGTGATGGTAATTAATTTCGTTCCTGGATCGTCACTCCCCACATCAGCGATGTCTTTAGTGTTATCGTCGCGATTAATGTTCGACACTCTGACTGTCCTTGTGAAAATTCCGATTGAGTTGGGAGTGGAAGATAAAGACCAGTTTGGTGAGACAAAGGTTGGATAATAATCTGTGTTGGGAGTTAAAATGGAAATATTGTTCCAAGAATTGTCACGAAGAATTTTCGTCACCTCTGCACCTTCTTCTAAGAGGAACGAGGCTTGCGAGGCATGAAGGGATTGTCGGGCTACCTGAATCGACTTTTGCGACACGGCCATCGCCGCCAAGATAGAAACAGCAATAATAGAAGATGCTATTAAAATCTCAATCATCATGAAACCCCTATTTTTAAAATTCTTTTTCATTGTTAATTAATTCGTGCTCACAGAACCCGTGGTGGAAATCGTTAAGACCACAGAAGAAGAATCCGTGGAGATAGTAACGGTGCCGGTTTTGCTAGGTACACCATCGAGTCGATTGAAATAAAAATCTCCAGAGGTGCCACTCGAGCCATTCAACGTCACGTTAGAAATGGTTGCAGGGGAAATTATTTCGGTGACTTCATTATCTCCGGCTCCAGCGGAGAAAACAGTCCCTTTGAATATTATAATCTTATCTGTTTCAAAATGTACCCCGTAAGATGAAGACAAGAGCGAAGAAAGAGTCTGAGATCTAGCTTTATTGACAGAAGAGACGACATCATTAACGGTATTCTTCAATACTTGTTGCTCCCTCATATCAAGAAACTTGAAGGATATAATAGAAAACAAAACAGTTATAATAGAAAATATTACCAAGAGCTCAATAATGGTTACTCCCTGCTTCATCGATGCGAGGAATGTTGGGTAGATTTTTCTTTTTATAAAAAATTTATTCATTTTATTTTATATTACCTAGAATCGAGTAGAGTGGGGAAATCATAGAGATAGCGAAGAAGCCGACGGCGGCACCGATAACCAACATTAAAATAGGTTCAATAATGGTTGAAAGGTTTTTTGTTTTGTTTTCAATTTCTTCTTCATAAAATATGGCAATCTGAAGTAACATATCTGAGAGTTTACCCGTTTCTTCCCCAACTTCTATCATTTCTGACATCATAATCGGATATAGTTTCGGATTCGCAGTAAAAACCTTACCAAAAGGCGCACCTTTCTCAGTGGCAGCAGCCGCTTCTTGTAAAACTTTTTTATAATAAACATTCTGGACAATGTCTTCTGTAATTTCTACGGCTCGAACAATCGAAACACCCGAAAAAAGTAGCGAAGACAGGGTGCGAGCAGTACGAGCAGTGTTCAATTCTTTTATTAAATTCCCTATGGCCGGGATTCGAAGAAAAATAAAATCAAAATACTTGGCCATGAACTTGGAGTGCAATAATCTTATCGCCAAAAATATAAAGGTAAATAAAATCACAAAAGTCAGCATAAGGTTGTTGGAAAAGAAATTGCCAACCCAAATCAATACTCGGGTAGATGTCGGCAAGGTAACCCCTAATTCTTTAAAAGTTCCGGCTAAAGTGGGAACCACAAAAGCAAACATCAAAATACCTAGTACCACCATCGCTGACAAAATCACTCCTGGGTAAATAAGCGCCCCACGAACTTTCCTATTTAAAGCATGAGATTTCTCTAAGTTCATTCCCACCTCTGAGATTACTCCGGACAAATTGCCTGATTCTTCTCCAGCCCTCGTCATTGATACAAAAAGTTTTGAAAAAATGTTAGGAAATTTTGCTAACCCAGAAGATAGAGTACCGCCGCCGTTTACCTCAGCTGAGAGTGTGGCAAAAACTTTTTTAAAAACCGGTTTTTCTGTTTGTTTTTCTAAAACAGTCAAGGCTCGTGAAAGTGGCAATCCAGCTTTTAGCATTCCACTTAAATTTCTAGTAAAAATAATCAAATCGACCTGATTCACTCTTCCTAAAAAATTATTCAAAAAAACCATGGGGTTAAAGGAAACTGTATTACCTTTTTCTTTGATGGTAAGTGGCACAAGTCCGCGTGAGTGCAACTCACGAGATACAGCAAAACGGTCGACGGCATTGATAGTGTCTTCGACAATCACCCCATCTTTTTTGGCTGTGTAAGAAAATAACATTTAATTATATTTATTCTGAAACGACACGGAAAATTTCTTCTAGAGTGGTGGTACCAAGGACAGCCTGAAAAACCCCATCCTCGAGCATTGTCATCATTCCCTCCTTCTTTGCAACTTCTTCCATTTCTTCTTGTGAACTTCCTTTCAAAATTAACTCACGAATAGTACCAGTAACCTTCAACACTTCATGGATACCGACACGATTAGAGTATCCATCTGGTGAGTCCTCGCTGGGGACTGGTTTATAGAAAGGTATTTTCTCCCAAGTATCACTTTTACCTACCAATTTTTCTTCTTTAAGCATGGCGAGCATTCGATCCAAGTCTACTAAACGAGATAAGTTTTTAATCTCAAGCTCCGATAAAAAGTATTTTTCTTTATTGGGCATTAATCGACGAACCAATCTCTGAGCAATGATAGTCTTTACAGTTGAAACTATTAAAAATTGTTCTATCCCCATATCTATAAGACGTGGAATGGCTCCAGCAGCTGAGTTCGTGTGAATAGTAGAGAGAACTAGGTGTCCAGTTAGTGACGCATTAATAGCAAGTCCGGCTGTCTCTTTGTCACGTATCTCTCCCACCATCACTATATCTGGATCTTGTCGAAGCAAAGAACGTAACCCACTAGCAAAGGTGAGCCCGACCTCCGGTTTGACCTGGGTTTGATTAACTCTTGGCATTTGATATTCGATGGGATCTTCGACGGTGGAAATATTAACTTCTGGTTTATTCAAAATGTCGAGCATTGTATAAAGAGTGGTCGTCTTTCCCGAACCTGTCGGACCAGTCGCAAGTATCATACCTGTCTTTTGCTTCAAAGAATCATGAATGCGATCCAACCCTTCCCCGTGGAAACCCAGAGACTCGAGAGAGAATCCGTGTGAAGTTTCTTTTAAAATTCTTATAACAGTTTTTTCTCCGAAAAAGGTCGGCAAAGTGGAAACACGGAAAGAAACTTTCTCTCCATTCTGCTCTATTTTAAATCTACCATCCTGGGGAAGTCTTTTTTCGTCTAGTTTTAAATTAGCCAAAACTTTAATACGCGCAGTTACCCCCGCGGCCGCCTTTTTCTCTAATACCATAGCATCGTGCAAGATACCATCGATTCTATATCGAACAGTCAAATCTTTTTCCCCTGGTTCAATGTGTATGTCGGATGCATTTTGTAAAATCGCGTGGAAGACAAGAGAGTCGACTATCTTCACCACTGGCAAGTCTTCGGCCATTTCTGCTAATTCTTCTTTAGTTTTTTCCTTTTCATCTTTAATGATGGCTGGAAGTGAAGCAGTTTCCTTCTGGATAATGTTATCGAACTCTGCCTGAAGACTTTTTCGATACTGTATGAGTGCAGACTTAATGGAATCAGTATCGGTCAAGCGAGGTAAAATTTTTAAACCTGAGCGCTTCTTGATCGAGTCAATAATCGGCATATCCTCTGCATCGAGCATTGCTACTTCCAGAGTGTCACCTTTTTGTTTGTAGGCGATAACATTATAATTTCGAGCAATTGATTCGGGGACTAAAGAAAGAACGGCAAAATCAATTTTTTCTTTAACAAGGGAGACGAAAGGAATGCCTAAAACAAAGGCTTCCATCCTGCGCAAATCAGTTTCTGATAATTTGCCAGTTGAAAGTAAAATATTTCCTAATTTTTGCTTCTTGTCTAGTGCTTCCTTACTAGCTTCTTCGAGGTCCGCACGAGAAACAAGTCCAGAATCTAAAATGAATTTCTTTAATTGTTCTTCGTTTATTTGCATTTACTATATTGTACCAAAAAAGAAGCGAGCCTCCAACAAAAAGTCCCCCAGTGGGGGACTTTTTGAAGTGTATTTTAATTTTCCTTATAAATTGGAGTAGAGCAAGGCAAAGTCTTGGTGGTACCATCACCTCCACTACATGAATTTGGTGTAGAGCAAGTACTCGTTTTAAATCCATTTACACAATCGCTCCAGGGACCCCAAGAATCTCCAGGAAGAACATTAACTCGTGTCCAGTTGGGGCTACAATTATTCCCTTCATCTGACTCAGAAACAGTACCTGTACTACCAGTATCTGAGGGACTGCCAGTGGCGTCTGCACAAGCACGCATATAGTATGCATCTGTGGTTGAAGTAAATTTGTGGGTAAAATTAGCTGTATAATAGCTGGCAACACCAACGATTGCGGGCATTGGATTATTAGAAGCTGGATAATTAACTATCTTACTAGGTTCTGGATTTTGGGGATCGGTTGGGTTTGTAGCTATCTGAAATAGATTTGAGAAGGTAGTACCAGTGGTGAAACCAGTTACATTCGTGATGTCTGCAGAAAAAACAACATTGCTATTTTTCCCAACACTTGTTGGTGAAATATTATTTGCCACTAAGTCTGGTTTACATGATTGAGTAGCTCCATTGGAGTATGGGCAAGCAGTTCCACTCCCTGAAGCAGGGGTGGTAATGGTATAGGTTTGGCTTCCATTGGCACATGTTCCCCAGCTACCAACACAGTCCACCGGACT
>JBAZWP010000045.1:0-6663 GCA_041660345.1 Minisyncoccota bacterium
ACGCTTGCAGTCAGCCTTCATCTCCGAGACGGAAGTGAAAAAGGTGGTGAAATATCTCGGTGATGCATATAAAGATGAAATAACGGAAGAAATTTCTCTCGCTTCTGGAAGTATCTCAGCGGATAAAAGTATTTTCGAAAGTACTATCGATGAAGAAGACGATGACGAGATGTACGAAGAAGCACGGATGGCCGTCATGGAAGCTGGCAAGGCCTCAACCTCGTATCTGCAAAGAAAATTGAAATTAGGTTATGCTCGTGCTGCCCGACTGATGGATAAACTCGAAGAACGTGGAGTCATCGGTCCAGGAGATGGTGCGAAACCAAGAGAAGTGCTAGAGAAAATAAATCGTGACGAGAATGGTGAGAATGTTTTATAAACAGCATGAATCAATTTTTAAAATGTAGCCGCAAGATAGTTATAAAAAACAGCACGAATATTTTTCTGTTGAAAAATTTCTCAGACTCAGCTACCCGCCTCCGTAGTCTGTTTTTTACAACCATCTTGCTTAATTTAATTCCTGTGCAAGGCATTTAAAAAATTATTTATACTTTTTATTTAAAAATACAATGAATAGTGATGCGAAAAAAATAGCAAAAATTTCTTTATTCTCACTATTTTTCCTATTTATAATTATCTACGCTTTCTTCACTTCGAAGGATTTGCTCTTCGGGGTAAAAATCACAAATGTGAATATAACAGACGGGGTGAAGGTCACCGAAAATGTCTTGGAAATAAAGGGTAATGCGAGGAATGCCGTAAACCTGACCCTAAATGGCCGTGAAATTTCAATAGATAAACAGGGAAATTTCAATGAGACAATTATCCTCTTGCCAGGGTATAATATAGTGAACATCAGAGCCAAAGATAAGTTTGGAAATATTGATGAAAAAAATTATAAATTAAGTTATTAATGAAGGAATGAATCCCGTTAGAGGCCGCGGTCGCAGACGGGAAAAGAAGTCGAAAATTATTATTATTATTTTAATCAAAGGCAGTGTCGAAGTTTAAAGCGAACGCGACCTGCCTCTAACGGGATGAAAAAAGCAAAAGAAAAAGCAGAACCAAAAGAACTCGGTATGGAAAGTCTAGACAATACGTTAAAGGCAATCCAAACAAAATTCGGCGAGGGCGCGATAATGAAATTCGGTGACTCACCTAAGGTGGACATCAATGTCATCCCGACTGGCTCTATCGGCCTCGATATGGCGCTCGGTGTTGGCGGTATACCTCGTGGAAGAATTATTGAAATCTTCGGGCCAGAATCTTCTGGTAAGACTACCCTCTCTCTACACATCGTCGCTGAAGCACAGAAGCTCGGCGGAGTCTGTGCATACATCGATGCTGAGCATGCGATGGATCCAGAATATACGAAGAAACTCGGAGTAAATATAAATAATTTATTAATTTCTCAACCTGACAACGGTGAACAAGCACTCGAGATAGTTGAGAGTCTCGTCCGCACGGGGAAAATCGATGTTATCGTCGTCGACTCTGTCGCCGCACTTACGCCGAAAGATGAAATAGAGGGAGATATGGGCGCATATCATGTCGGCAAGCAAGCTCGACTTATGTCGCAAGCACTCCGCAAGCTGACCGCTATCGTTGCAAGGTCAAAGACTGTCGTCATCTTCATCAACCAAATTAGAATGCAAATCGGTGTGATGTTCGGCAACCCTGAGACTACCCCAGGAGGTAAGGCACTCAAGTTCTACACATCGGTCAGAATGGATATCCGCAAAATTGCGCAAATTAAAAAAGGTGAAGACGTCGTCGGCAGTCGCACGAGAGTGAAGATAGTGAAGAACAAAGTCGCCGCTCCATTCAAACAGACAGAATTCGACATCATCTACAACGAGGGAATCTCAAGGGAGGGAGAAATAATGGCTCTCGGAGAGAAGTTCAAAATCATAGAAAAGACTGGAAATTCATACTTTTATACAGGAACCGGAGAAAAAGCTGAGAAAGTGAAGCTCGGTGTTGGCTACGACGCGACCCGCAAATTCCTCAAAGAAGATAAGAAAATCTCCGCTCAAATCCTCAAAGAAATAAAAAAGAAATTCGCCGAAGAGGCTTAGAAACCCAAAAAACGACTTTTCTTTGGTACGAATTTTTTGAAGCTTAAAAAATTCTGAAGTTCTCGCCCCAGTCGGGCTCGAAACCCCGCGAAAAGTTTTTTTGGGTTTCTATAGAGTTCGCAAAAGAAAGCACAAATAGTTTTTTAAATGCCTTGCGCAGGAGCTTAGAAAATAAAAGAGGTACTCCTCTCATTATTTTCTTGAGCGACGAGCAGTTCGCTGGCGAAGCTTCGCCAGATAGATTGCATTTTAAAAATTGATTTGTGCTTTCTAATAAAAAAATCCCCGCAAGGGGATTTTTTGTTTTATTTAGTTACTCTTTCGACGTATTCACCGGTCTCGGTGTTGATGCTGACGATGTCTCCTTCGTTGATGAACATCGGAGCGTTGAGGGTTGCACCATTCTCGAGAGTGATGACCTTGTTGCCACCCTTCGAGGTGTCCCCTCGTACGGCTGGTGGAGCTTCTTTGACCTTGTATTCAATCTTGATAGGTAATGTAACTTTAATTATCTTCTCTTCATCATCTTCATTAGTCCAGACTAGGGCAGTGACATTGCCGTTCTCTTTTAAAAACTTGGCAGCATTGCCGATGAGGGCTTCGGGCAGCTTGAATCTGTTGGCCTTGTCTTCCGGATTGCAGAACCAGTACTCCCCTCTGTTCGCATACAGGAAAGTCACATCTCTCTTCTCGATGTCGGCTTCATCGGCTGATTCAGAGACGTGGAAAGTTGCAGCAATTGTCTTGCCAGAAATTAAACTTTTAAGCTTAACTTGGTTCTGGGGCTTGCGTTGCTGAGTGCGAGCCACGTGTGACTCCACAACTTCACAAGGTTCATCGTCGTGAATGATTATTTTCTTCTCGCGTATTTCGTTGTATTGCAATTGTGCCATAAAAAACAAAAAGGGTAATTAATCCTTGTAAAAAGAAACTATATTTACTTACTTGGCGACGAAAGGAAGAAGGCCAAGGAAACGAGCATTCTTGATGGCAGAAGCGAGTTGGCGCTGGTTCTTGGCGGTGACACCACTGCGCTTGTGACTGACTATTTTACCGTTAGGGTTCAAGAATTTCTTGAGGATTTCGATATCCTTGTAGTCGATGTGCTTTATATTGTTGGCTGAAAAGTAATCTTGTTTCATATGTTTATATTATTAAAATGGTATGTCTTCTGGGTTGATATCTTCTTCTGGGTACTCGATAGCGTCTTCTTCGGCTGCCTTAGGAGCTGCTGCACCTCCCCCACTTGGTGCTCCACTACCTGTGCCCTTGGGACCGAACTGGGTGCGGTCGGCGATGATTTCAGTGCGATACTTCTTCTCCCCACTGGTCTTGTCATCCCAACTGCGTGTTTGTAGCCTGCCTTCTACTAAAATCGAGTTTCCCTTCTTCATGTATTGGGAGACTGTCTCTGCTTGGCGTCCGAAGACTACGACATTGTGGTAGTCTGCTGCTTCTTGGCGAGCTCCATTCTTATCTTTCCAAACTCTGTTGGTCGCCAGGGAGAAAGAACAAACCTTGATGCCAGTTGGTAATGAACGCAATTCTGGATCGCGAGTAAGATTCCCTATTAACATTACTTTGTTTAGAAACATAATTTTATTATACTGCAGCTACCATCGCGTCGATTTCTTTATCGACTTCTTCTTTATTAATAGGAGCGACAACTTCGTTCTCTCCAGCAACTGGAGCCTTGCGACGAATACCATCACGATTCATAAATCTCTTCGCAGCGACAGTGTTCTCGCGGACAGTCTTGATAAGCAGGAATCGGACGAAATTAGGATCGAGGTCAAGCTTCTTCTTGAGCTCTAATACTTGTGCGGGACTCATCTCGAACTTGTTCCAGCCGAAATAAGCAGTGTCATATTTACTGCGGACATTCTGGACAACCTTCTCGATGGTGTAAGCAAGCGGTAACATCCTTGGGATTTCATCGGCAATAGTTGCACCACCTAGACTGGCTATCAAATCCTTCAATCCAGTGTAGTGTTCAGCAATCTTTTCCTCCGCGATGGTAGGGGCAAGGAGATAGCCGACCTCGTAAATTCGAGAGTCTGCTGTGTTTTCTGTATTATTTTCTAAAACTAAATCACTATCTTGCATGAATCTCATACTAGCAAAAAGCCCATAAAAAGTAAACCCTCACCCCTATTTATATACCGAAAAGACGTCGAGCGTTAGCCACGATGGCAGCCGCCACTTCTTCTTCGGGTAAATTTTTTATTTCCGCAATCTTTTTAACTATTTCTCGCACATAGACGGGTTCATTGCGTTTCCCCCTATGTGGCACAGGCGCTAGGTATGGGGAATCTGTGTCGTTCAAAATCATATCGAGCGGAGTGCTTTTAATTATTGTTTCATAATCACAACTCCTGCCCTTTTTCCTTGGAGGATAAGTTATCGCTCCGGTGAAAGAGATAAGGAAGCCAATATCATTGAAACCTTTCGCATCTTCTAGGTCACCCTCGAAAAAATGAATAACACCCTTAACCTTCGCATGTTGTTTTAAAATTTCTAATATATCAACGAAGGCATTACGACTTGGGTCTTCGTAATTATTCCTAACGTGAATCATTAACGGTTTATTTACCTCATTGGCTAGCTCTATCTGGGCGATGAAGGCCTCCTTCTGTCTCCCGAGAGATTCCTCCGTTAAATGATAATAATCAAGTCCGCATTCCCCTATCGCGACCGTCTTCGGATTCTTCAGGAGCTCTCTGTATGCATCTTTGTCGAACTTCTCTCCGCGAGAAGTGAACTCTGCGCCACCTTCACCGAGCTCCTTCTCATCATGAAAAGATGCACCAGTGTGAATAGGGTGAAGTCCAACGACAGCATACACGCCTTCGGGATACTTGTCTGCCATCTCAACGGCTTTGCGTGAAGTATCTATCTGCGTGCCGACATTCATTACCCAAGTATCGTTCTCGAGTGCACGAGCAATGACAGCGTCTCTGTCCTCATCAAAGGCTTTAAAATTAACGTGGGAATGTATGTCGATGTATTTAGGCATTTTAATCTTTACGCAAGAATAATGGCTGTTCTGGTTTTTTGTTTGTTTTTATCAATTCAAGAATTTTTTTAGAGGTTTCTGGCATTATTGGATTCAACATCTTAGCTATCGTATATAAATCAAGGACCATCTTAGTTATTAATTCTTTTCCTTTATTTTCATCTATTTTTACAACCTTAAATGGTTCTGTTTCTTGAATGAATCTATCAAGTTCAGAAATTTTATCCCAGATATAATTCGCTCCTTTTTGAATATCAAATTTTTCAAGATGGTCAAAAAATTCTTGAGGAATTGAGCTTTCTGAAACTTCTGGACACTTTTCTAAATATTTTTCTGATAAAGTCAAAATTCTGGAAGTTAAATTCCCCAAACCATTCGCAAGGCCTGCGTTGTACGCATCTTTAAAACGTTCCATCGTGAAGGGGCTGTCTTCGAAATTGGAAATTTCTTTCGCCAGGAAAAATCGCAAGGTATCGGTGCCGTACTCTTTCACAATTTCTGTTGGGTCGGCCACGTTGCCGAGAGACTTCGACATTTTGAGTCCACCATCGGCAGTGATGAAGCCATTGATGACTATCTGGTGAGAATTCGGCACTCCGGCCGCCATTAGCATCGCTTGCCACATTGCGGATTGGAAGCGTAGATTGTCCTTGCCACAATACTGTGTAGGATTTCCATTCACCCAATACTTCTCGTATTTTCCACCTTCCTCGGGCCAACCAACTGTAGCGATGTAGTTCACCAACGCATCGAACCAGACATAGATAACGTGCTCCGGATCCCCAGGGACCTCGATGCCCCAAGGCATTTTCGACTTTAAGCGCGAAATAGAGAAGTCTTGTAGACCTCTGCCGACGAAAGCTTTAATCTCATTGAAACGGAAGTCTGGCACCACGAAGGTGGGGTATTTGAAAAAATAATTTTCTTCTTCAATTATTTCAAGCACGCGCCCGGGGTGGACGGCGCATTCGCCATTTACCAGCTCAGAATCACTTTTTATTTCTTCACAACCGACGCAATACTTGGCTTGATAATTTTTTTTATAAATATATCCGTTGTCGTTTACTCTCTTCCAGAATTCTTTCACTGCCTTCTCGTGCTTCTCGTCGGTCGTCCGGATGAAGTGTAGATCAGCATCCATACCGAAAATTTTTACTGACTCTTTGAAACGCACGAAGCTCTCATCGACGAAATCCTGTGGCTTCTTGCCGAAGTCGACAGCCTTCTCGTAAATCTTGAGACCGTGTTCGTCTGTGCCAGTGTTGAAAAACACATCATAGCCTTGCAACTTCTTGTATCGAGCGATGATGTCAGCACGCACGAACTCTAGGGCGTGGCCCATATGGAGATCAGCATTGACGTAAGGAAGGGTGGTAGTGAGATAGAAGCTATTTTTTTTCATCATTGGACCTTATGAAAGCTTTGTGTTTCTCTAGATCATTTGTAAATTCTACCAAGATGACGGCTGTCGGGATGGCCAATAATACTCCCCAAAATCCTCCGAGCTCGAAACCTATCAGGGCTGCCAAGATGATAACGATAGGCGAAAGGCCAACAATTTTTTTAATA
>JBAZWP010000046.1:0-6524 GCA_041660345.1 Minisyncoccota bacterium
GGTAGATGACAGAGATTCGGAGAAATGGAAGGCTGGGCACTTGAAGGTTACGGCGCCGCTTATACATTGCGTGAAATGCTGACAATTAAGTCTGATGATATTTTGGGTCGCTCACAGACTTTTGATTCTATTATTAAGAATGAAACAATCAAAGCACCAAATTCTCCTGCATCATTCAACGTTCTCCTCAACTACTTGCGAGGACTTGCTCTAGATGTAAATTTGAAAAAATTCGGGGCTCCAGATTTAGAGGAAAATAATTAATAATAAAACAAATAAAACTATGAAAACCCTAAATACAACTGAATTTGATCACATTACATTGAAGCTGGCCTCACCAGAGCAAATCAAGGAATGGTCCTATGGTGAAGTCACCAAGCCAGAAACGATCAACTATCGTACCGGACGAAGTGAGCGCGGAGGACTTTTCGACGAGAAGATTTTCGGCCCAGAGAAGGATTACGAATGTTACTGTGGAAAGTATCGCCGAATTCGTTACAAAGATATCATCTGTGAGAAATGCGGAGTCGAAGTCACTCGTTCTATCGTTCGTCGTGAACGTATGGGGCATATCGAACTCTCTACTCCCGTATCCCACATCTGGTTCTTGCGTGGCGTGCCTTCCAGAATGAGCATCTTGCTCAACATATCCGTCTCAGACCTTGAGAAGGTTATTTACTTCGCTGGATACATTATCACCAAGGTTTACGAAGAAGAGAAGGCGACAGTTCTAGAAGGTTTGGATAAAGAATTCAAATCTAAATTGAAGAATTCGGCTGATGACGAAACGAAGGAAAAATTAAAGACTCTACTTTCCAATACCAAGAAAGAAATTGGCGAAATCTATGAAGGTAAAGTTTTGAATGAAATTTCTTTCCACCATTACTCTCTAAAATACGGAACTTGTTTCGAAGCTAACATCGGCGCTGAAGCTATTTATTCTATTTTCAAGAATTTAGATTTGAACAAATTAAAAGCTCACACTGAGAAGATGCTCGAGAAGGCAAGTGTCGCGGAAAAAGAAAAGCTACAAAAGAGACTCTCTCTTATCCGTGCGATGCTCTATGCCGATATTCGTCCAGAATGGATGTTCTTAACTGTTATTCCAGTTATCCCTCCAGTTCTTCGCCCGATGGTGGCACTCGATGGTGGACGTCACGCCACATCTGATCTTAACGACTTATACCGAAGAGTTATCAATCGAAATAATCGTTTGAAGAAATTGAAAGAAATCAATGCTCCGGATGTTATTCTTCGAAACGAAAAAAGAATCATCCAAGAGGCTGTCGATGCTCTTATCGACAACTCTATCGCTAAACAGAATGAATCAGCCGCGATGAGTCAGTCACAGAAGAGACCACTTAAATCTCTTTCAGACAACTTGAAATCAAAACAAGGCCTCTTTCGTCAGAACTTGCTCGGTAAGCGTGTGGACTACTCTGGACGTTCTGTCATTGTGGTTGGTCCTCAGTTAAAGCTTAACCAATGTGGTTTACCTAAACACATGGCTCTTGAGCTTTTCCGTCCGTTCGTTATTTCTAAGATTTTGCAAGCGGAACTTGCTTTCAACATTCGTGGCGCCAACAAGCTCATCGAAGAGCGCACACCCGAAGTCTGGGCAATGCTCGACGAGGTTATCCAAGGTAAATATGTGCTCTTAAACCGTGCACCGACCTTGCACCGTCTTGGTATTCAAGCCTTCAATCCAATCCTCATTGAAGGTAATGCTATTCAAGTCCATCCACTTGTCTGTCAGGCCTTCAACGCTGACTTCGACGGAGACCAGATGGCTGTTTATGTGCCTTTACTTGAAGAAGCTCAGGCTGAAGCTAAGAATTTGATGGCCGCGAACAAGAACCTTCTCAAGCCTCAGAACGGTGATCCTATCGTTCATCCTCGTATGGATATGGTGCTTGGTTCTTACTGGATGACGAAGAATGTAGATGGTGAAAAGGGTGAAGGAAAGTATTTCTCTAATCCAAATACCGCTATCACTGCTTATGAATATGGTGTCGTCTCACTACGAGCCAAGATAAAAGTGCTTGCAACCGATACACCTAAATACAGGAAATTTGATGGTGGTCTTTTTGACACAACTGTCGGCAAGCTTCTTTTCAATAGTATTTTGCCGAACGACTTTTCTTATGTGCACGATGAGATGTCCCAGAAGAGACTTTCTTCTCTAGTTGATGAACTTATAATGCACTATGGCGTGGATGAAACTCCTGCTATTCTTGATAAGATAAAATCATTTGGTTTTAAATATTCAACAGTTTCTGGCACTACTTGGGGATTGGATAATGTTTCTTTGTCTCCGGAAAAACCAAAAATTATTGAGGAAGGGAAAAAAGCAGAAGAGCAAATTATATCTCAATGGAGCGAAGGTCTTTTGTCGGAAGAAGAAAAGTATCAAAAGATTATTGAAATTTGGACTCATGCCAAGAAAGATTTGGAAAAAATTCTTCCAAGTACACTTGATAAAAATGGTTCAACTTATGACCTATTCACCTCTGGAGCTCGTGGTACGATGACCTCGCTTGTACAGATGATAGGTATGATTGGTCTCATCCAAAACAACCAAGGTAAAACATTGGAATTTCCAATTATTCCTTGTTATCAAGAAGGTCTTTCTCCCATCGAATACTTCGTCATCACGCACGGTGCCCGTAAAGGAGCATCGGATACTGCTCTTAACACCGCGAAAGCCGGGTATTTGACTCGAAGATTAGTAGATGTGGCTCAAGATGTGGTTGTTACTGAAGAAGATTGTCATACTAAAGAAGGCAAAATGGTCACTCGCGAAAATATTTCTGGTATCGAGATTCCATTATCCAAGAATATCCGCGGACGTGTTTTGGCTGCTGACTTGAAAGACAAAGATGGCAATGTAGTTTACAAGAGAGGATTCTTGATTACTAAAGAAGAAGCTTACAATATCGAAGGCGCTGGATTCACTGAAGTCTTCGTTCGTTCTCCACTTACTTGTAAGACAGTACACGGTCTCTGCCAGATGTGTTATGGTCTCGACTTGGGACGTAATCACTTGGTGGACTTGGGTGAAGCCGTCGGTATCATCGCCGCACAAGCTATCGGTGAACCTGGTACCCAGCTGACACTTCGAACCTTCCACGCTGGAGGTGTAGCAGGAACAGACATCACGACTGGTTTGCCTCGTGTTGAAGAAATCTTCGAACGCCGAACTCCTAAAAACCCAGCTGTCGTCTCTCAGACCGATGGTGAAGTTTTTGAAATTAGAGAAAAAGATGGCGAGAAAACAATTAAAGTTCTTTCTGACAGTAAGGCCGACGGTAAAGCCAATGAAATGGAATATACTCTACCATTTCGCCGTATCCCCCTAGTCAAAGTAGGGGACAAGGTAAAGCGTGGGGAGCTCTTAACTGACGGTTCTGCTGATATTTCTGAGATATTCTTATACGGAGGTAAGGAAATGGTGGAAGAATATATCATTCGTGAAATCAACAAAGTTTACGAACTGCAAAGTGCCTCAATTTCTCGAAAACATACTGAAATAATTATTCGTCAGATGTTCTCTCGAAGAAAGATAAAGGATGCTGGTGAGACGAATTTCTCCATCGGAGACATTGTCGAAAATACAGCCTTCATCGAAGAAAATGCACGAGTTACTAAAATAAGTGGTAAAGAATCTAAGGCTGAAACAGTCGTGCTGGGTATCACGGAAGTATCTCTCCGAACCAAGAGTTGGCTCTCAGCTGCGTCGTTCCAGAATACCAATCGTGTGCTTATCGAAAATGCCGTGAAGGGTGGTATTGATTTCCTAAGAGGTTTGAAGGAAAATGTTATCATCGGACGCCTCATTCCAGCAGGTACTGGCTTCGTTAAAAAAGCCGTTCTACCAGAATTAGAGTAAAACACATATGGTAAACTCTCCCGTTCAACAAATTAAGGAGAGACTGTCAATTGAAGAAGTAGTCTCTTCTTATATAAAGTTAGAAAAGTCCGGCGCAAATTTCAAAGCCAGATGTCCTTTTCACAACGAAAAGACACCCTCTTTCTTTATCTCAGTTGATCGAGGGAGTTACTATTGTTTCGGTTGTGGAGCTAAAGGAGACATCTTTACTTTCGTTGAAGAATTCGAAGGACTAGATTTCAAGGGAGCACTCAAGATGCTGGCCGATAAAGCTGGTGTTCAACTTGAGAAATTCAACGCAGCTGAAGAGAGTGAAAAGGAAAAACTGTACCGCGTAATGGAAGATACCACTTCGTTCTTTGAGAAAAACATAACTTCTCAAGCGGGAGTGCTGTCTTACTTAAAAGGTAGAGGACTTTCTGACGAAAGTATTAAAAATTTTCGTATCGGTTTCATCCCCGAAGACTGGCGACTGCTCTACACTTATCTCACCAGTAAAGGATGGAGAGAAAACGAAATTGAAAAAGCGGGCTTAATTAAGAAAACAGAAAAGGGATATTATGACCGTTTCCGCAATCGTATTATGTTCCCGATTCCAGATACGAGCGGACGGGTCATCGCTTTCTCTGGTAGACTCTTCACCGACGACGGCAAGTCCGCTAAATATCTAAACAGCCCAGATACACCAATTTTCAGTAAATCCTCCGTACTCTTCGGTCTCGACAAGGCGAAAGATTCCATCCGCAAAAACAATTTCTCTATTTTAGTTGAAGGTCAGATGGACTTAGTTTTGTCACATCAAGCGGGTTACAAGAATACTGTTGCCACTTCGGGTACCGCCCTAGCTGACTCCACCATCGGTAGAGAAAATGTGGTATCAAATTTAGGCCTAGTTCGCAGATTGTCACCCAACATCGTTCTGGCCTTCGATGGAGACAAGGCAGGCTTCAATGCATCACTGCGGGCTGGTAAAATAGCCCTATCTCTCGGTATGGATGTAAAAGTGGCCAATATGCCACCCGGCGTTGATCCAGCTGATTTAATCTCTAAGGATGGTGTAGACGCCTGGAGAGAAGCTATTAGGAATTCTAAGCATTTAATCGAGTTTCTACTGGGTAGGGTAATGTCAGATACCGGAGGGGATAATCGTAAGGCAGGGAGGGAGATTAAGGACAAGGTGCTACCATTCGTTGATGCAGTAGAAAGCTCAATCGAGCAAATGCACTTTATTAAGAAAATCTCTGACGCCTCTGGTATTCCTGAGTCTGCGCTTAAAGATGACTTGAAAAAAGTAAATCAAGAATCGAAAATAGAGAAAAAAGAAATAGAAGAAATTAAAAACAATGAAAGACAGGTTTTCCGTAAAGATTATATTGAGAGAAGGTTGCTTGGGATTATCCTCTGGCAGAAGTCATTGACTAAGAGGGTCATCGACGCGGAGAAGACCCTACAAGACCTATGTTCGATTTTAAAGATAGACGAAAGTGTCCTCCTGGAGCAGAATGCTGACAGTAAAGAAGATTTGATTTTCGAAGCTGAGGTCTTCTATGCTGGCGATATCGATTTAACAAAAGATATTAATGAATTATTAATTAATTTAGAAGAAGAATATTTAAAAGAAGAATTATTTAAAAAAATGCAAGAATTGCACACCTGCGAAGAGAAAAAAGACGAATCTGGTGGGCGGCAAATTTTAAAAGAAATAAATGAAATTAATAAAAAAATACAAGATATTAAAAATGGTCGTTTAAAGAAATAAAATTATGAAGAAAAAAATAAAACATAAAAAAATAAAGAAAGTTACAAAGCCTCAAAAAAAGGCCAAGAAGAAAGTTGCCAAGAAGAAAGTCCACAAAACAAAAGTAAAAAAATCCAAAAAAGTTGTTAAAAAAGAAAAAGTAAAAAAGTTAAGTGGTGGAGAGAAGAAGGCAGTAGAACTCGCTCGTATCGCCGATGAACTCATCGGCAAGGGACGTAAGAGAGGTTTCATCACTTATGATGAGATTTTAAAAACTTTCCCAGACATTGAGAACAATATCTTTTTCTTAGATGAACTCTATGACAAATTTTCAGTTGCCGGTATCGATGTATTGGAAGGAGGAAACTTGTTGAACCTCGACCTTGATTTAAGTGACAAGGATTTAAACAAATCCACTATTCATGACTCGATTCAGATGTATTTGAAAGAAATTGGCCAGTATCCATTGATTCATGCGAGTGAAGAGAAGGATCTAGCCAAGCGTATTGAGAAGGGTGATGAAGAGGCGAAGAACCTACTAGCTCGTGCAAACCTCAGATTAGTTGTCTCTATTGCCAAGAAATATGTAGGCCGAAGTGCCAATTTATCATTACTTGACCTCATCCAAGAGGGGAATCTGGGCCTCTTTAAGGCAGTAGAAAAATTCGATTGGACTAAGGGTTATAAGTTTTCGACCTATGCCACATGGTGGATTCGTCAGTCTATTACTCGTGCTCTAGCCGACCAGAGTCGTACAATTCGTATACCCGTACACATGGTAGAAACTATTTCTAAGTATAAACAAACTCATCGCAAATTAAGTCAGGACCTAGGGCGTGAACCTTTGGCCGAAGAAATTGCGACCGAGATGGGCATACCTGTAGACAAGATTCATGT
>JBAZWP010000047.1:0-6175 GCA_041660345.1 Minisyncoccota bacterium
GAGAATCGAGTGAAGACGTCGCCTCATCAAGTATAAGAATCGGTGCATCTTTTAAGATAGCTCGAGCTATCGCAACACGTTGACGTTCCCCGCCAGAGAGTTTAACACCTCGCTCCCCCACATAGGCCTGGTAACCGTTCGGTAGGGCGTCGATGAATTCATCACAGTGCGCAAGATGTGCAGCTTTTAGGACTTCATCATCCGTAGCATCACGTCTCCCGTAACGAATATTCTCCATCAAAGTACGGTGGAAAAGAACTGGGTCCTGGGGAACGAAAGAAATTTTCTCTCGAAGATTTTCTTGAGACAGGGTGCTGATATCGACACCATCAATCATAATCTTCCCAACTGGGAGATCAAACAATCGTAGGAGTAATCTAACGAAAGTTGTCTTCCCCGCCCCAGAGGAACCAACGAGGGCAATCTTTTGCCCCACTGGAATAGTTAGAGAGAAATTATCTAAAACTTTTGTATTATTGTTTTGGTAAACATAAGTTACATTTTCAAAGACAACTTCTCCTTTGACTGCATTGATAGTATTTGAGATTTTATCACTTACTTCGTAAGGTGTATTCAAGATGACAGCCATTTCTTCGGCATCAGCAAAACTTTGATAATATATTCGCACAATAAGACCGAAAGACCAGAGATTTTCAGTTAAACGCATTAAATAACTTTGCAATAAGACGATAACCGGCAGAGTAGTTAGGCCGAGCCTCCAATCACTAATAACAATATAGAAGACAATGAATTCCATAGTGATTGAATAAAAACTCAATATGGTATTCAAGCCTTCCCATAGATACCAATTGAAGGCTGTCTTTTTGCTTTGATCTTGCACAACATTGCCAAATCTATCTTTTTCATGTTCATGACCTGTAAATAATTGAATCGCAGAGTGATTGCCTAGGGCGTCGGACATAGAACCTGTAGTCTTAGAATCTGCCTCGGAGGCTATCACATCGTATTTCAACTTAAGACGAATATAAATAAAAGCAGTAGACAGAAATACGATGCAAAATACTGCTAAAATATAAGAATACTTCGGGAATAAAACATATATGGCAATAATAGTACCGAGACCTCGAACAAATAAAGGTATACCTTCTGCCACCATCCTATCTGTAAGCTGTTCGAAAGCTCTGGCATATCTGTTTATCTTTTGAGTCAGCGAACCTCCAAAGTTATTAGCAAAAAACGAGTGCGAATGCCCAATCATATAAGTGAAAGCTTGCTTGCGCAAACCCGCCATTACGTTAGCTTCGAAGTACGAAAGAGCTATGCCGGATGTTCGACGAAGCGCCCAACGAGTAAAGTTTAATAAAAGAACAGTAAAAATAATTAATTTTGCAGAGGAAACTAAATTAAAATCGTTAACGCTTAGAACATTCCAGAGCTTTAAGTACTGTAATGGTATATAGACATCAAGAGAGGCCGCAACGATTGTCGCAAAAACAACGAAAAAAAATGGTATCTTGAAAGATCTAATGACTTGCCAGTAATATTTGAGCACCAAACCTCGGTGCAATTTTGAATAATCTTTTTTCATAAAGACAAAAACGTCCATTTATTGGATTAAATAGCATTATGGCATAAAAAGTTGATATTTTAAAGCCCTTCTTGGGTAGGAGCAATAATGCGTGCTTTCCAGAAACGAGAATGAAAAGTTTTGAAGACCTCTCTAAATTCTTCATTTTTCAAAAGATAAAGAACGACAGCCCCTGTCAAAATACCGAAAATTCCAGAAATAAATCCCTGCAAGAAGACTCCCCAAAAAGTGGTGGTACCGAAGATGGGTGAGAAAATATTAAGAGACGAATAAGTGATGAAACCAAGCAAGAACGAAGCCCCGAGGCTCTGGAAAAATGTTCGAGAAATAAAAGACTCACCATGCATGAAATCTCGACGAACGAAATACCAATGCAGAATAAAATTCAATATTGTTCCGACAGAATATGCGAGAGGCAGCATCAACACTTCTGTCCCTGGTATATCTGTCACCTTAAGTAATGATTCGATAAAGTAACGGAACAAAATTACATTTTCATAAAGATGTAAGAATGAAAAAGATAATACAATGATAAGTATCGAACACAATAAATTAATCGTGAGAGGACGCACAGTATCCCCTTTCGCATAATACGCACGAGAAAGCAGTGCAACCATTCCTTGGGCTATCACTGATATGGAGAAGATAGCGAGAGATGCCGCAACCAGTCGAGTATTGTCCCAGGAGAAACTTCCAGAGCCCAGGATGACACGTACTATCTGAGCGCGCAAAACAATGAATAGGAAAGTAATTGGTAAGGACCAGAAGATTATTTGCCTAGCAGCACTTTTCAAATGACTTTTGAAATCATCAATTTTGCCACCCGAAAATGACTTAGCTAAAGATGGGAAGGCCGCCACCGCATAAGAGATACCGATGATGTTAAGTGGTACTGATTGCAGATTGAAGGATAGAGTGAAGATTGAAATAGATCCACTTTCGAGCGATGAGGCAAAAGCAATAATCGAAATAAGCGCAATATTGTTTAAGGATAAACCAAGTGTCCTAGGAAGCGAAGTAAGAATGGCTTGTTTGATGTCAGAAAAATTTATATTGAAGGAAAACTTTGGAATGAAACCACAATTACTTGATGCAAATGCTTGAATAAGGAAGTGAAAAAATGCACCCAAAACTACGCCAAGAGCCAAACCATAAATACCAAAAAATGGATAAAAGAAAATTATTCCTATAATTATTCCAAGATTGTAGAAAACTGGACTCAGAGAAAAGATGAAGAATTTGCGGAAGAGCTGGGTGACTGTGCCGAACAGATTCGAGAGCCCCATTAAAATCGGAGAGAGAAGCATAATGCGCGAAAGGGTAATTAATTTTTCTTGCATCTCTCCACTGAAGCCCGGAGCAATTATTGGTACAATCAAGGGCATAATGAAGAAAATAATAAGCGACACTGAAAAAAGCAAAACAAGGAAAACCGAAAATATATCATTGAAGAATTTCTGTGCTTCCTTCGTCACTTCCCCATTATTCATTCTAGCCATGATGAATGGCACCAAGACAGTGATGGACGCAAGTGAAGCAATGGAAATAAATATCAGGTCTGGGACTCGAAAAGCCGCATAATAAATATCCAACGTTGACGATGGACCAATAAAGTGCGCGAAGGAACGATCACGAAACAAACCCAATACTTGAGAAAGAAAAGCAAAAGAACCCAAAAGAAGAGCCGCCTGATTTATATTGCCGTATTCTTTGCTGAAAATTCTGAATATCTTCTCCATTTCCCTTATTTAATTATTGAGTCTTAGAAGTTGTAGATTCAGTTGTTGAAGATCCACCTTTCAAAGAGTTAACATACTTTATCAATTCTTTGTCAGCGGGTGCTAAAACAAGAGCCTTTTCAGCATATGATAGAGCACTCGAGTTACTACCCTCACTCTTCGCAATCTGTGAGAGCACGATATAAGCATCAATATAATCAGCCTTCAGTGCAAGAGCGGCATTAGCATAATCTTTTGCCTCCTTTATTTTACCGTTAGTGAAAGAAGAACGAGCGAGAGCTAACTGAATACCAGGATTGAGAGGATTCAATAATGAGGCTTGTTTATATGCCTCGATAGCTTTATCTGAAGAACCTTCTACTCCGAGAGATGCAAGCATGTTGAAGACAGAGCCGGACATCGTGTAGTTCTGATAATTTTCTTTGTTGAACAAAATTGCACTGTTGGCACCCCTTAGGGCTTCATCGAGATTGCTCTGTAAACTAGCCTTTTCTTCATCTGTCAAAGATGAGCCTTTAGAGATTAAAGAGTTGAGTTTAAGAAGATAAACTTGAGAGTAACTCCTTAGGTATAAGTCATTCTGGTAAAGCAGGTTAGCATTACCGATACCGACAGTGGCAATATCAATAGTTTCTGCGTTCAATGCTTTTGAGAAGTAGGAAACCGAGGCAAGTCTTTCTACATACTTGAAAGCAAGTATGAAAGAAGTGACCATCACCGCCACTAACACCAAGAGTGAAATCATACTCTTCTTGGGGTTATTAGAGAAAGACACACTGATTTCCCCACCTGGTATACCTGCATTAAATAAGCCGACAAAAATTCCAATACAAGCGAAAGCAAGAGCGAAAAGGACCATACCAACAGGATAAAAGAAAGCAGCAACCAATAAGTAGAGTGAGAGTAAGAAATAAAGTGGAACCATTTGATTGTTGCTATTCTTGAAAGCTAGGAATATAGAAGTGATACCTGTGAGCAAGTAAACAAACAAGAATGCGAGTAACGACAAGATGCCCAGGACGCCAGTTGTAGCAGCCAGAGTTGGCAATAACCCAGAGCCAAAGTCAAAACGAGTATCCCAGAATGGAGTGTTGTTGATACCAATTGGTTTGTACATTGACCAAATATCTCCAAACCTGTTAGGACCAATACCGAGCACAGGATCTTTCATTATGGCGGACTTAGCGACAGACATTGTCGCAGTGAAAGATGGGCTGATTTCAAGGTTTGATAAACCTAATTTGTTAGGAATGTACCCACCGATGAATTGACCAGACATGAAGAAGAGGAGAGGGATAAGAATGAAGACAAAAGAAGTAATCGGAAAATTAATATTTAGATGAGCTTCTTTATTTTCATTAAAAGATAGTGCCACCTTGTAAATAAAGATAAGGAGTGAGAAAAATCCAAGGAGGCCCCAGACTAAGGAGGAGTTAACGGCGGCAATAATAAATACTGCAAGGAAAATCAAAATACCAAGAATGATTTTCTTTAACTTAGATATAGGGAAAAACTCCATAATAAATATCGCAAGGATGCTGAAAAGTCCAGCGAAAATACCGAAAACGTTCCAAGAGCCTACGATACTACTTGTCTTGTCCCCCAACGCACCAAGTGTAAGTGCGGCTGGAAAAAATAAATGAGCTACTTGGAAAACTAAGATTACAGCTGAAGAGATGATAAGCCCGAGTAAGACCTTTCCGGCTTTTTGGTTATCCTTGATTAGTACAGATGAGGCCAACATCAAAACAAAGAATGCAACCATAGACCAGAAAGAGCCAATGTCGAACATCGTGCCAAAGAATGAAGCTTGTCTTGCAGAGGAGAAAAAAGCGGAGATAAGAAATACCAAAACCATGATAAGTCCAGTAGACAAGACCCAAGATTTAGGAAGAGTTATCTTGCCATCAGAGAATCGGGCCATGGTCCAGAAAATGATAGCCAGAACTAAGCCAACTACCAAAAGAAAGCCTTTCGATGTTTCAACTGAAATTTTAGTAAAGGGAAGGAAGAAAACTGGCAATAATACTACGACCACGAACAACGAAATAAAAGAAAGTCTGTCTAAAAGATTTGATAACATATTTTTTATTTTAAACTATTAATAATAAGTTAAAGACACCTATATTGTATACAATAGCATGGGTGAATGCAAATGGGTTTTTAGACTACAATGTTCAAAAGTCTACCTTTGACATAAATAATCTTTTTGACTTGGTTGGTGCTAACAAACTTCAAAATAGTCTCATTTTTAAGGGCTTTTTGCTTGACACTCTCCTCATCTTCATCAGCTTGCACCATTATTTCAGCACGAACCTTGCCATTCACTTGTACGACAACCTTCAACTCTTCTTCCTTCATTGCGCTTTCGTCATACTTAGGCCAAGTTGAGATGTTAATAGATTTCTTTTCTCCTAACAATTTCCACAACTCTTCTGCCATATGTGGCGCAAATGGTGCCAAAATCTGTAAGAATTTCTTATAATCTTCTCTCTCTACCACTCCGGACTTGTCCATCTCTGTTGCTAGTATCATCATCGTCGAAATCGCCGTGTTGAAACTCATCGACTCGATGTCCTCTCCGACTTTTTTTATTGTTTTATGAAGAAGTCTTGCAAGAGCCGAAGTCTGATACTTTTGCGAATGGTGACGTTGCGAAGCAGGATAATCCTGAGCAAAAGTATTGGACAAGGCTTGCACCTTCATCCCAATCTTCCAAACTTTTTCTAAAAATCTGCGTGAGCCAATTATAGATTCTGTTGACCAAGCGACGGATTGATTGAATGGCCCCATAAACATTTCATACACACGAAGAGTGTCGGCACCATAAGTTTTGACAATTTCGTCTGGATTGATGACATTGCCGAGAGATTTCGACATCTTCACT
>JBAZWP010000048.1:0-6134 GCA_041660345.1 Minisyncoccota bacterium
TGGCAAAAATACTGGCAAATAATGTAAAAGAACTAATTAAGTCAGGAAACAATGACCCTATTTTGTTTGAGGTTATTGGAATGTTCACACCCGAATTTGGTCCAGACAGATTGGGAGATTTAGTGAATGGAATTTTAAGAAAAAATATATATCATTTTACAGAAAGGATTGCTGATGAGTTTGGTATAAAAAGAACATTTGAACTT
The DNA here is from genome assembly GCA_041660345.1 of Minisyncoccota bacterium. Taxonomy (GTDB): domain Bacteria; phylum Patescibacteriota; class Minisyncoccia; order Phycocordibacterales; family UBA9973; genus UBA9973. Next base: position 207 of record JBAZWP010000048.1, read on the forward strand.
AAATATGACAAAGAAAAATTCCTTTTACCTCCACACCCTTTAAATGGCAAAAAGCCTATTCTATTCTTTCCAGAAAGTGTCCTTTCGCCATTGCCTATAGCTTTGTCGTGGGAAGATGTTTATGCTGCTGCCGTTTTTAATAAGGAAACCAGAGATAAATTCAATGAATTTTTGAAACCTTTGTTTAAGGAAACATCTAGTCCTGATAAGGAAACATTGAAGAAGTATCTTCTTGCTAAGAATTCAAAACAGAGAATAGGAGCATTACTAGAGGTTTATAAATCAGTGGAACCTGAGAAATATAATTTTAGAAAAGACCCAGCGGGCTTTTATCGTTGGTATGAAGATGCGAAAGAAATCTTTAGTGAAGTTGAACTTCCTAAGATAAAGAAAGCTGAGACTTTTGAAGATCTGATAGAAGCCATAGAATCTGTTGTAAAATACTTTAAAAAAGGAATTGAAGATTATATGTGGAAACATTCTTATGAGGCTGATGGAACGCCAAAGAATGAATTTTATTTCCAAAATTTATTTTTGTACATAGCAGAACCTCTTTGTAGGGAAAGAGATATTGATGTTTCACCAGAATCTGACAAGCGTAGAGGGCCAGTAGATTTTAAGCTTAGTAGAGGTAGTGAAAATGTGACTGTAGAAATGAAATTAACAAGTAATCCGAATCTTACAAAGGGGTTTAAGGTACAACTACCTATTTACGCTAAAGCAGAAGAGTCAAAGCATTCCTACTTCATTGTTATAAGAACCACAGAGACAAGTAAACAATTAGAAGAAATTATGGCTTTGGTGAATGAAGACAAAAGCGGTAATATTAGTCTTAAAGTGGTTAATGCTTTGCCAAAGGAGTCAGCCAGTAAAGCTAAGAAGGTTGATTAATAATGATAATTCCAACTTCGTCCCAAACTCCCAGCTAGAAGTTTGGTAGAGAGTACCAACATTTAATTCACTAAATCCCCTTAAATAAAATTCAACACAAAAGCCCCCACTTGGGGGCTTTTGTGGTATAATCAATACATGTTAAACATACTTATTGATTGGTGTATATCAGCCTTAATAATACTTGTCGTAGCTTATATTTTGCCTGGGGTGGGTGTCGCGAGCTTTTTCGTCGCTCTCGTTCTAGCCCTCGTGCTTGGTCTAATCAATGCACTTGTGAAGCCTGTGTTTGTGGTTTTAACCCTACCGCTCACCGTGCTCTCGCTCGGACTATTCATATTCGTCATCAACGCACTCCTTATAATGCTCGCAGCAGCAATCGTGCCAGGGTTCCATGTTTCTGGATTCTGGTGGGCGCTCCTCTTCAGCTTGATACTCTCCATAGCGAACGCCTTCGTCAAAAACCGCAAGATTAACTAACCCAACTCCCAACATTTCCATTCTCTAATTCGCGCGAATAGGCGAATAGTTTTTAATACAAAAGGAAAGTCGCTCGGCAGGTGAGTCGAAACGACTTCCTTTCCGAGCGACGGATGCTACTTGTTGTGCGGGTTGAACCGTGACAGCGGGTCACGGATTTCCGCGGCTCTGAAGAGCTGGATCGATGCGTCCAGCATCTCGTCGAGCGTTGAGACGACGTACAGGTTCTTGAGCCGCAGCTTCTTCAGATGCTGCAGCACCAAGGCACGTGCGCGGAGCGACTCCTTGCGCGCGACCGCATCGTCGAGGCTCTCGTCGAGTGCCTGCTCGATCATCACGACGAAGTCGCGACGGTCGTCCAGGCGGATTGCCTGCAGGATCGAGAACCCGACCTCCGACAGCGAGCCCGTAGCGTAGGTCTCGCTGGTGACCGGGAAGAGGATCACTTCGTCGTTGGCGAGATGTTCCGCTTCGATCACGGCGTCTTCTGGCTTCCAGTCCGCAACCTGCGGGTTGAAGAAGGGAATCGCCTCCACGTTGTACTTCTCGATGAACTTGTCTCTCCACCGACTGTTGCCACAGGTCCCGAACAGGCCGATCGTCAGCATGCATTCCTCCGATAATGAGTACCCAATGTTGCAGGCACTCGGTGAGATAACTCTCTATATTATATACCAAAAATAGTGTTTTGTCAATATCATTGTAATCTCTGATTCGTATATATGGGTGAATAATGATAAAATTAAAATTATGTTAATCGATGTACGGACGAAGGGGGAATATGACAGGGGGCATATCGAGGGTGCAGTGTTGCATGACATCATGGATATGATGCAAGGAGTTTACCCCGATGTCGATAAAAATGAAAAGATTATTCTATATTGCGAATCTGGCAATAGGTCTATGATGGCGAAGAACTTCATGGAAAGCGCCGGCTATACGAACGTCATCGACGGTGGCGGCATGGACGAACTGCTAAAAAACTTAAATTAATTCCATTCTCTAATTCGCGCGAATAGGAGAATAGCCATATTTAAAAATATTTGAAATAGTCGCTAAACCTTACGATTTTTGATAGCCTGGAAAATAAAATAGATAATAGAAATAAAAGAGTAGAGGCCAGCAAAGAACCATGTAATCAATTCTCCATCAATATCCACGATAGCCCCATTTCCACTACCCGTTGCATAAGCAATGAAAATTGAAATAGCAGACACTGTAACGCTTGTTATTAACCAGATTTTATATTTATTTATTTCTAAATTAAATGCCAATAAGCTAAAAATAAATAGTGCAAGACTCCAAATAAAAATGTATCCCAAATTATCACTAACGTGATAATTAAAATAGCCATTAGGATTTATAAGGCTTGTCTCCGTGTACGCATAAATAAACAAAAACAAAAGTATTGATAAAAACAAAAATAATAGACTCGTTTTCTTTTTCATATTAATTTATATTATCTAATAATTTATTCAACATATCAAGTAGAAGTTGCGCGTCAGATTTCGATATTTTCTGGGGGTGTGGTTTCTTAGAATCAGTCTTCCTAAGTCTCTTTTCCAGAAAAGATTTAAACTTTTCTGCTTTAAGTGACGCCTTACTTATTTTTCCTTTCTGTATGGACTTGATTATAGTATCAACCCTTTTATCGAAGGTTTTTATTTTTGATGGAGGAAGATCCAATGAATCAATCGTTGCTTTCATTATCTGTAGATAAGTTACGGGATCAAAATTAGCATTTGGAACAATGGCAAAATCAGGAATATCATCTCCCGTCACATCGAGAGCTAACTGGGGTGATCCCGTATCCTGATTTAAGGTTATCTCTGCCTGTGTTTGGGTTGTTACGGGAATATCTATAAAAGACGATGTGGTAGATGTACCATCTGGTGAAACTCTTTCTGATTCATATGTAAATGTACCAATATCTGTACCCTGAAGTGTGACTTTCGACATCTGGTCTTCTGGAAGATTTATATATTTACCCTCTCCGAATTCTAAGTAAGAGCTGTTCACTATGTTTTCTTCTGTGTAGCAAAAATCAGAATTTTGTGGGCAAATTTTGCCTGTGTGGTTTCCTTCTGAATCGTAGGCATCAAGAGTGACCGGGGAGTGTATTGATAATCGTAAACGGCTAGAGTCGTCTATGGGTTCAGAATTTCTCAAGATGTCGTCGAAGGTTATATCTGTTTTTTGTAGAACTGACTTGATTAGGTTGTTTAATGAATCAACTTCAAGTATATCTTTATGTTGTCTGTCCACAGAAAAATTAAAGAATCTATTATATCTTGGTAAATTTATCCAATATTTTTCTGCACCACCCAGAAAACTCGTATAATGTGCGCTCGGAACCACAACCGTCTTGTCACCATCAGAAGTAAATCGAGGTCTTTCATCCAATATAAAGGTGCAACCTAATGACGAAGAATTTTCGCAAATTGGGTAGTACTCGAAACTAGCAATCGTATCTAACCCCCAACCCGCTACTTCTATTACTCTCATGCTCTCGGGTGGAGTCCAGGTATCTATATCGTTGTGCAAATTCTCTGCTTTTGTAAATAAGTTTTGCGATAGACTAATTGGCAAATTCGCTTGAAATGGTGTTGGTTCTGCACGTCCTTCTTCACCAAATAGAAAACTCTTATATTCCGCATAAAAATCAATCGCGTTACCAAAAGTTTGAACTAATTTCGTTGTCACGTTGGAGGGGATGGCGGTGTCTACGAACGTGGCCGGTGGAGTGTTCATCCTATTTATGTATTCTCTTGAAGGCAACAGCCCGAAAGCCCCAGGCATATTGCGTCCAAGCTCTCGCGCGTGCATTTCGTCCATCAGCCAACCTCCCAGCATTTGCTGATTATATCCGTGTAGTATTGCGGGTACAGCATTAGCAGTCCCTATCTCAGGTACTGCTATTAAAATAAGTACATCTACTTTGTCGATCAAGCTGTTCCTTCCCGCGACCTTATCATCCTGTAATTTTTTCAGCAAGGCTTTTGCCAAGAGTCCACCGTTGCTATGTGCGATAATAGTTACTTTTCCATTTTTAGACGAATTAACCAACGACAGTAACGTATCAGTGAGTGACAAATTACCATCCTGATGTTTTGTCCCATTATTTACGATATCTTGAACATCTTGTCGCCAATCGTAAGCGTAGGGTCTCCATTCAGCAATTTTAAAATCATTCATTAAGTCGCCCATTAGGCTGGAGAAGCTTTTGTAAATGTTTTGTCCTGCCAGACCTGTCGGAATTGGCGTGTTGGTTTCGCCGATGATGTCCTTCGTGTAAATATTTATATTTTTACTTATTCCAGTAGTATTCAGGTATAAATCTTCAACATCTGCATTGTTGTTTGGTTCCCAAAGTTGGTCCTCACTTCCGTCTTCTCTGGGGGCATATAACCTACTCGCTTCAAGCCCCGGAAGGAAAAGAACATTTGAAAAACAATCGACGGTGCAGGAGGGAGGGACAACTTCTCCGCATACTCCACCAACATCAATGCCTGTCTCGTCTTGATTCTGAATTCCATCAGTGCAAGAAGGGGGAAGTGAGGTTGAAGACCACGCTCCGCCAGAACGGCTAGCAGTGAAGTAAACAATATTGCCTGCAAAGAAATTGCTATCCAAAACAGCCAGCCAATAATTACCGTCATCCGGTGTTCCGTACCCACGACCTTCTAGTGAAAAACCAGTTACCCAGAAAGCAGTCGACGGAGTTCCCCAAGAACTTCCGTCCCCACTATAACTTTGAACCAGGCGATCGCATTGTGGGAAGATACCTCTACAGAATTGATAAGATACAACTCTCTGAGTGTCGGGTAATGGGTTAGTGACCATTCCATCATTTGAAACCACCCAAGTGCCGAGCGTGGTGGTGCCAGCGAGTACCTTCGGGGCAAAAGAAAAAATGGCAGGAAGGATAAAGAAAACAATCAGGAGGTGTAAATGTTTCTTTATAAACATTAGATTAATTATATCAACACAAAGCCAAATGGTAATGGGGGATAGTGGAAAACCGTATTTTTAAAAAACACCCTTATTTATTACTATTCTCTAATTCGCGCGAATTAGAGAATAGTGGTAAGATTAATATATGAACGAAAAAGAATTAGAGAGGATTTTAAAAGCATTAGCTAACGGTCGTCGAATCGCAATTTTAAAATTTATTAAAAAGTCTGGTCGAGCATCAGTGGGGGAAGTCGCTGATGCAATCAAGTTATCCTTCAAAGCAACTTCGAAACATCTGACAATTCTTTCTGCGGCCAATATTCTAGAAAAAGAACAGGTTAGCCTTACGGTGCTGTATACTCTGCCCAAAAATAATCATCCGATAGTTATTAAGCTTTTATCCATCATTTAATCTAAACTATTCTATTCTCTAATTCGCGCGAATTAGAGAATATATAGAAAAATGAAAAGTTTTGATATACGATTTAAGCCAGATTTAAGTCCGAAGCAAATGCTTGGGCTTGGAGTTTTTGGTGGTTTATATTTTTCTGATAAACCAAAAGAATATCCGAAAGATTGGTGGAAGAAAGCGAAGCTTTCGCC
>JBAZWP010000049.1:0-6031 GCA_041660345.1 Minisyncoccota bacterium
GAGAGTAAGACCGTAATTTGTTTTTGTTGATTTTATAATCATTTTATTTCCAGTCAGTAATATAAGTAACGAGGGAGACTTGCCCCGCCTCGGTGGCACCTTGCGACCAAGAGACTAGACTTGTAACTTTTTTCGTATTGGCATCAATTTCAGAGATAACGATCTGTCGCTCATATATACCCGAAATATCAGAGATACCATTAAAGACGTAAAGATTATTCTGTACAGCAAGACCAAAAGAACCACTAACTAAGTTATTGAAGTTCTCTAAGGCGATATTTTGCGAAGCTTCCAGTCCTTCGTCGGCCAAGAAAACAGCTTGTTCTCTGTGACTTGCATTCACCGTCGATTGTCGTCCATATATCAACCCTCCCGTTAAACCCATAACGCTCAAGGCGAAAATAGAGATTGCAAGGATAACCTCAACCAAACTGAAACCTTCCTGTTTGTTTAATTTTTTGATCATCTTTAATAATTAACTACCCCAACCTCGTTAATAGTCAGCGTCGCATTTTCCTGGTTGGTTGCCAGATTAATCGTGGTTGAGTTATTATATGGCTCACCAGAAAATTTGTGATAAATAACATCCACTGGAGACGAAATTGTGACCGAACCTAAGCCATATTCCTCATCTATGGAAGTATCTCTACCAGAGAAAGTATTACCTCCGAATAAGGTCAATTGATTACCGGATATATGCACCCCCCAATCTGTATCATTCGCCTGCGCCTGCGCTAACACCTGTGCACGACGCAAAATTGTAACAGTGAGATATTCGGATTGGCTTAAATCTGTCCTCCATATAAAACTTGAACTAAGGTTCATACCAAATGTCGCAATTAGTCCCATCATAGCTACGACAAGCAACAACTCCAATAAGGTGAACCCGCCCCCCTTCGGGGTCACACCAAATTTTGGTGTGTGGGTAAACCCGGTTTGTTTATTATCACACATTGTATAATGCATATTATTTTCTCTGTATAGAATTTGTGGGAGAATTATTGAGACCACCAACCAAACTATAAATAGGTAGAATCACAGCGAGAGCGACACCCAAAACCCCAACCCAAATAATAACCAAAAAAACTGGTTCTAAAACTATGGGCAAATTTTTAATACTTTCTTCAGTCTTTTGGTCAAAACGATTAGATACTAGAAGCAGACTTGAAGACAATTTCCCAGACTGTTCACCAGAAATTATAACTTGCTGAATGGGTGGCGGAATGAGTCGGTCAATCTTTGGGTACTTGTTGAAACTTGTTTTAAAAGAATTACCACTTTCAAAGCCTTCCCCCAAGTAGTGATAAAATTCTTTATAACGATATATACCTGAAGATTCTTCTAAAAGCTTCACTGTTTCTTTTATTGGAATACCAGCTGCTAAAAGACTAGAAAGAACGTACCCCAAACGTGATAACTCTAAATTTACGATCAATCTTCGAGTCATCGGTAGAATAAAAAGTAAATATTGACCAATATGGTTCGTACGACGATTAAAGAAAACAAAATAAATAATTAAAAATAAACCAACAATCAGAGCGGGCACCAACCAGTAACCTTGACGGCTCAAAAGATTGGCAAAAGAAATCAGAATTTGAGTTATTAGAGGTAATTCTAATTTTAAATTAGCGAAAACCTTGGCCAGGTTCGGTAAAATAAACCAAGCCACACCCAACCCCACCACCACGGTAATGGATAAAACCAGAATTGGATAAATCATGGCCGAATGAAGCTTGGAGTTGAGTGTATCTTCTTTCTGTTGCTGCAGGGCCACAACTTGTAAGTTTTGAGTTAAGTTTCCTGATTCTTCTCCGATTTTTATTAAAGACAAGGCATAGGGTGGCAGAAGAGTCGTCTTCGCAAGCGCATTGTACAAACTACTACCCTCATCCATATCTTTTATAACTCTCTTAACAATCTTAATTAATGCTTTATTTCTAAGGCCATTTAGAATAGAAGTTAGGGCAGAAGGTATAGAAAGTCCAGCACCGAGCATAATTGATAGGTTTTCGATAATAAAATTTTTTTCATCTTTAGAACCGATGAGCAATAATTTATCCAAAAAGCTTTCTTGAGTTGTTTTTATTTCTTGCATAATATTAAATAGCTGGAGGAGGTGCAACTCGAAGCAACTCTTCTAGGGTCGTCACACCGTTCTTTACCTTTTCTATGCCATCTTCGAACAACGTCTTACTCCCCTGCGAGCTAGCTAACTCCCATATCTGAACACTCGATGGATTTTTCAAAATTAAATCTTTCATTTCTTTGGTCATTCTGATAAATTCAAAGAGTCCAACGCGACCCAAATATTTAGTATCGCGACAATGGCTACAACCCTTACCTTCATAGACTGTGTCTTCTTTTTTAAAATACTTCTCAAAATTAGGAAGAAGTTTTTTAAATTTTGTTTTATTAACACTCTTACTAATTTTACAAAAACTACAGATACGACGAACCAAGCGCTGAGAAATAATTAACTCCATCGTTGAAGCCACCAGGAATGGTTCAACCCCCATATCCAGAAGTCTTGGGATAGCGGTAGCTGCATCGTTGGCGTGAAAGGTTGAGAACATAAGATGCCCGGTCAAAGCCGCGTTGACTGAAATCTCAGCAGTTTCTTGGTCACGAATCTCCCCCACTAGGACAATGTCTGGATCTTGTCTTAAAATTGAACGCAAACCATTAGCGAAGGTTAAGCTGGTTTTTGGGTCAACCTGAATTTGATTAATGTTAAGCATTTTGTACTCAACTGGATCTTCAATGGTAGTAATATTGAGCCCTGGATTATTAATCAAATTTAAAAGTGCATATAAAGTAGTGGTCTTGCCGCTACCCGTGGGACCGGTAACCAAGATCATGCCGAATGGTTTATGAGCTGAATCGATCAGGGCTTGCTGGTCTTTGTGCAATAGACCAAGGTCTTCCATAGAAAAAGTTTTGACGTATTCGCTGAGTATTCTTATAACCGTTGTCTCACCATCTAGTGTTGGCACGACTGATACACGCATAGCTACATTGTGATCATTTAATGCATACTGAATTGCGCCATCTTCTGGAGAAAAGTGTTCATCTATACGAAGCTTGGCCTGAATCTTAATTCGATTAAGAATGTTTTCATAATATTCTTTTGGAATTCTACCAGCTTCGTGCAGAACCCCATCGATACGAAATCGAATAACTATTTCTTTCGCATGTGGTTCAATATGGATGTCGGAAGCTTTGTAAGCTACAGCATCAACCACAATTTCGTCGAAAATTTCTGGGGCAACTCTTGTATTGTCTTTAATTATTTTGGCAAATCTGGTTTCCAGGGGTTTCAAGTAATAAATAAATATCCCCTCTATGTCTTCGGGTAAAGAGAAGTTGAAAACTATTTTTTTATCACCAATTCTTTCTACTATGCTACTTTTTTCTTTTTCTTCTATTCCTATCTCCTCTCTGGTATGTTTTTCTCTCCTTAAAATTCCATCTACTGATAAATGTGAGGGTGGAGTTACATGTGATGGTGGGGTTACATATGAGGGGGAGGTCTTTTTAATATTAAAAAGTTTCCTAATTTCATCAACTAATTGGGGCTGTTCTGGATTATCGGTAGCAATAGTTATTGTACTATCATCTTCTTTAACTAAAATGGCATAATATTTTTTAGCTAATTCTTCTGGCAGCTTCAGAACTTCATCGTGTTCTGGCTGGACTGTTGATAAATCTAAATAATCAATTTTATAATGCTCAGCAATAGCCTGCCCGAGCAGAGTTTTACTAATATATTCGTTAGAAAGAAGTTGTTCAACGTAAGTATGGAAATTAGTAGTCGGACGAAGCTTGAGTAAATCTTCTGAACTGACATAACTACCCCCGCTTAAGATTTGCTTCAACTCTTCAACCGTAAGTTTTATCATATGTTAAGTTTAGAGTTAACCAATTCCAAAATTTTAGACAATGGCGTACTCGCTTTTATTAAGAAATCTACCGCTCCCAACTTCTTGGCTTTTTTGATATCTTCATCTTGGCCCAAATTGGATAAGACAATGACTGGGATCTTAGACCCCCTTTTCTGAAATTCAGTAAGAAAATGAAAGCCATCAAATTGTGGCATGACCAAATCCATTAAAATTAAGTCGAAAGTTGTCTTTTCGGTTTGTTGTAGTGCCTCTTCCCCATTGTGGACCTCAACTACTTCAAAACCAGCTTTAGTTAACTTTAAAACTAAAGCTTTTGCTAAAAGCTTTTCATCTTCTGCGACTAAAATTTTATATTGACTATTGGGCATTAAAAATTCTTTAATAACTATTAAAGTCTATATAATATAATACCATATGTAAGTATATTATACCATAAAATGAAGGAACTAAAATGTATTTTTTGAAGGGGTTTCGAAAAAATATATTTTAGTTCCCACTCCAAACAGCAGTATTAGCAAGAGGAATCAACCTGCCATTAGACTTCTCCAACACACAGAGCTCTCCTTGTTCGGCCTTTCCTCCGTGATTTTTCATCATATCTTCGAGCGCATAGCCAAGTGAGAGAGAAGATGCATCGATGGCATAAGAAGTTAAAATAACAAAAAGCGGCTTATCGCTCAAGACTTTCTGGACGAGTGACAGAAGCCTGGGCAACATTTCTTCAATCTTCCACACTTCCCCCTTCGGACCTCGGCCGAACTTCGGTGGATCCATAATTATTGCATCATATTTGTTGCCTCTCTTTATTTCCCTCTCCAAGAATTTAATAACATCGTCTTCGATGATTCGCATCGGTGCTTCAACCAAATCAGTATTCAAATTTTGATTATCCTTCGCCCACTTCAGGCTCTGCTTCGAAGCGTCGAGATGCGTCACCTCCGCCCCAGCCCGCAGGGCGAAGAGACTGGCGACTCCCGTGTAGCCAAAAAGATTTAAAAATTTAACTGGTTTTGATGATTCTTTAATTTTTTCCTCAATAAAATCCCAATGACTGGCCTGCTCGGGGAAAAAGCTTAAATGCCTGAAAGGCGTGGGCTTGGCATAAAAGTTAATGCCCCTGTACGACATCTCCCATCTATCTTCGATTTTATTATTCATTTTCCATCCAGCCTTCGCTCCATTTTTCGAACTCCAAAATTTTCCATCAGCTTTACTCCACAGCTTCTCATCTAATGTTTTCGGCCAGACAGCATCTTCATATGGACGTACGAAGGTATACTGGCCAAATTTCTCCAGCTTCTCCCCACCACCCGTATCTAGGAGTTCATAATCCGATTTTTCTTTTGTATAAAAAATTTTTATCATAGTTTTAAAAATAAATAATACTTTTCGAAGGGGTTTCGAGCCCGACGGGGCGAGAACTTCAGGATTTTTTAAGCTTCAAAAAATCCGTACCAAAGAAAAGCATCATTTATTTATATCAGAAATTCAACGACATCGCCATCTTGCACAATATATTCTTTACCCTCGATGCGGACTAGGCCCTTCGAACGAGCGACAGCATATGAACCACATTCTAATAAATCCTTCGAACTAATAACTTCCGCACGGATAAATTTGTCCTTGAAATCATTATGAATCGAGCGCCCTGCTTCTGGAGCCGTTGCTCCCCTCTTCGTCGTCCAAGCACGCGACTCATCTTCTCCGGTGGTAAAAAATGTAATCAAATTAAGTAAGTCATAACTAGCTTGCACGAGGTGGTCGAGCCCAGTACCGAAAATTGGATCTACTTCTAAGTGAGGCCCAGGGAGTTGTGCGATGAAATCCCTTTTCACTTCATCAGCTGCTTCTGAGGTATTGAGCACATACAGAGTTGGCTTCTTTATATTGGCTTGCTCAAGTTCGAAGTTTATAACTTCAATATCAAAAAGTGGATCAACCTTGTTGTGGACGTGAATCATATCCTTATCTTCGAAAATTCTCACCACCTCAATAATAGCATCCACCTCACGAATGTGTGAAAGGAATTTATTCCCCAGCCCCGCCCCAGTCGATGCGCCCTTCACCAGCCCGGCAATGTCCACGAATTCCACCACTGCGGGAATTGTCTTCTTAGACTTACTCATCTC
>JBAZWP010000050.1:0-3280 GCA_041660345.1 Minisyncoccota bacterium
TGGAAATCCCAAATAAGGTAAAAATTATCATCTTGGCGGCGGGGAAAGGCACCAGAATGGAGAGTGACCTCCCTAAGGTTCTAGTACATTTAAAGGGAAAATCTCTGATAAAGCACCTTTTAGAAAAAGTGGACAAACTAAATTTCGACACACCTTATATCGTAGTTGGTTATAAGAAAGAGCAAGTGATGCGGGAATTGGGAGAAAAGTATCACTATGTGGTTCAAGAAGAACAACTAGGTACCGGACATGCTGTCAATACAGCGAAAAATTATATAGAAGGAGAAATGCAGAGTGTGGTGATACTCTACGGAGATCAACCTTTTACTAGTGTCGAAACAATAGAGAAGTTGGTGACCAAGCAGAGTGAAACGAAAGCTAAAGTGGTGATGGCCACGGTTCGTGTCCCTGACTTCGAAGAATGGAGACACTGTTTCAGTCACTTCTCTAGAATTATTCGAAAAGAAAACGGCAAAATAAAAAACACCGTCGAGAAAAAGGATGCAAATGAAGAAGAACTAAAAATAAAAGAAGTAAACCCGTGTTATTTCTGCTTTGAACCCGCGTGGCTCTGGGACCACTTGAATAAATTAAAGAATGAAAACGCACAAAAAGAATACTACCTAACAGATTTGATAAAAATGGCCACCGAGGAAGGAGAAGAAATAGAAGGCATAGAGATAGACGCTCATGAAGCCCTCGGAGCAAATAGTAAAGAAGAATTAGCGATATTAGAAAATTTCTTAAAATAAAACAATGAAAAACCCTTTTGATAACGCAATGACTCAACTAGACAAAGCCATTGGGATTAAAAAATTCGATAGTGAATTTATTAAAACATTGAGGCAACCCGATCGTGACATTCGATTTTCAATACCGGTCACAATGGACGATGGTTCTATAAAGATATTTGAAGGTTATCGAGTAGAGTACAATAATGCCCGTGGACCATACAAGGGCGGCATCAGGTACCACCAAGATACGGAGATAAATGAGGTGAAGGCTCTCGCCTTCTGGATGGCTATTAAATGTGCAGTGGCCAATATCCCGATGGGTGGAGGCAAGGGTGGTATAACCGTTAATCCGAAAGACTTATCTAAGGGTGAGCTAGAACGACTCTCTCGTGGCTGGGTCGGCAGACTCTCTGATGTATTGGGCCCCCACAAAGATGTCCCCGCTCCTGATGTGAATACCACCCCAGAGATAATGTCTTGGATGTCTGATGAATTTGAAAAATTGACAGGAGATAAAACGAAAGCAACCTTCACTGGTAAACCAATAGATAAAGGAGGCTCTGAAGGACGAGGTCCTGCCACAGGACTCGGAGGATTTTACGTCTTTGATTCACTACGTGCACAACTTGATTTACCAGAGAAGTGCAAGGTCGTAGTGCAGGGATTCGGTAATGTCGGCAGTAATGCTGCACAAACATTCATCGACCACGGGCACACTGTTGTTGCTATCTCGGATTCGAAGGGTGGAATTTATAATGAAAACGGTCTTGATATAAATAAATTACAGGAATACAAAAAGACAACTGGCGCGCTGGCAGGATTCGAAGAAAGTAAAACAATAAGCAATGAAGAATTGCTGAGTCTTGAATGTGATCTTCTAATTCCCGCAGCCTTCGAAAATGTTATTACAGAAGATAATGCGCGAGATATAAAAGCGAAAGTAATAATGGAGCTCGCTAATGGCCCCATCACTCCGGAAGCGGATGAAATACTTTTCCAGAAAGACATATCCGTCATCCCCGACGTTCTCGCGAACTCGGGTGGAGTCACGGTGTCGTACTTCGAATGGGAACAAAATTTGAAGAATGAACATTGGTCTGAAAAAGAAGTTTTCGATAAGTTGCTCCCCTTGATGAATGACGCCGCCCAGAAAATCTTCGAGAAAGCAAAAGAAAATAAAACCCACTTAAGAATGGGCGCATTCATCCTAGCCCTTGAGAGAATTCAAGAAAAAGTGTAGAACCTATTCAGTTTTTAGCTGAACATTCATGCTCGCGGAATACTTTTGGTGTATCTTTAACATTTCTGGATCTTTGACTATTCCCCCAGCGTCACGCATCACTGGTTCTACGCAAATGAAATCCTTCCCTGTCTGAGACCATATCCAGACCCTTTTATATTCTGGCGAGATTGTGAAAACAAGAGTTCCTAACTCAGGTATACTAACTTCAAAGGGTCCACCAGGGTTAGCAATTGACACAGCCTTAATGGGCTTACCATTTTCCCATTGTTCTATATTTTCTTCTATAACTTTTCCCCCTTCGAAATTAAAACGAATGTCTTTCTTCAGTCCACTTGGCACTCGGAAGTATGGGTGGAGTCCGAAAGAAACTGGCATATCTTTTCCAATTTCAAAATTTTCTGCTTGCTGGCTAATAGTAAACGAACCATCTCTTTCCAACTTACCAATTATTGAGAGGTCAAAATCATAAGGAAAAACTTTTTTGGTCTCATCATTAGCTTCTAGAGAAACAATAAATCCATCTATAGTCATCAGGGGTTGCCATTTTTGTTTCCGCGCAAAACCATGTTGTTCTAAATTTGCGAGTTCTGGAGTCTTCAGTTCATCGGGGATGGGTCCAGCATTTGGGAAAAGCACCGGTACACCACCCTTCACATTGACGGAGGTGTCTCTGAGAGTCGCCTCATCTAAATATAAAATTTCTTTACCGTGTAATTTGATCGAAGTAATAATCCCTCCCCTTTCTGGACAGTACGAAACCTCTCCGCCATCTGGTGTTCTCACTGTTTCAATTTTTAGTACTCTCGGTGCTTCAATGGGGCTTGGGTTTCCTAACATAAGAAAAGTATATCATGGGGTTTGTTTTTACTACAAATTTTTTGTATATTAAGGCTATTGCGCGGTTAGCTCAGTTGGTAGAGCGACCCCTTGACGTGGGGTAGGCCACAGGTTCGAATCCTGTATCGCGCACAGCGTTAAGAAAAATTCAAATTTATTTGGATTTTTTAGCTGTGCGAGGCGGAGCAATGTTTTTTTATTAAAAAAAACAAGCGAGCCCGGGTCGGGGAAATTTTTGAGTGTCGACGAAAAAATTATGTCTGACCACAAGAAAATATAGCAATTTTCACTGAAATAAGTTAAATTGATACTTATGAAAGTGCTATCCATCGAAACATCTTGTGATGAAACAGGCATAAGTATATTGGAGGTGAAAGGAGGCAAAAAACCTTCTTTTAAGGTTCTGGCTGACAGTGTTGCCTCTCAGATCGCAATCCATGCCCCTTTAGGTGGTGTTTATCCAATG
>JBAZWP010000050.1:3343-5945 GCA_041660345.1 Minisyncoccota bacterium
AGATTTAATTGCCGTAACTTCTGGCCCCGGACTTGAACCAGCCCTCTGGGCTGGAATTGTCTTCGCGAAGGAATTATCAAAGAAGTGGGACGTGCCACTTATGTCAGTGAACCATATGGAAGGACACATCCTCTCTGTTTTTGGTAAAAATAAAGGAACTTTTAAAATCCCTAAGATGAAGTTCCCTGTTCTCTCACTTCTCATCTCCGGCGGACACACAGAATTAGTTTTAGTAAAAGATTTAATGAAATATAAAGTCATCGGTGAGACACTCGACGATGCCGCAGGCGAAGCCTTCGATAAAGTTGCCCGCATGCTCGGCCTCCCCTACCCCGGCGGTCCAGAAATTTCGCAACTAGCAGAAAAAGAAAGACAAGCCCATATGAACGGAGCAGTTTTGTCTTTTTCGAATGGTGACGATGCGAAGCAGGATATCCTGAGAAAAAGAGCAAAACTGCGTAGTGAAAAAGCCAACTCCGTCACTTCCAGTTTTTTCTCCCTACGTACTGCAAAGCAGTTATCCTCGCTCGAAAAAACAGGAAGTGACTTCGTTTTCTCCTTACCTCGCCCAATGTTATATTCGAAAAATTTCGACTTTTCTTTTTCTGGATTGAAGACCGCTGTGCTTTACCTCATACGAGACCTGTCGAAAGAACATCCGAACATTTTGCAAAATGACAAAATGAAGGCTCGTATTGCGATGGAATTCGAAAATGCAGTGATAGAGACACTAATCCATAAAACCAACAAAGCAATAGAAAAATACAAAATAAAAACTCTGATAATCGCCGGTGGTGTCTCCGCCAACAAATACCTCAAGAAAGAAGTAAAAAAGAAAATCAAAAAGGTAGAAGTCCTCTTCCCGGGCCGTGGACTGTCGACCGACAACTCTCTAATGATAGGTATCGTGGGCTATCTGCAATATATAAAAAACGGTGGCAAGGGTAAGAAAATGCACAATATAAAAGCATCTGGTAATTTAAGCTTATAATATGGTATTATTTGAATATGCACGATAAGCTACTGAAGCCCTACGACCCGAAAAATACAGAAGAAAGAATCTATAAGCTCTGGGAGGAGTCTGGTTTTTTTAATCCAGACGTATGTGTAGAAAAAGGTATTATTGATGACAATGCCGAAAAGTTTTCTATCGTCTTACCACCACCAAATGCGACGGGAGTGCTTCACCTGGGTCACGTCCTGGAAGATTCAATGCAAGATACCATGATTCGCTATAATCGTATGCGTGGCAAGAAGACTCTCTGGCTTCCGGGCACAGACCATGCCGCCATCGCCACCGACTCCAAAGTTACGAAAATTTTAGAAAAGGAAGGATTGAGGAAAAAAGATATTGGAAGAGCAAAGTTCCTAGAACGTGTCGACGCTTTCGTAGCCGATAGTCGCCAGACTATCGTGAGTCAACTGCGCAGAGTCGGTGCATCACTCGACTGGTCACGGGAAGCATTTACTCTAGACGACACCAGGAGCCTAGCCGTACGAACTGTTTTCAAAAAAATGTATGAGGATGGTCTTATCTATCGTGGCCACCGTATTGTGAACTGGGATCCAAAGGGTCAAACAGTTATCTCCGATGATGAGTTAGTGTACGAAGAGAGAAAGACAAAATTCTACACTTTTAAGTATGGACCTTTCGAAATAGGTACCGCTCGTCCAGAAACAAAGTTTGGCGACAAATATGTAGTTATGCATCCTGCGGACGGTAGATATAGTAAATGGAAACACGGCGACAAGTTAACCGTCGAATGGATAAACGGACCGATTGAGGCCACTGTGATTAAAGATGAAATGATAGATATGGAATTCGGTACGGGAGTTATGACAATCACCCCTTGGCACTCACACGAAGACTTCGCCCTAGCCGAGAAATATAAATTAGATAAAGAACAGATTATTGATCAATACGGCAAACTTCTGCCCATCGCGGGAGAATACGCAGGTATGAAAATTTCTGATGCACGAGAAAAAATTGTAGAGAAATTGAAAAACAAAGGATTGCTCGTTTCGGTAGATGAAAATTATGTAAACAGAGTCGCCACAGCAGAACGTACCGGAGGACTTATCGAACCACAAATAATGCTTCAGTGGTTCATCGATGTGAACAAGAAAATCCCCTCTCGCGACAATAAAAGTCTGAAAGAGTTAATGCTCGAGCCTGTACGTGGTGGACAAATAAAAGTCTTACCAGACCACTTCGAGAAAGTTTATTTTAATTGGATAGAAAATTTGCGCGACTGGTGCATCTCCCGCCAAATCTGGTACGGTCACCGAATCCCTGTCTGGTATAAGGACAAAGAGGTGTTTTGCGGGATAGAGGCCCCCGCGGGCGACGGTTGGACACAAGACGAAGATACTCTCGATACTTGGTTTTCTTCTGGACTTTGGACCTTCTCTACTCTGGGCTGGCCAGAGAAGACTAAAGACCTAGAAAACTTCCACCCGACCAGTGTCGTCAATCCTGGTTACGAAATATTGTTCTTCTGGGTAGCTAGAATGATACTCATGTCACAATACGTGCTCGGAGAAATTCCTTTCAAGACTGTTTATTTACACGGCATACTTCGCGACTCCAAGGGACAGAAAT
>JBAZWP010000051.1:0-5788 GCA_041660345.1 Minisyncoccota bacterium
CGAAAGATTTCGATATGGATAAAAAAGTAGAACTAGATGCAGAAGATAAAAAGTCAGAAGAAGGATTGCAGAGTCTGCTCGCAGAGATTACAAAAGAAATGGACGAATACAAGTTCTACATTGTCGCTGAGAAGCTCTACCACTACTTCTGGCACACTTTTGCTGATATAATTATTGAACGTTCTAAAAAGAAAATTTTAGAGGATAGAAATACTGATTCAGCACGAGCGCTACTACTGTCACAGCTGACTACCCTACTCAAAGCCTTGCACCCATTCATACCATTCGTCACAGAAGAAATCTGGTCTATGATGCCTCAAAAGAACAAAAATCTTTTATTAATAGAAAAATGGCCCAATGTTTAACGACCCAAAAAATTTAGCGATAGCATTGGTGTCGGGAATTATCCCATCACTCATTTGGCTTTGGTTCTGGTTGAAAGAAGACCAGAAGAGAGATGAGCCCGCTGGATTGCTCGCTATTTGTTTCTTTACGGGAATGTTGGCTGTTATATTTGTTCTACCAGTTCAACAATTTATAAAAAGCAATCTAGAAAGTGGCAACATGCAGATCATCCTATGGGCCACTATTGAAGAATTGTTCAAGTACTTGGCCTTAATGGCAATCATTTATAGAAATAGACACTTGAACGAGCCAGTCGACTGGCCTATCTATGCGATGACGACTGCTCTCGGCTTCGCCGCCCTGGAAAATGCACTGTTCTTGCTCAAGCCTATATCTCTTGACCAGACGACTGTTGGGCTTATCACAGGACATTTGAGGTTCCTGGGCTCTACCCTGCTCCACACTGTCTCGAGTGGAATAGTCGGTATCGCGATGGGACTTTCTTATTTTATGGAAAGTTATAGGAAGAAAATATACATATTCTTAGGGCTTTTCGTCGCTATCACCTTGCATAGTGTCTTTAATTTTTTTATAATGAAGAATAACGGAAGTGATTTCTTAAAGGTGTTTGTTTTTCTTTGGGTCGTTACAATTATTATTATGTTACTTTTTGAAAAGTTAAGAAGAATGAGTGGACAATAACACTCGTAAAAATATATGGAACATAGAAAAAGAAGTTTTTTTGAAAGACTTACTGGTAGCGTCGAGCACGACGAAGAAGAAGAAAAGGAAACCAAAAAAATAATGGTTAATTCTAACCATCCTGACAAAAATTCAAAAAAAGAAAATGCTAACTGGATGGAGGAAGAAAATGAAGAAGCAGAGTTAACTGTTGATGTCTACCAGACTCACACTGAGATAGTGATTCAGACAATGGTCGCCGGTGTAAAGCCTGAAGACTTAGAATTAACTCTCGCTCGCGATATGATAACCATCCGTGGTAAAAGAGAAGAGACAAGAAACATCGACGAAGAGAATTATTTTACCAAGGAACTATATTGGGGTCGCTTCTCTCGCACCATAATGCTCCCACAAGAAGTAGAGCCGGAAGAAGCTGAGGCGATAGAAAAGCATGGGCTACTAACCATCAAGCTCCAGAAAGTAGACCGAGAGAAAAGAAATAATGTAAAAGTTAAATCAATCTAACACACAATTAAAAACACCCCCGAAATGGGGTGTTTTTAATTTATGTGCCTAGGGGGTGAATCGCACACCCGACCTGTCCCTCTTCAGGGGAACGCTCTACTACTGAGCTACCTAGGCAAGTAATGTAATTAATTAAAGAAATTACTTGTACTGCTATATATACTCTTTAATTGGTCTATATAGGGCTGTAGGAAGTAATATGCACCAAGGGCTGAGCCGATGATGAAAACCCAATACAAAAGGCTCATAAAGCGAGCCATGCGCATCGAGCGCCTAAGTGAATGAAGCATGCTATTATTTTCTTTCGCCAGGGCGAAGGTTTCTTCTAAAAGCTTTTTTGTCTCTTCATCCATAGACTACAATTTAGCATATTATTTAAATAAAAAAAAGGGTTAACTTTGTTCATTTAATTCTTTCATTTCTTTTGATAAAACGACGAGAAGGTCTTGGTTGCCGGCACGGGTAGCTTCTTCTTGTTTTGCCTGAACCCATTTTATGCGCTTGTCTAACAAATCATCAAATTGCTCTTGAGTTATCTCTCCGATTTCCAAAGCGTGTTTAAGGACAGCGAGACTGATAGCATGCCCAGCTCCTATCTGCCAAGATAGAGTTTCAAATTTGCCTTTCATCCCCTTACCCATAAAAGGTTCTATTCTATATGGTTTGTGATTTCCTAGCATATTTTATTCTTCTAATCTTAATCCTCTTCCTTTTGCTTTACTTTTATACATTTTTTGGTCAGCCTCTGCAAGAATTTCTTCAACGGTTATTTTGGTATCTCGTTCCACCTTCTCAAATCCCATTGAAATTGTAAAAGGAACTCTTTCAATTCTTTTAACACCTTCCTTTCCAACTTCCACTTCAACAAATAAACCAGTACTGACTTCATGTTGAATTTCTTTAAATTTTTTCTCAAAATCAACTGCCTCGTAAAAAGGCAACACAACTACAAATTCATCTCCGCCAATCCTAGAAATCGGGTCACCTGGTCGTGTCGCTTCTTTTAAACGTTTCCCCACAAGAGCAAGAGCCTTATCTCCTGCTGCGATATGACCATACTCATCATTTATATATTTCATATTATCTACATCCATAAAAACAACCATCAACGACTGAACCATCGGAGATTTACGATCATCTGCTTCAGGTGAATTTAATTGTCTAATATAACCCTCCAAAATAGAAGTCAGAAAAGCACGATTAAGAGCTTCATTTACTAATGGATCACTACCAACCATTTCTCGAAGATGAGCAATTTCTTTATCTTTATCAGCCAAGGTGATTTTAAGTTGTTCATTTTCTTTTCTTAACTCTAAAATATCACGATTTGAATCATCTGGATTACCTGGCTTTATTGTATTATCTGGGCCTTTCATCATACGCACATAATAACACAAAAAACCAATTTTCAATATGGTTTTTATCTGCTATTATAAGGCCTATAAGCCCTCATAGTTCAATGGATAGAACAGTTCCGTCCTAAGGAATAGATCCCCGTTCGATTCGGAGTGAGGGCACAAGAAAGTTACTAAAGACCCAACAATTTGGCTATTTGGGGCTGATTAAAGCCCACGATAAGGTCGTTTTCAATGATTATGACTGGTACACCCATTTGGCCGCTCTTTTGTACCATTTCCTTTCTTTTCTCCAAATCAGTAGCCACATTGTAGTCTGTGAAAGCCACGTTATTTGCCTTAAAGAAGTCCTTCGCCATATGGCAGAAATGACAAGTGGGGGTTGAATAAATTGTTACATTTTTCATACTTTTTTATAAATTATCTTTTAATATCTCTATTATAGCATACTTGTCAATCGACAAAAATAAAGATATATTTTCTAATATGCGGGATTAGTTTAGTGGTATGATGCGACCTTCCCAAGGTTGAGACGCGGGTTCGATTCCCGCATCCCGCACAATTTATTTATTACCTAATGCCATGATGATCTTTATCACCGTGTCTGGATTGAGCGACATACTTTCTATTCCTTCATTCACAAGGAATTGCGCGAATTCCGGATAGTCTGAGGGTGCCTGACCGCAAATGCCGATGTACTTACCTTTTTCTTTACACTTTTTAATAATTTCCGCCACCAGTTTTTTCACCGCCGGATTATTTTCATTTGAAATATGCGTGACTATTCCAGAATCACGATCAAGTCCGAGAGTAAGCTGGGTCAAATCATTCGAGCCGATGGACATACCATCGAAAATTTCAAGGAATTCATCGGCCAGAAGAATATTGGATGGTATTTCACACATAACATAAATTTTCAAACTTGAGTCGTTCCCTCTATCTAAACCATTTTCTTTCATCACTTCTATCACCTTCTGTCCTTCTTCGGGTGTTCGGCAGAACGGGATCATCGGTACGACGTTCGTTAGACCCATATCTTCGCGCACGATTTTCATCGCCTTGCATTCGAGACCGAAAGCTTCTTTAAACTTCGGATCATAGTAGCGAGATGCTCCACGCCAGCCGAGCATTGGATTCTCTTCTTGTGGTTCATAAAGCTCTCCACCGATAAGTGTTCTGTATTCGTTAGTCTTGAAATCAGAGAAACGAATTATAACCGGATGTGGGTAGAAAGTTGCACCAATTTTCGCAATACCTCGCGCAAGCTCGTCTACATAGAATTGTGACTTATCGGGATACGCGTATGCCAAATTGTCGATTTCTTGTAGTAGTTTTTCAATATAGGGAGTCTTCTTTTCACTTTTTAATTTATTGTAATTGATTAAAGAGTTTGGATGAACACGAACATGAGAAGCAATGATGAATTCAAGCCTCCCTAGACCTACTCCCTGTGCTGGCAAGTGACAACTCTTGAAGGCTTCATCTGGAGAACCGATATTTACCATAATTTTAGTATTAATCTTCGGCATATTGTCCAATCTGTGTTCATCAATTTTAAATGGCAAAATTCCTTCATAAACTTTCCCCACCTGGCCAGAAGATGAATCAACGGTTACTTCTTGCCCATCTTTCAATACTTTGGTTGCATTATTGGATCCAACAATACAAGGGATACCGAGCTCACGAGATACAATGGCAGCATGGGAAGTCCTACCACCCTTGTCAGTGATGATAGCACTCGCTATTTTCATAATAGGTTCCCAGTCTGGGTCGGTAATCTCTGTAACCAAGACTTCTCCTTTTTGAAAAGAAGAAATATTTTTTGCGCTACTTAAAACACGTACCTTCCCGGCACCAATTTTTGAACCGACAGCGATACCCTCTACGAGAACCTTGCTAGTCTTTTCTAGACGATACTCTTTCAAAACGTTGTGATCTTGACTCGACACAACTGTCTCGGGTCGTGCTTGGACAATAAATAATTCTCCAGTATTCCCATCTTTCGCCCATTCAATATCCATCGGCTGATAGTGGCCGTGCTTCGCGGAGAAGTACTTTTCAATTTGGAGACACCATCTACCTAACTTTATGGCTTCTTCGTCGGTAATGCAGAATTTCTTTTGCTCCTCTTCGGAAACTTTCTCTTCTTTGGTCCCATTCCTGGCATAAATAAGTTTTATATTTTTCTTTCCGATATTTTTGCCAATGATTGGATTTTTATTATTATTTTCTAGGCTGGGCTTAAATACTATAAATTCGTCAGGGATAACTTTACCTTGGACGATGAATTCTCCTAGGCCATAAATTCCATTTATTAAAATAACTTTATCGAAACCTGTCTCGGTGTCGATGGTGAAAGCCACTCCAGAGGCAGATAAGTCAGAACGAACCATGCACTGCACGCCAACAGAGAGAGCTGCATCAAAATGCGAAAATCCTTTGTCCGCTCGATAAGAAATCGCTCGGTCGGTGAAAAGTGAAGCGATACATTTCTTAGTCGCTTCTAAAATATTATCAATACCGTGCACATTCAGATAAGTCTCCTGCTGGCCGGCGAATGATGCTCCCGGTAAGTCTTCGGCAGTGGCTGAAGAACGCACGGCTACGGCCAAATCTTTACCATATTTTTCTCCCAACTTTTCATATGACTTGGCAATTACGTCTTTCAAGTCCTGCGGCAACTTCTCTTTCAAAATAGCCTTGCGACATTTCTCACCACGCTTTTGTAGATTGTAGATATCTTTTGTATCAAGGTCGCTCAAAATTTCTTTAATTTTTTCATCTAGACCAGTATCTTTAAAAAAGTGGCGATAGGCATCGGCCGTCAATGCGAAACCGTCGGGGATATTTACACCGAGTGGCACAAGGTTGGAATACATCTC
>JBAZWP010000052.1:0-5632 GCA_041660345.1 Minisyncoccota bacterium
ATCAAAGCTCGGAATTATTTAATAAACAATATGTATAGATGGATTGTAAAGCCCATTTTCTTCCTTTTTGACCCTGAGGATACCCACGATTTTGTAATTATCTGGGGGAGGTTGCTGGGTAGGTATAAAGTAACTCGATATTTCACTAGTTTGTTTTTTAACTATTCCCATCCATCTCTTAGACAAAATGTTTTGGGAATAAATTTTAGCAACCCCATTGGTCTGTCTGCCGGCTTCGATAAAAATGCAACCTTAATTGATATCATGCCTTCAGTGGGTTTTGGGTTTACAGAAATTGGCTCAATTACCAGGAAGCCTTACGATGGAAATCAAAGACCAAGACTATACAGATTGCCAGAACACCAATCTCTGCGAGTCAATTATGGACTTAAGAATTTGGGTGCAGAAATACTACACAATAAATTACAAAACAAAGTCTGGGATCTCCCAGTATGTATCAATATAGCCAAAACAAATTCTCCTGAAACTTCCGAAGTAAATAAAGGAATTGAAGATTATTTTTTTACGTATAAAATTTTCCAAGACACGGGCTCTTTTTTCACCATCAATATCAGTTGCCCGAACACTTGTGAGGAGAAGCCAGTATTCGCTGAGCCCCAAAACCTCGATTTGCTTTTGAAAAAGATATTTTCTATTCCGAAAAATAAACCAGTCTTTATCAAGATATCTCCTGACCTACCTGAGGCACAATTAAATAGTATTTTAGAAGTTTGTAAGAAATATGATGTGGATGGTTTCGTTTGTACCAACTTAACTAAAGTAAACTTATGGAACCATACTGGAAAAGGTGGTTTCTCTGGCAAAGTAGTAGATGGACTCTCTACTGAAATGATAAGAAGAGTTTATAAATTTTATGCGGGTAAGAAAATAATTATTGGTTCAGGTGGAATCTTTAATGCTGATGACGCTTATGAGAAAATAAAAGCTGGGGCAACACTATTAGAGCTCATCACGGGAATGATTTATGGAGGTCCACAAGTAATCAGCGAAATAAACCAAGGATTAGTAACTCTCTTACAAAGAGATGGATACAGAAATATCTCCGAAGCTGTGGGTAAAGAATAAACTATTCTTTACTAAGTAGAATCATCAAATCAGAAACATTGGAGCCAGTGGGTCCTGTCACGATCATACCTCCAGCTTTCTGGAAAAAATTATAAGAATTAAAACTCTCTAAATATTCGTCAACGTTAAGGTCTAACTTTCCAATATTCTCTAAAATATCCTTATCTACCAAGGCTCCCGCGACATCACTGTTATCTAATCCGTCCGAGGCTAAAGATACGAATACAGAATTTTCGTCAACCATTTTATTCTTTATAGCGGTCAGAGCCATATGTAGATTGCGCCCACCCTTTCCACCATCCTTCACCACCACACTGGGCTCGCCGCCCGCGAGAACTAATGTATCTTTTTCTCTGGCAAAAAATATTTTATCCACGGCTACGTTTATTTCATCATACAACTCTGTTGAAATTATTTTCGTTTTCAGACCCAAAGACTCCCCTCTCTTCGCCATCGCCTCCACCGCCGTCTGGTTAGAAACCAAAACAAAGTTGTGGACCTTTTCAAAATATTTATCCTCTTTTGGCGTTTCGATTAAATTAAAATTTCCTAGATTATATTTATCGATGATTTTTTGTGCATCGAGAGTGGTTGTCTTATCTTTATACGTCGGACCTGAAGCCACATCATCGAAACGACTTCCAGGTATGTCTGAAAAAACTAAACCGACAACTGTAGCGGGGTATGCTATCTTCGCCAAGCCACCGCCCTTTAATACCGACAGGTGTTTTCTGATTGTATTTATTTCAGTTATCGTTTGACCAGATTTTAGGAACGAATCATAAAGCATGGCTCCTTGCTCGCATTCCTTCTGGTCATAACAGAGTAGAGCCGAACCACCACCCGAGACCAGGGCAATAATCAAATCATTTTCGTTTGAATCTTTAATGATTTCATAAATCTTTTGGCCAGCTCCAATATTTATTCCACTCGGTCTTGGATGCGTGCCAGAAAAAGTTTCAATATACTGGGAAGTAACTTTATTCAAACCGATAACTGCCCCCTCTACAATTCTGGAACCTAGAACCTTCTCTAGGGCGAGAGCCCCATCGCACGAAGCCTTGCCGAAACCGACAACTTTTATTTTATTAAACTTAGACAGATCAAAAGATTGCCCCTCTATATTTAGAATATCTCCTTCAAGCTTCAAGGAATTGAGCACAATGTTCTCGGTGTTTATAGCATTCAACCCCGCCTCAACGACACTGAGGACCAACTCGCGATTTTTATTTGTGGCTAGCTCGTCAAAATTTTGGATAAACTTTTTCATTACTATTTAGGTAAATTTATGGGTTTATTGGAGATGAATGCTTGGATGTTCTCAATAGTAGTTTTAACTATTTCTCCTTCTGCCTCCTTGGAGTAGAAAGCAACATGGGGTGTGACAATCACATTTGGCATTTCGATGAGCGCTCTATCTTCCAATAAAGTCTTGTAATTCTTGACCAGATTAGCCTTTTCAGGAGAAGATAGTATTTCTATTTCTTCTTTTAATTCTCTTTCCCCTTCCAAGACATCGAGTCCAGCCCCAGCGACTATTCCCTCACCAAGCGCCCAAACTAATGCGTCGGTATCGATCAGTTCTCCCCGAGCCGTATTCACGATGTACACGCCACGCTTCATTAAAGAAAATTTCTCCTTATTGATTAAATGATGATTTTCTTTTGTATAGGGAGCGTGCAGAGTTATAACATCAGACAGAGCGAGTACTTCTTCAAGACTTTTATATTCGTAACCATGCTCTTGCGCAAAAGTCGCGTCAGGGTATAAATCATAGGCCAAAACATTCATCCCGAAACCTTTCGCTATTTTTATGACGTTCTTGCCTATTTTACCAGTACCGATGACACCGATGTTTTTACCAACTAAGTCGAAGCCACATAAACTTTTGATACTGAAATCATTACCTTCACGAATCTTGGTATTGGCTAGAACTATTTTTCGAGAAAGATTCAGAATCAACCCGAAAGCAAACTCGGCAACTGTATATGAACCGTAAGCTGGAACATTCGAGACTAAGATATTCTTGGTACCGCAATATTTCACATCGATGTGGTCGAAACCTGTAGAGCGTGTAGAGATGAACTTGAGGTTGGGTAAAGCGTCTACGATCTTCTGGTCGATGACGGAATTGACGAAAACAGAAATAGCCTCAGCGTCTTTCGCTAGATTTATATTTTCGTTTTCTAACTTTTCCTCATAACAAACGACCTCGTGCCCTGCTAGTGATTTTATAAAAAAGTCTTGCTCAGCCTTGGCCACTTCAAAGAGTATAATTTTCATAATACTATTGTAACATATACATAATTATTCAAAAAGACCCTTTAAATATCCCCAAAATCTAGAGAATCGAGACGGCATGGGAGGCGCCTCTTTGTTCTTGTCTTCGACTATCACAATCATGTTTTCTCCTTCTTTCACTAGTCCGAACTTATCACGGATGGCTTCTTCTACCCCCGCTTCGGTGTTCAATTTAGCAATATCATCAGTTAATTCATTTCTTTGTTTCTGTAATTGACTCAACTTATCTTCAGCAATCCTTCTGTTCTTGCTAGTATCTTGCATTTTTTGCCAAAAAACAAAAACATTCCACGCAAAAATTAAAATAATTGCAAAGAAAAACATCAAGAAAATCCATGACCGCCAAAATGACTTTTTTCTTTTCGTTTGAAAATTCTTCATATTATGATATATTAAGTATATGCTTTTCAATAAAAAACATCAAAAGAAGGTGCAAGTTATCTGGACAATCGTCTGTGTCCTCATCATCGTCAGTATGATTTTGCTCTATTCTCCAATCTTTTCTATCAAGTAAACTAATTTTCACCCCCGCGCATCATCTTCAAGAAGACATCTTGGGGTATATTTACCTTGCCCCGCTCCTTCATTTTCTTCTTACCCTTCTTCTGTTTTTCACGCAGTTTCATTTTACGAGTAATGTCTCCACCATACATATGCTGGGTAACATCCTTTTTCATACCCGAAAGAGAACGTGAAGAAATGATACGCCCCAGGGCCATACCTTGAATTTTTAAAGAGAACATTTGTCTTGGTAATATTTTTGCCAATTTTTCTACAGCATTCTCGGCTTCTTCTTCGGCTCTTTTTTTGGATATAACTTTCGAGAAAGCTGGGACTATTTCGTCAGCTACCAATACGTCCAGTCTAGTGACATTGGCATCACGCATCTCCCCTATTTCATAAGAGATAGAACCATATCCGGAAGAAGTACTTTTTAATTCATCGAAGAAATTGCGCATCAATTCTCGGAGTGGCATTTTTATAGATATAGTTGAACGATTATCGCCAAAATTTTCCGTATCCCCCACTTCAGCCTCATGGTCGAAAAGGAGTTGCATAATATTGCCGACATATTGAACAGGGGTAATGATTTTCAGGTCAACCCACGGCTCTAAAACTTTTTCTATGTTTCCATCATCTGGGAAATAATAAGGCGAGTAGATTTTTTCTTTTTTGCCATTTTTGAGTAATACTTCATAAGTAATAGATGGTGTGGTGATAACTAAGTCTAGATTAAATTCACGACGCAATCTTTCGGTAATTATTTCCAAATGGAGCATGCCGAGGAAGCCACAACGAAAACCTTTACCCAACGAACCACTTGCTTCTTCTTCAAAAGAGAAGGCGGAATCAGAAAGTTTTAACTTACCAAGAGCCAATTTTAATTCAGCGAAGTCGTCTGCATCTTCGGGGAAAACAGAAGCCCAGACCACCGGTAGGGGTTGTAAATATCCAGGGAAGGCGGGTAAGGGGTTCTTGACACTGGTAATGGTGTCTCCAACCGATGCGATACCCGGCCTCTTGATACCCGTCACGATATAACCAGTATCACCAGAAGACAGGTGTTCGCGAGGTGTCTCTTCGGGAGAAAAAGTTCCAACTTCTAATGAACTAAATTTTTCACCCGATACTGAAAACAGTAGACTATCGCCCTTCCTAACCTTCCCATCAAGCAGGCGCACGAAAACAATCACACCACGGTGATTTGAATATTTAAAATCAAAAACCAAAGCTCGTAAATTATTATCACCCTCATATGTTTCTTTTGGCGCAGGGATTCTATTGATGACTTCTTGCAACAAGTTTTCTACACCTTCACCAGTGCGTCCAGAGACGAGGAGTACCTCGTCAGCACTACAATTAAGCAACTGCATTACCTCTTCTCTAACTTCTTCTACCCTTGCAAGTGGTGAATCAATTTTAGACAATACGGGTATGATTTGCTTACCTTCATTTGCCCCTTCCCGCGCCAAGGCAAGCGTAGTAAGGGTTTGAGCCTGGACGCCCTGGGTCGAATCTACAAGCAAAATAGAGCCTTCTACGGCCTTTAGGGCGCGAGAAACCTCATAAGAGAAATCCACGTGTCCAGGAGTATCGATGAGGTTTAAGACATATTTTTCGGCGCCCAAAGCATATTCCATTCTCACAGGTTGCATTTTTATTGTGATTCCCCGCTCACGTTCGAGCTCCATAGAATCCAGCACTTGGTCGCGCATTAAACGTTCCGGAATAGTATGCGTCACCT
>JBAZWP010000053.1:0-5488 GCA_041660345.1 Minisyncoccota bacterium
TCAATCACGCGGCGTCGCTCCATCAGACTTTCGTCCATTGTGGAAGATTCTCGACTGCAGCCACCCGTAGGTGTATGGTCCGTGTCTCAGTACCATCGGTGGGGGTCAGGCTCTCACCTCCCCTAGGCGTCATAGCCTTGGTAGTCTTTTACACTGCCAACTAGCTGATACCGCACAGGCCTTTCCCAAAGCGTTAAAACTTTACTCTTGCGAGACCATCTTGTATTAGTCCGTCTTTCGACGGATTATTCAAGACTTTGGGGGAAGTACCTATGTATTACTACCTCGTTCGCCACTAACTTTCTACGACCTTTGACTTGATATAATCTCATCTCGAGTTTTAGAAAGTCCGTTCGACTTGCATGCCTTATCCACGCCGCCAGCGTTCATCCTGAGCTAGGATCAAACTCTAACTAAAAGTTGTTAGAACGAAACAAAACAAAACACAGCAATTTTACAATTAGCATTTTGTTGTCCGTTAGAGTCTGAACTTCGCTCTCTAAAAATTATTTATGAAATATGGAATATAAAATTCCATAGCTCGATTTCGTTCGGACATTATGTAAATAAATTTACATATGCTCCTCACTCGTCGAGATAAACATTTGAGACTTGCGTCCCCTCTATTTGAAAAGAGGGGGTTCTCAATTTTGCCCCGACCCATGAAACTCATAGTGCCGGAGCTATTCAATTGTCAAAAGACATTGAAACAAAAACGCCATAATCCAAAATGGACTAGACGTCACTGAAAGCAAGTATATAGCAAGCTTGATACCAAGTCAAGCGTAAGAAAAACCCTTATTTTATATACAAAAGAAGAGGCCCCGTCGAGGATGGCACGGAGTGCTCTTCCTTTAACGGGGTCCAGACGATTTCCTCCCTCGATTGACTAACTGCTGTTCTCTTCTGACGCCCTGCCCCCAATCACAACCACCATGTAGAGCAGAACAACAAAAGCAGCAAGAGCCGCCAGGGCAATCAGAATCACCGAGACTGCCTGGTAGGACCGCAGCGTCGCCACTACCAATACAACCATCAACGACACTAGCCCGGTTACCATGTTACGAATCGGGCTTTCTTCTTTCCTCACATCCTTGATGGCGCGACTCAAATAAATGAAAGTCGCGACCCAAGCAAGGATGGTGACAAGCAATTGCTCCACCATTTCGTCTCCCGCGCTGAGTACGCGACGTCGTCGCAAGGATACATCTCTCCTTTCATTTTAAATTTACCCCAACAAAAGTCAACAATCAAAAAGCCCCCTTAGGGGCTTTTTGATTTATTTATTTTACTTATTCTTCTTTGGTTTCTTTTTTTCTTTGCGATGTCCGTCTCCTTTAGCCATATAATTTTGTTGTTTTCGAATATAGCTTTTCGTAGGGGTTTCGAGGCTGACGAGCCGAGAACTTCAGGATTTCTTAAGCTTCAAGAAATCCGTACCGAAGAAAAGTTGATATTCGAAAATTTAATGAGCTAGTAACTACATCATACCCTTAGCGTCGGCCTCAGACATAAACTTGAACATATTGCCTCCGCACTTAGCACAAGTCCCCTTCGCAGAATAGCGGCCCTTGTCATTCTTCGTAACGACTGGGTTGGTCATATCTTGCATCGTTGGCTTGTTATTCTCTCTACACTTCATACACAAAGCTTTTAATGTTGCCATTGGATTAAATTACTTTAATTAATTACTAATAGTGTGATTATACTACAAATTTGAAATATTCCTACTTTTTATTTCTTGGCGAAACCTTCGAATGCTTTCAGAACTTCGACTGGGACCATATAGACAACTGTGTTGCTCTGGTCAGAAGACATATCATTGATGGATTGAAGAGTTCGTAGATGCAGAGCCCCAGGAGTGGCAGACAGCATCTGGGCGGCTTGAGCGATGTTGGCAGATGCCGCAAGCTCTCCTTCGGAATTGATAATCACCGCTCTCTTCTCTCGCTCGGCTTCAGCTTGCTTACCTATCGTCCTCTCCATCTCCGCAGGAAGACTGACATCTTTCAATTCAACGTTCTGAACTTTCAAACCCCAGGCATCTGTCTCTTTATCTACTATCTCTCGGATTCTGTCGGCAATCTTGTCTCGGCTAGAAAGTAATTCATCGAGAGTGACTTCACCGACGATATTCCTCATCGTGGTCTGAGCGTATTGAGAAATAGCGTAACGAAAATCTTCCACCTCGATAATTGCTTTTTCAGCTTCACTAACTTTGTAATAAATAACTGCGTTGACCTTGACCGAGACATTGTCGCGGGTGATGGCATTCTGGTCTGGAACATCTACAGCTTTTATTCTAATATCGACTTTCTGATAACTCTGAATGATGGGCCAGACGATGCGCCATCCGGGATTCATGATGGAAGTAAATTTGCCCAAGGTGAACTTAACCCCTCTCTGGTATTGATTAATCTGGCGAACGCTGGACAAAACGAGAACCACGAGAAAATAAATTAAATAGTCCATAAAAATTAGCTAAAATTATAATACCTTTATATTAGCACCATTTTAAATTAAAACCAGATTTCCATAGCAACCTTGAGGTCGATGCCATCGTAGAGATTCTCTTGATAGCGGATTTGTTTTTTAAGTGGCAAGATATAAGTCGCCGAATGCCTGTCGGGGAAGACCGAAGTCACCCACTCACTCTTCCCCACTCTTGCCCGCGCATACACCGCGCCCCAGCCTCGGCGGAGTCGCCCCTTCTGCATCTCCTTAATCTGTGCAGAAATATTCTCCGGTACTCGCGCGAAGCGCCACTGACTGCTGTCATCCGTCCGCTCGAAGTTGCCTGCGTTCCACACACTCACTTTGCTCTTGAATTTAAAAGTTTTTCTTGCTTTACCGCGACCGGTCCGTTTCTTGGGTTTATTCTTTAAAATCTTCTTCATCGAATTATCTCAAAATCATTAAATTCTCCCGTGTGCTCCCGCCAGTCTATGTCCACTTTCTCGACGTCGGCAGTATCGGGCCCATACTTGCACCACTCGATGAAACTCCGCAAATCTTTGTCCTCTCCCTCGGCCACCATACTTATCGTCCCATCCTTCTCATTCCGCACCCATCCGTGCAAGTTAAGTTCTCTAGCCTTTATCCGACTAGTCACCCGAAAAAGCACCCCTTGCACTCTCCCGTGAATTTTTATATCTATATGTTTTTTCATTAATCAATAACTATTAACTTACTGGGATTCCTGTGTCCATTCACAATTCGCGCCTTTTTTACTGACACCTTGAAATGCTCTGCCACGAGGGCGAGGATGCGAGTATTGGCCATATTGCGCTCGGCCTTTTCTTTCACTGACGCCACGAAATGGTCTTTGTTCTTTTCAACAAAGCTCTCCTTTTTCGCCCCGACTGTCACTTTGACATGTATATACTCCATCTTCCTATTTTAATGGATTTTTCCCTTGAATAACACGAAGCAAAAACAGTATAACTGCTATTACAAGTAATATATGAATAAAACCACCCAATACATGGAAACCCATAAAACCTAAAAGCCAGAGAGCCAACAAGACAAATGCAATGTTTGTTAACATAAAAAATTGGTTAAAAATTAATAATAATCAAAAAATAGTTCGACTATGCCACTTTCCATCTTCAAATTCTAAGAAAATTTCTTCTTGTCGGTGTTCGGCATATTTCGCATCGAATTCTGGAGAAGCCATTATGCGTTCAGCTGACTCGGCATCAATGTTACTGAAAAGTTGAAAATAGTGTTCGTCTAACTCTTCTGCATCTGAGTCATCCATTCCCCTCTCGATTATGGGATTCTCATCTGAAAGTTCACCCGTCTTGGTACTCTGTACTGGATATTGCAAACGATAGAAAACATATTTACCGAAGCGTTCTATCGATACTTCGGGCTTCTTCGGCTCGACGACGATGGCAATGACTTCATCATTGATATCTCTCTCTATATAAGAAACTTTCAAATCAGACGCTTCCCATCCATCGTGTTCCGCTATCTCAGCCACCACATCATCAATCATAAAATCACCTTCGTAATTTCTTTTTACTCTTGTGTTATAACTCGTTATTAATTCCAAAAAAACTTTACCCGCTATTGTCTCTACCATGTGGGGATGACCCTTGAAAATGCTCAACTCGTCTGGAAACTTTTCCATTAAAATCGCAGCAATTTTTTTCTCCGCCACACTCTTGTCCAGCTTCGCGGCTTCTTGAACTTCTGGCATATCTGTCGCCTGGGGAATAATGTTGTGCATTATATCCACGATAAAATCAGCCACCTCATAAGATTCCCGAGTCGGCTCACCTCCTTGTAGAACTTTGATAATTTCAGCCTCGTTTTGTGCTTGTTTTAAAGAATATCTTTCTTGCATCCTTCCAGTATACCTCAAATTTCCTATTTCAAGAAAAAGCTACTCAATCAAGCATTATTTAATTACTAGATAATCTCTCATAAATCATCATTGCCATGATATCTAATTTCCATTGCTCGAATATACCGAGGTCTTTCTTTACAAGCATAATCTGTAAAGCATCGGCTATGGCTTTACAAGACACTTTCTCGTCGGGACTCGATTTAAAGGCAGCAACAACTTCAGGTGAAGTCGTGGCATCAAAAAGAAATTGGTCGGTAACAGAAAAGACTTCCGGTGTTTTTTGGATGCTCTTCTCTGGTGTTTTTTCTATTCTTTCTAATGGACTTCTTTGCTGCATCTTTACATTATAATTTACTTCAAGAAGAATAGATACAGACCGATGATGATGGCGACAATGCCGTAGACTACGAGCGGACCTCTGAATTTTCGCTCTGTCCACTTATTCAACATCTCTGGAAAGAAGATATACATCAATCCCTTGATGCCGACTAACCAGACGAAGATGGTAACGATGGTCTCTCTCGTCCCCTCCCAGATGTTGTACTGGAGAAGATAGATTGACGATAGGAAGATGAGAATAATACCAGTTAAGTAAACGACGGCTGGATGGTCGAAGAAATCTTTTAAAAGTTGCGTGAGAGTCTGACCTTTAAAAACGAGCACGAGACCACTCACACACAAATAGATACCCATAACTTTCGCAACCAATAGTATTATATCCATATGATTAATAAGTTAGTTTGCCCCGCTTTCGGCGTGGGTTTTATAATACTTTAATTATATCACCACTAATTTGCTTCGCATATAGTGCGTAGTGCAGAAAGGTCAGCTTCAGTCGGCGTCTCAGAGTTATCCTGATTTTTCTCATACATTATGGCCTTCGGGTCAGGCACATGGCCGAGGCCAAGAGCGTGCCCCAGCTCGTGGGCGAGCACCCGCACCAGCTTCGTCCTGTTGCTGAATTCATAAATATCTATCTCCGTATCAACACCCATCTCACGATAAACCCCCTCTTCGAAGGTCTCTCCACGGGCAGCACCGATAGTATTGTATTGGTCGACGTTTATGTTCAAGTCTTTAGCTAGGCGGTTAAGTACGGCGACCATCGAATTGACCTCGTCCACCATCTGGTTC
>JBAZWP010000054.1:0-5299 GCA_041660345.1 Minisyncoccota bacterium
GAAGACAATACAACTAATTTTAACGATGATGAGTTGGCACACATTCGTAACGAAAAAATTGGTTTCGTCTTCCAATCTTTCAATTTACTTCCTCGCACGACAGTTCTTGATAATGTAATCTTGCCACTAACTTATAGTAAGAAAAAAGATCACGTAGAACTCGCGACAAAAGCTCTCGAGAGTGTGGGCTTGGGCAATCGGCTTAATTTTTTGTCTAATCAAATTTCAGGAGGGCAGAAGCAACGCGTGGCCATCGCTCGGGCCCTCGTTTGCAATCCGAAGGTTATCTTTGCTGACGAGCCGACCGGGAATTTGGATTCGAAGAGCGGCGCCACAGTGATGAACATCTTAGAGAGGCTAAACAATGAAGGACGCACAATTATCTTAGTGACTCACGATCGCAACGTCGCCGAGCATGCCAAGAGAGTTATCACTATTAAAGATGGGGAAATAGTTTCTGACGAGCACGTGACTCATCGAAGAAAGGCCGAAATAGTTGAAGAAGAAGTTTGATATGTTCGATTGGATAAAAAATATAAAAAGTGTTCTCAAAAATCTACTCTCCAGAAAAGGTAGAAGCTTCTTAACGATTCTTGGTATCGTCATTGGAGTAGCGGGAGTCATCATTATCATTTCCCTAGGGGCTGGGGCTCAAGCCCTGGTCTTGGGTCAAATCACCAAACTCGGAACCAATATGATTGGAGTATTGCCGGGCAAAAGTAATGAAAAAGGACCCCCAGCCGCCGTTTTTGGAATCCAGGTTAAAACTTTGTCTTTAAGAGATTTAGAAACAATTCAAGATAAAAATAAAATAGGAAATATAGAAGCTGTGGCGCCCTTCGTGCGGGGAAGTATCACTGTCACAGCAGGCAAAGAGTCAGTGGACACGAACTTCACCGCCACTTATGGAAGTTATCCAAATGTCCAAAATGTGAAAATGGAGAAGGGTGTATTCTTCTCTGAAGAAGAGGGTAGGTCCGGAGCAAACGTAATCGTGCTTGGTTACGATATTGCGGAACGGTTGTTTCCTAACGGAAGTGAGTTGGGGAAAATAGTTAAATTAAAAAGTTCCGGAGAGAACAAGGTTAGTATTCCTTTCCGAGTAGTCGGGGTACAAGAGAAATTGGGTACCGTCGCCTTCCAGAATCAAGATGACCAGGTTTTCATACCTTTCATCGTGGGACAGAGGCAAATTCTGGGTATTGATTATATCCAATTTATTAGAATCAAGGTAAATAATTCTAACAATATCAATACAGCTATCGCCGATATCGAAAATATATTACGAGATAATCATAATATTAAGAGTGCTGACAACGACGACTTCTCTGTTAAAAATTTAGCCGATGCAATAAAGATATTGACCAATATCACCGACGCCCTTCGTCTGTTCCTCGGTTTGATGGCTGGAATATCTCTCATTGTGGGTGGTATCGGTATTATGAACATCATGTTGGTGACGGTGTCGGAGCGCACTCGAGAAATTGGTCTACGTAAAGCACTCGGAGCAACTCCGAAACAAATCCGCAATCAATTCCTAATCGAAGCTATTGTTCTGACGGGTATTGGTGGAATCGTCGGAATCATTTCTGGAATCATTGTTTCTTTCCTTATCGCTTTCGGCGCGCGCTATGCGGGTTATGATTGGTCTTTCGTTATTTCGCCTGTTTCGATTGCACTCGGAATATTCGTCTCAACCCTGACGGGCATTGTTTTCGGTTTATTCCCCGCATTAAAAGCTGCTCGTCTTAACCCCATCGATGCCTTGCGTTATGAATAACTTACTCATATGAAATTATATTTTTTACAAGCAATTAGGGGAATAAGTCATAACAAAAGTCGTACTTTTCTGACGACTCTGGGTATTATGATTGGTATCGGAACGGTGATACTGGTTTTTTCGCTTGGCGAAGGGTTCAAGAGTTACATCAATGCCCAGATAGAATTATTCGGCAGTAATACTATCACTATCGAGGTCAAACTGCCTTCTTCGACGAAGGGTCGAGAAAACAGTAATGAACTAGAGTCCAGTGTGGCGAATAGTGCTGTGATTGTAAACACTTTCAAAAACAAAGATATTCAAGATATAAAAAAGATAGATAATGTCAAAAATGCTTATGGTGCACTCTATGGCCAACAAGTTGCGAGCTATCGTGATGTCTCCAAAAATGCGTTAATTCTAGGTGCCGACGCTTCGCGCTTCGAAGTTGACAGGGGAGTCATCGCTTCTGGAAGACCATACACCGAAGAAGAGAATAAAGCTTTGGCCCAGGTGGCCGTCTTGGGTTACGGCATTGCGAGAGACTTTTTTAAAGAAGAAGATCCATTGGGTAAATTTATTCGTGTTGGTAATTATAATTTCGAAGTTATAGGTGTCTATGAGCCAAGAGGAGGACTTGGAGCATTCGATGACGAGCAGATTTTCGTACCGATTATCACCCTTCAAAAGAAGATGCTCGGTATCGACTATCTGATTTATGGGGTGGCAGAGCTTTATGATGGAGACAAGGCAGATACCACGGCTTTCGACATACAAGACGTTATGCGTCACAACCATTACATCAATGATGAGAGTAAAGATGACTTCATGGTTAAAACTCAGGCGCAAAATATGGAAACATTTAATACCATTCTCAATGCAACGACTTTCCTCCTCATTGCTATCGCATTCATATCTCTGATTGTTGGTGGAGTCGGTGTGATGAATATTATGTATGTCATCGTGACAGAGAGAATCGGGGAGATAGGATTAAAGAAAGCACTCGGCGCTCGGAATAAAGACATTCTCTATGAATTTCTGATTGAAGCGATACTTCTGACACTGCTCGGTGGTGTGGTGGGTATAATAATAGGTTCTTCACTTGCTTTCATTGTTTCGCAGGTTGCCCAGAGTTTCAATTTTGATTGGAAGTTCGTCGTGCCTCTATATGGAATAGTAATTTCTGTATCCATCTCTATGATTATCGGTATTGTCTTCGGAGTTTTCCCGGCACGCAATGCATCGTTGCTCAATCCAATCGAAGCGTTAAATAAAGAATAAAGTGCTCTTAATGAGTGAGACCCCGAGAGAACAGCGCAAGCGCGTTCATCTTCGGGGTCTCGTGATGCAAGTGCAAGTAATGCAACTGCTATGCGGATCAGTCACTATTTAGGAGGTGACGTTTTCTCCTGCGACGCAGGTCGCTAGCTCGGCTTTCGCCAGGTGTGGCCCCGCGTACGCGGGTTGTTCTGCCGTGCCTGGCGATGCGGACCACCATTGCGTGGCCGTCCCGCGGACGATGAACCCAAGATCTTCGCGACCTCGAGAGCGTGCCGCTCTTCCTCGTCGAACAAGGTCGATGCCCGAACCTTCGGGACAGCCGCAATGTCTCGGCGGCGAACCCCGACGGGAAGGACGGTGGCGGGCTTGCTCGAACCTTGCGACATGCTGCCCTGCGCCGGCTGATGCTGTTCACTCATGTGTAGCTCTCCGGAAAGAGATCACAATGATCCTGCGTGGACTGAAATTATATACCCCATATTATGGCTTTGTCCAGTGGTGATGCTATTTTATGATAGTATAATAAGGTTATGAACGAAGGCATAAATAATACCAATCAAGTCGAGTTCGCGATGTCGAAGCACTTAAATCCCGACGTAAAACCTATTATGGTTTGTATAGACACTCACACTGATTATAAAAATCCCGAAAATCAAAATCAGGAAAATATCTACCATCAATTTAATGGCAGAGATATTAGAGTTGCAAGAATCGATTACCATCAGAGGCTTCAGGGTTTAAACGAGCAACATTTTTTGAACGCGGGAGAAGCTACCTATGTAATATCTACAATTGATGAAGCCAATAAATATTCCAGAGATTACTTTGATTGTACGGGATTGGTGGTGACAGGTATTGATAAAGAAACAGGGAGAAATATTTCTTTCTTAACCCACCAAGATCCTAAAAAATTTCTAAAAAAGAAAAAGGAGGAATTTGTGGCTGATCTTAATCGAAGATTAGAAGAAATGAGGTCAAGATGTGTGTCCGGTACCATCGACGCTGTGATTGTTGGTGGTAATTATGATGAAGATGAAAGCGAGAAGAAAATATCTTTTGCGAAAAATTACCTCGACTCAATATCTTTATTGACCGATGAGGTGAAGAAATCTTTAGGTTTTGAACCAATTATTATTAATGGACCAAAAACAACTTTGAATCAAGATGATGTCTTCTGTGATAATGAACATCGAAGATTGTATTTTTTAAGACCAGCAGTGAACAATAATACGCAAAGTTTTAATAATTCTGAAATTAATAAGGAAAAGAAAAAATGGGATGAACAAATAACTAGCAAGACCAAGAAAGATAAGAAAAATGAAAGAAAGCTAGGGCAGACCGAAGATGGTTGGGAATCTTTCTATAATACTTAATAAGACAAACAATAATTGACTCATCAAGAAAACTATATATAATGAATTTATGGCGAAAGTTTCTGAACCCAAGAACAATGGCAAAGGTTTAACATTCGACGACATTCTGCTCGTACCTAATTACAGCGAGGTTTTACCTAGAGAAGTAAGTACAGAAACCACTCTAACTAAAAATATAAAATTACACATTCCATTCATGTCGGCCGCTATGGATACTGTCACTGAATCTCGGATGGCGATAGCGATGGCACAAGTTGGTGGTATCGGTATTATCCATAAAAATCTTCCTATCAAAGACCAACAGGCCGAAGTTGCCCATGTAAAGCGCTATGAATCTGGCAGAATTTCCGATCCGATAACTCTAAAGATGAACGCGACCGTGGGCGATGCTCTATCTATACAGAAGAAACACAACATCGGCGGTCTGCCTGTCGTTGATGATAGTGGTAAGTTACTTGGTATAGTCACTCATCGTGACTTACGTTTTGAGAAGAATGAAAAGATTTTAATTAAGGAAGTGATGACGACTGAACTCATCACTGGCAAGCCCAATACCAGTATTGATGAAGCAAATGCATTATTTCAGAAACACGGTATCGAGAAGCTTCCGTTAGTAGATAAAAATAATAAATTAGTAGGGCTCATTACTTATCGTGATATGGTGAAGGCAAAAAGATTTCCCAATGCCACGAAAGATAAAGAGGGTAGGCTCTGCGTCGGTGCTGCTGTTGGCACTGGAGTCGATGCTCTGACCCGTGTTGAAGCGTTGGTTTCGGCTGGGGTTGATGTTATCTGTGTGGATACAGCTCATGGACATTCGAAAGGCGTCCTCGATATCGTAAAAAAGATTCGTAAAGCGTACCCGAAGATAGACATCATCGCTGGC
>JBAZWP010000055.1:0-5040 GCA_041660345.1 Minisyncoccota bacterium
GAGGGCAATCTGGAGCACTGCTGGCTCTTGGAAGCAGCAAAAAAGAATTTACAAATAGTGGTGCCGGGTTGGGAAGATTCCACCTTGGGAAATATTTTTGCCGGGTATTGCAAGGCCGGAGAAATAAAGCCGAGTGTCGTGAAAACCGGCGTGGAATATATGATGTATCTTTATGATAAATATCAAGAGCTTTCAGAAGGTGGCTCGGGGCTCGGGTTCTTCCAGATTGGCGGAGGAATTTCCGGAGACTTTCCGATTTGTGTAGTGCCTTCAATTAAATATGATTTAAAAAAACCGGTGCGACCTTGGGGATATTTCTGCCAGATTTCCGACAGTACTACCTCCTATGGTTCATATTCTGGCGCTACTCCGAACGAGAAAATTACTTGGGATAAACTAACGAAAGAAACTCCGATGTTCGTGATTGAATCCGATGCTACCATCGTCGCTCCGCTCATCTTTGAAGCTATCTTGGACCGTTACACTCTAATCGAGAAATAAAATATGGGAGAAAAATTTAAATTTCCTAATCTACGAGAACATCTGAAAGAAGGAGTGAAGCCTATTATGGTTTGCGTGGGAACACCGGAGGATTTTTTAAAACAAGAAGAAAAAGAACAAAAGCAATATACCCCCGATATTTCTGATATGACTGTTTATCATGAGACTGATTGGAAGAGCGGTATCTATCAGTCTGGGATGAAGGGAGAGTTTTTTTCCGCCGGACCAGCGACGTATGTTATTTCCTCAATAGATAAAAATAATAAATCTTCTAAAGGTCTAGGAAGGTGTACCAGTTTAGTTGTTTCAGGTGTGGATAAACAAACTAAAAAGAATATTTCATTCTTGGCTCACCAACCACCCGGAATGGTTGTTTTCATGAAAGATTATGATTTTGCCAGTGAAGATGACAAAGAACGAATAAGACGTAGATATCCTTTTCTTAATGATTTAAATACACAACTTTTGAGGATGAAAGAAAAATGCGAACCGGGAACAATTGATGCCATAATTGTCGGAGGCTCTCTTGGTGAACTGACGCCGGTAGAAATGACGATACAGAGAAGAAAAATGAACGATTATTTTAAATCAGTTGAGACACTCAAAGAAAAAGTGAAGGAAATTTTGGGTTTTAAACCAAGAATTGAAAATGGTCCCAAGGCGAAGGGCGGAAAAGATAGTATTCGTTTTGACAATGAACACAGAAGACTTTATTTGATAAGACCAGAAGTGAACCAAGATACAGGAAGTTTTACTCAGTCTGATATTGAGGAAGAAAAGAAAGATTCTACTAGTATGTAGCTATTTTAAATAGGAGTATAATTGAAGATGGAGAGGTGAGTACTATGAGCAAACCGGAGGGAATTTCTTTCTCCGCGGAGGAGGTTTCGGTTCTGGAAAATAGCAGAAAGGTGGTGAAGAAAGTTACACAGGGAGGGTGGACCTGCGCTGCTATTATCCGGAAAGTCGGTCGGCATATCTGTCTTGCGTGCAGGGCCACGTCCGAGAGAGAAGCAACTCACGCGGTTCGTAAGATGCGGGCCAAGATAGAGAGGGAGGAATGGGCAAAAACCCAACCCCTCTACTAGACGAATCGCGCCGACGTGAGCCTGGAGGACTCATATCGGCGCACCGTTGTTTATGCTATGATTTTTGTATAGCTATGAAAGGATTTTTAAAAAATTTAATATTATTTATTATTTTAGGAGCATTAATTTATCAGTTTAGAGTTCCCCTAAGTGAACAATTTTTCCCTGTTTGGAATATGGTAAAAGAAAGTATTTCACCACAAGCACCGTGCGAAGAACCTATTCCGTATTCTCTTGGTACTTTTGATAAGCAATTTAATATTTCAAAAGATTATTTTTTGAATGCACTTGTTGACGCAGAAGCTATTTGGGAGAAACCATATGGGGAAGATCTTTTCACTTATGAACCAGCCAATACCGATAGAGATGTTTTAAAAATTAATTTAATTTATGACTATCGACAACAAGCCACAAGTAAACTAGCGAGTCTCGGCATTGTAGTAGAGGATAACAGAGCTTCATATGATGAATTAAAAGCAAAATTTACAGCGCTTAAAACAAAATACGAAAAAGAAAAAAGTATTTTTAATGCGCGAGTTGAAGCTTTTAATCAGAAACATCAAGCTTATGAAAATGAAGTGAAGTTTTGGAATGAAAAAGGCGGGGCGGGAGAAGAAGAATTTAATAAATTGGAACAAGATCGCTTGGCGCTAGAAGCTGAATCAAAAATATTAAAAGACATGCAAGTGCGTATCAATGAGATGGCAAATGAAATCAATGCCCTTGTCGTAGTGTTGAATCGCTTGGTGGGGACGCTTAATTTGTCTGTTGATAAATATAATACAGTCAATGTCTCACGCGGGGAGTCCTTTGAAGAGGGTGTGTATAT
Organism: Minisyncoccota bacterium; assembly: GCA_041660345.1. Lineage (GTDB taxonomy): Bacteria > Patescibacteriota > Minisyncoccia > Phycocordibacterales > UBA9973 > UBA9973. The sequence goes on from JBAZWP010000055.1 coordinate 2,419, forward strand.
AGAGGAAGGCGGGAGCAGGCAAATAGATATTTATGAATTTAGTAGTCGGGCCAAGCTCGTGCGTGTACTCACGCACGAGCTTGGCCATGCACTCAACCTAGATCACGTGGATGATCCAAAAGCGATAATGTATAGCTTTAATCAAGGAAACAATCAAACTCTTACAAAGGCTGATTTAGCGGAACTTCAAATAAAATGCAAAGAATAACAATTAATATCCTAGTGATATATATACGCTATCGCTGATATATGCAAAAGCTTATTTGGGATATTACGGTGAGTTTGACAAAACCTATTAAATATGGTAATACAAAGTAGATAAACGTACCTTAAAAAAACTACTTGCTAAAAGTAGCTATACCCACAAGACCCTAATGAATTTTAGTGTTTTATGGGTATAGCTACGACCTTCTTGTTATGTTAAATCTGTCCGAAAGGACTCAACGGCTCTACGCCCGAAAGGTGTTTGAGTAAAGGAGAGCGACATGAGCTTAGTTATTGCAACCAGTGGTGTTCAATCCAAGAAAAGCATCGAAGGACAATCCAGGCAGGTCGTGCCATTCGTCGGTGTGGATCGCGAAGGAGAGTTCGCGCAGATGGGCGTCGGTCTCATCTTTCCCGACGAGGGAAAAAGGACCTTTTGGGGTCTCCTCGCGCCCCACATGCTGATTCAGTCCTGGCGGGGTATGAAGATCCTCGAACATGTCGAGACGATCCTTCCCGGTACGCTCTGTGCGTGTTGGACCATAGCGCGACAGAACGTTCACGACAGCGACAAGTGGCACCTCGACAAACTCGCCGATCAGCTCGGCGGCGCCGACAAGTTGCAAGCGCTTAGAGACGAAGTACTCGTGGCCGCTCCGAATGCCGATGAGCTCAATGCCATGATCACGAACCTTCGCGAGAAGAAAGTGGAAGTGAGCAGCTTGGAGCTCGAGGCAGAGGTGAAGGCCGGGCGGATCGCGACGAGCCCTCTCATCGAGACGATCGCACGCGAGACCGAGGAACGTCGGCGGGCGTACCAGCGCAAGGAAGAGGAGGTCAACAAACCGCTTCCGCACGAGGAGAGCCTCGCGGCCTTCTTCAAAGACCTCGATATCGCCAACTTTATCATCGGTGGCGGTGTCGGGGGCTATGGCATGGACTGGGGACATATCAAGCTAGAGGAGCTCGACCAGATCGCCAAGCGTGACAGCTTCAGTGAGTACCTCCCAGAGGGGTATCGTCTGGAGCACACGACCGAAGGTCCGGAAACGTTCTCGACCGAAGTCGCGCCTGGTGTGACGATGTACGAAACTTCATTCGGCGAGATCGAGCAGCCGTACTATACGACGGTTGACGGCACGAAATACATATTCGTGTCGGCAAAGTGGGTGGATGGCCACTTCTATGTCCGCACGCTCATCGATCAGCCAGAGATGATGGTGTCACCGGAGGCGTCCAGCTTCACGATCGCGCAGTTGCGATCGATGATCGGACCAATCCCGCCGAAGCCGACAGCACCGCGCGGTATCCTCCAGAAGGTCGCTGCGTTTTTCAGCAAGTAATCTCATCATCCTCGCCACTCGGCGCGTAACAAGGAAGAGCCCTCGGGCATCCTCGTCTCGTGCTCGAGTGGCTTTTCTTTTGTCATTTTAAGTTGCCTCTGAAGGGAAGTCACTAGTGACATATATACGCTATCGCTGATATATGCAAAAGCTTAATATAGTATATATGATAGGTTGAGGGATTTATTTTAATATATGTTGTTTTGTGGTATAATAGAGATTATCAATAATCTATTCTATTTACTTTTATGAACAATCAAAAAATCTTAATCTCTATCGTGGTGTTGGTGATTTTAGCGGGTTTGATGCTTTGGGCTTACCAATCTCAAAACAATATTTCTGACAATCAATCTTTGACTATTACAAATTTTGAAGAATGTAAACAAGCGGGCTATCCCATCATGGAAAGTTATCCTGAACAATGTCGTACGACATCTGGAGAACTTTTTGTGCAAGTAATCGAAAATCCCAATTCTGAGACTAATCCTCCGACGAGAATTGCTGCTGGTTATGTGGCAGGACATGTGACGATAGGACCAAATTGTCCCGGTCCAGAGAAAATAGGACAGCCATGTCCTATCCCGCCAGGTGCGTATTCTTCTCGAGAAGTAGTTGTCTATGATAGTGATAAAGTTTCAGTAAATGTAAAAGGAAAGATTGACTCAGAGGGTAATTATAAAATTGCCTTAGGTCCCGGGAATTATTTCGTGCAAATAGTGCCGGCTGGCATCAAAGCGGGGGAGAAGATGCCTGTGACAATAAAATCGTTTGAGACAAGTACAGTAAACTTCAATATAGACACAGGAATAAGATAATAATTATTTCTGATATTTCTGTTATTACTAGTTAATAAAAAATTATTATGGAAGAAAAAAATAAAACAACAATATGGATTATCGTGGGGTTGGTAATTTTAGCAGTTTAGGGTACTTCGTTTATCAGAGTTTGAAATCTCCCGCCGAAGAGCCTAGTACTTTTGTTTCCAATTTTAAAGAGTGCGCACTTGCCGGGTTTCCAGTTTCGGAAGGCGATCCGCGAGAATGTAGAACTACGAATGGTTCAATTTATAAAGAAG
>JBAZWP010000056.1:0-4915 GCA_041660345.1 Minisyncoccota bacterium
TTTTAAAAATTTTTAATGCAATCGTTGATAAAAAATTAAATGAAGTAGAAATTAAATGGAGGAATTTATCTGCGTGCACTATCGTCCTCGCTTCAGCTGGCTATCCGGAGAAAGCTGAGAAGGGGAAGACTATCTCTGGTATAGGAGACGCAGAACAAGATAAAGACATCGTCATCTTCCACGCTGGGACAAAAAAAGATGGAGAAAATTTAATTACTGGCGGTGGGCGAGTCTTGGGTGTGAGTGCAACAGGAGAGAATTTACAAAGAGCATTAGAAAAGGCCTACCAAGCTATCAAAAAAATCAATTTCGAAGGTATGCAATACAGGCGTGATATTGGTAAAAAAGCCCTTTCATTAAAAAACTAAAAGTGATAATATAAAAATATGAAAAATGATGTATTGGTGGGTATTATTATGGGTTCAGATTCAGACTTAGAAGTGATGTCTGACGCAGCGAAAGTGCTTGAAGAATTCGGTGTGGCTTATGATATCACCGTTTGTTCTGCCCATCGCTCCCCTAAATTGGTCCACGAATATGTCACGGATGCGAAAGCCCGCGGGATGAAGGTAATCATCGCTGGTGCTGGAGGCTCGGCTCACTTGGCAGGTGTCGCTGCTTCACTCACGACCCTACCTGTCATTGGTATACCAGTGAAAGCGAAGACTCTAGATGGTCTCGATTCACTCCTTTCGACCGTCAGTATGCCACCAGGTATCCCTGTCGCTACTGTCGGTATAAATGCTGCAAAAAATGCAGGACTACTCGCTATTCAAATACTGGCCACTTCTGACCGAGGCCTCGAAAAGAAGTTCGGTGCTTATAAAGAAAAAATGGAAGCAGAAATAAAAGTAAAAGGTGAGAAACTTTCCAAAATCGGCTATAAAAAATATCTCGAAAAATAAAATATATGAGCGACCTTTATAAACAAGCTGGAGTGGATATTGAAGCCGGCAATGAGGTCGTCAGGCGTATTAAGGATAATGTATCGAGTACTCATACGAGTGCGGTTTTGACTGGTATCGGCCACTTCGGTGGTTTGTACGACTTGGGCGATGTAATTAAGAATTACAAACACCCGGTTCTCGTACAGAGTATCGACGGCGTTGGCACGAAGTTGCTCGTTGCTCGGATGATGAACAAATATGATTCTGTTGGTGAAGATATGGTGGGTCACAGCTGTGATGACATTTTAGCGATGGGCGCCCGACCACTGACATTTCTAGACTATGTCGCGAATGAAAAGTTGGTTCCCGAAGAAATGGAACAAATCGTCGCCGGGATGGCGAAGTCTTGCCGAGAAGCTGGGGTTGCAATCTTGGGCGGTGAGACGGCAGAAATGCCAGGAGTATATATGCAGGGTGAACACGACATCGCTGGATGCATCACCGGTGTCGTCGAGAAAGAAAAAATAATAACCGGCGAGAGGATACAGGAAGGTGACGTTATTCTCGGCTTCGCCTCGAGCGGATTACATACTAATGGCTTCTCCTTGGCCCGTAAAATACTTTTTGAGAAGACAGGGTATAATATAAATACCAAGATAGAAGAGCTTGGAGAGACTGTGGGGGAAGCTCTTTTGAAGGTGCATACGAATTACACCAAGCCAGTATTAGAGATTTTGGACAGTGGGGTAGATGTTCGAGGTATTGCTCATATCACTGGTGGAGGGTTCATCGAGAATGTGCCGAGAGTATTGCCGAAGAACCTAGATGCGGAGATAATGAAGGGCACTTGGCCAGTACTTCCAATTTTTAACTTAATGCAGAAAATCGGCAATATTGATGAAGGAGAGATGTATCGAGCTTTCAATATGGGCATCGGAATGATGCTGATAGTCCCGAAGGACGCTGAAGAGAAAATAAAAAATATCGTAGCCAAACATTCAAGTTTTAAAATTTACAAAATAGGTCAGATTATTAGTGGTAGTGATAAGGTACAATTAAAATAATATGGACATAGAAATAATAAAAAAGCATATTGATGACGTTTTAACAGAAACCAATTTCACTAATTTGGGCGAAAAGAAGGTGGGCAAGGTTCGCGATATTTATATGAAGGACGACAGTATTATATTGATTGCGACCGACAGACACTCATCTTTCGACCGTAATATTGCCTCAATACCATTCAAGGGCGAAGTTTTGAACCAAATATCATTGTTCTGGTTCGATAAAACGAAAGATATTACCCAAAATCATGTCGTCAGCACCCCTGACCCTAGTGTCGTCGTGGCCAAGAAGTGTCAGCCTTTACCCATAGAATGTGTTGTCCGTGGATACATCACTGGCTCAACTTCGACTTCTCTCTGGACGCATTACAAAGAAGGCAAGAGAGATTTCGGCAATTTCACCTTACCCGAAGGTCTTAAGAAGAATCAGAAGTTGGCTGAACCCGTCTTCAACCCCACCACCAAATCCGATGAACACGACAGACCAATAACTCCAGCTGAAATAGTTTCTGAAGGACTACTATCGCAAGAAATGACCGACGAAGTCGAGCGCGTCGCGAAAGCATTGTTTAAAAGAGGCCAAGAGGTAGCTCTAGAACAAGGACTTATTTTAGTCGATACGAAATACGAATTCGGTCTGGATGAAAATAATAAGTTAACCTTGATTGATGAAATACATACACCGGATTCGTCTCGTTACTGGAAAGCAGTGAGTTATGATGAGAGATTTAACAACAACGAAGAACCAGAATATTTCGACAAAGAATTCTTGCGTCTCTGGTTCAAAGATAATTGCGACCCTTACAAAGATGCAGTCTTGCCGAAAGCGCCCACTCATCTAGTCGCAGAACTTTCGCGTCGATACATCGAGATATATGAGACGATTACTGGCCAAGCTTTCAACCATGATTTTTCTCAATCAACCTTAGATAGAATTACCAATAATTTGAAGAATTTATAATGTTAACAGCCATTTCTCCAATCGACGGACGTTACAACAAGCCTACCGCACCACTCGCGCCGATTTTCAGCGAGAGTGGTCTAATGCGCTACCGACTCATTGTTGAAGGAGAATATTTGATTGCTCTTTCGGGGGAAAAGACGAAGTTGAGAAAGTTCTCTGAGCAAGAAAAGAAAATAATTAGGGGTCTGTACAATTTGTCGGCCAAAGATGCTCAGATTATTCAAGACATCGACATAAAGGGCTACAAAAATATAAAAGCTACCGACCACGATGTGAAAGCGGTGGAGTACTTTATGAAGGACAAGTTGAGCACTACTTCTCTTAAAGATATTCTAGAATGGATTCATTTCGGCCTAACTAGCGAAGATACGAATAATCTTGCTTATGCTTTAATGCTTCGTGATGGTACTGAAGTTTTAATTAGAAATATAGAAAATGTGGTGAGAGAGATAAAAAAGTTAGCCAAGCAGAATGCGAAGTTGCCTATGCTCGCACGCACCCATGGTCAGTCGGCGAGTCCGACGACATTTGGTAAGGAGTTCAATGTTTTCGTCCACAGAATAGAAAGGCAGTTAGAAAATTTAAAAAAGCAGAAAATACTAGCCAAGTTAAATGGAGCTACTGGTAACTACAATGCTCACTATGTGGCATATCCGAAGATAGACTGGATGAAGTTTACAAAAAACTTTATCAATACTCTGAACAAGCTAGAACCTAGAACCCTAAACTTAGAACCGAACCCAGTCACGACTCAGATAGAGCCCCATGATTCTTATATAGAAATTTTTGACAGTATTAGGAGAATTAATACGATTTTAATAGACTTCAATCAAGATATTTGGCGTTACATCAGCGACGAATGGATTATCCAGAAGCCAATTGAAGGCACAGTTGGTTCTTCGACGATGCCACACAAGGTGAACCCGATAAAGTTCGAAAACAGTGAGGGCAACCTCGGAATGGCGAATGCGATGTTCGAATTTTTCGCTCGCAAGCTCCCGATATCTAGACTCCAGAGAGATTTGTCTGATTCAACTGTACAGCGAAACTTCGGCACCGCCTACGCGCACTCGTATATTGCTTATGAATATTTATTGAAAGGTTTAAGTCGAATTAGTGTGAACGACAAGAAAGTGACAGAAGTATTGGAGCACCACGTAGAGGTCATCGCCGAAGCCATCCAAACAATTTTGCGCCGAGAGGGGGAGCCATTCCCTTATGAGAAGTTGAAAGCCCTAACCCGTGGCAAGCACGTCACAGTAGATGACTTCCGTAATTTCATTGCCGAACTCCCAGTCTCAAAAGAAGTGAAGAAAGAATTGAACAGCATCACTGCCAGGAACTACACCGGCCTCGCTTCAAAAATTGCTTTACTTTAAGTGAACTTGCTATAATAGGGTCATGAACTTAAGGAAAATCACGTTTATTCTCTTGTTTTTGTTATGTTTTTTACCCCTCACAAGAATACATGCTGAGACGACGAATGCGGGTTTCGTCCCGTCAAATATCTGGTATTCGCAAGATCCCTTCCAAGAAGGAGATAAAATCAAGATTTATACCCTTATCTTCAACCCCGATAGCCGAGAACTCTCTGGCACGGTCGTTTTTTACGATAATACGACATTACTAGGCAAGAAGAATTTCGTCGTTTTGGGCAAAGAGGTGAAAGATATCTCGATTGATTGGACGGTAAATGTGGGTGACCACAAGATTTATGCCACTATCGAAAATGCAAAATTTTTAATTGGTACTGGTAAGTATGAAGACGTCACGATATTAGAAAATAAAAGTAACGAAAGTTCTCGTACTGTTAATAAAAAAATAGTTCCCAAAGCTACCTCGACCACCAGTGATACTACTGTAGGTCAAATTCAAAATATTCAGAATCTAATAACTGATAACACACCCGACTTCATCGCTAAGCCGATGGTTCTCGGTGCTGAGACTGTTGAAGAGTTCCGCAGTTCGACTGGGGATGCCTCGAAAGCAAAAGCCGTAGA
>JBAZWP010000057.1:0-521 GCA_041660345.1 Minisyncoccota bacterium
TTCCTTTCTGGGGACACATCAAAACCGAGAAGATTGCAGGGCCCGCTAGTTAGCGAAAAAGAAGTTAAAGACGTTGTTAAGTTCTGGCGAATGCAGGCCGAAAAGGCTGAGGTAAGCGAGGAGAGTGGATTGAATATTGATTTTGAATCAAAATCATCCAGTAGTACTAATTATGATGGCGGGGGGAGCGATGAGGACGATCTTTATGAAGAGGCAAAGAATGTTGTCGTCGAGGCTGGCAAGGCATCGGCTTCGTTACTTCAAAGAAGATTACGTGTTGGTTATGCCCGCGCAGCGAGAATATTAGATATACTTGAAGACAAAGGTGTTATTGGTCCTGGAGATGGAGCTAAGCCTAGAGAAGTTTATGTTAGACCAGAAGGAGTTGCAATAACCGAATCCGAAGAACCCTTGTTGCACAATGAACTAGGAACTCATTCGAGTGATTTGGAGGGGGAGCCCAAGGAATAGTCGCTTCACTAACCATAATTATCTCGCAGTTCTTGCCTTCGAGTATTAAC
>JBAZWP010000057.1:531-4580 GCA_041660345.1 Minisyncoccota bacterium
TCGTATCTGAATCAGTATTAATAAGACTAAAACAACAGGTACCCGCACTTGCCTCCTCGTCCCGCCTAACGGCGGGACTCGGCGTTTGACCTATTGTTTTAGTATTAATACGATTCAATCCTCCTTAATACTCTCAGACTTAGAAAACGAGATAATTATGGTTAGTTGCGCTTCAGTCAAAAATTAAAAGGTTGACTTTTGAATATATAAATAATACTGTGGCAACAGCACATTATCAGAGAAAGATAGGGTGACAATGGCAAGGCACAAAAGTGCCCAGATTAGGCGAGAAGTAATTCAGAAGACGTTAGGTCATTTAGCTGAGAATCTTTTAAATAAATGTGATTGCAATATCTGCACCCGTTTTAAAAAGGCCTTTGATGGTATGGTTCGAGAGGAGGTAAATGAAATAATGAGGATACGACGTTCGGTAGATGGCATACCATTTGATGATTGGCCGATTGAGGCTCAGAAATTGATAGAAAGGACCAGGAGGTCTGAAGCGATGAGAACTAAAGAACAAATGAGAATGAGAATAAGAATATAACCGCGCAAAGCGCGGTTTTTGTTTATAACTGATTTGATTTTAAGCTATTTCCGCATATACTTTTAGTAACAATTAATCTAATTAAATGTCCAAAAAATCACAAGATAAACAGCAGGTTCAAGATGGCAAAAACAAGTCAGTAGACTTGATGGTTAAGGAGATCCAGGAGAAGTATGGCGATGGTTCGATTATGAGGCTGGGTAATGTGGCCAAGGTAGACGTGGATGTCATCCCAACGGGGTCTATTTCGCTTGATTTGGCCCTGGGAGTGGGGGGTATCCCCAGGGGTAGGGTAATAGAGGTATTTGGGCCAGAAAGCTCAGGTAAAACGACCTTGGCGCTTCATATCGTTTCCGAAGCTCAAAAGCTGGGCGGAGTGGCCGCTTATATAGATGCCGAGCATGCCCTAGATCCGGAATATGCCAAGAAAATAGGAGTTAAAATTGACCAGCTTTTAATATCTCAGCCTGATACTGGTGAGCAGGCATTGGATATTTTAGAAAGTCTTGTGAAATCAGGAGGGGTAGATATTGTTGTCATAGATTCTGTAGCCGCCTTGACGCCACGTGCTGAGATCGAGGGAGAGATGGATCAACAGCACGTTGGTGGTCAGGCACGATTGATGTCCCATGCTTTGAGGAAATTAACTGCCATTGTTGCTAAATCAAAAACATCAGTTTTATTTATAAACCAATTACGACAGAAGATTGGCATCATGTTTGGTAATCCCGAAACAACTCCAGGCGGATTGGCTTTGAAATTCTATTCATCGGTCAGAATAGATATTCGACGCTCGGCCCAAATACAAAATGGTGAGAAAATTGTTGGCAACAGAACCAAGGTTAAGATTGTGAAAAACAAAGTTGCACCACCGTTCAGAACTTGTGAGTTTGATATTATGTACAATGAGGGTATCTCTAGGTATTCCGATGTAGTTAATTCGGGTGTGCGTTATGGTGTTCTGACTAAATCGGGAAGTTGGTTTAATTATGGAGAAGTACGTCTGGGCCAGGGTATAGAGGGCTCGAGACAATTCATCAAAGAAAATCCAAAAGTCGAAAAAGAAATTGTGACGAAAATTATTGCCGCCGCCGCCAAAGAAAATCTTGCGTAGATATGAAGAATATATTACTTAAACTTTTAATCCCGGTCGCTATAGTTTGTTTAATTTTCTTCTTGCCTTCTATTAAGATTGAAGACGTAGAGTCTTTAATATCCTTGGCCGCGCTTTTATTTACGATACTTGCTGGTTTCTTTATCGCGGCAACGACTACAAATTATCTTAATTTTCAGTCGGCACTAGCACAAGAAGGAGCGGTTTTGATTCAGCTTTATAATCTAGGAAAACTAATAAGTCCATCTTCTGCGGATAAAATAAGAAAATCAATCGATGAATATGTCATTGCTACGTTGGACTTTCCTATAGGTGAATATATTGACGGGACCAATGAAGAGTTCAATAGATTAGTCGAAATTATTGATAGTATCGAGCCTGACGATGATAAGAAACGAAGAACTGAATCTTTAGGAATACTACATAGTGCTAAGAGCAGTCTATATAATTTCCGCCAACAAGTTGCCCTCTGTTCCCTAAAAGTCATTAATACCATTCATTGGATTATTCTAGTATTTCTAGAGGTATCAATTATTACTTTATTAATTCCGCTGAGGAGTGATAGTTTATTGGCAATGATTATTATCTGTGTCCTTGCGATTGCCGCACATCTAGTGCTGGTTCTGTTGAGTGAAATAGATAGTAATTACTTTCTGGAGCGACAGCTTGGTTTTAAAGATACGCACAAAGTTTTTATAGCTCTTGGATTATTACCCTATTATCCTCCCAAAGCGTTTTCGTTGAGTTATGGAGTTAAAAAACCAAAGGGGCAATATAGGTTAGGTGTATATAAAGATTTTCCAAGAAGCCTGGAGAAGGAAATAAAAATAGTTGATGGAAAGTAAATAGAAAATCGCAACGATTAAGTGCGGATGCTTGGCTATTGACATAAATTTTGAGGGGAGTATTATATCTCCCAGATCAGCTTTGCGAAAAAAGCTTTAAATCTAGAGCATTTTTCGCAGAGCTGGTCCATAGTCTAGCCACAACATGCCCGAACACCAATCGGCGGGAATCGGTGGATCTAGGCAGGAGCAGCTCTGCTCCATTCGAAGCCCATGTGGGGGCTTCAGTCAGTTCTTCATATCGCTATTGGAGTGAGTTGGGTAATCTCCCAGGGGAGAAACCCCACGCCTGATGATCCATTCGGATGAGCGTGTACGCTGATCTGTCTCGACCACATGAGTCAGACATGAAGAAGCCTACACCCAAGAGGCCGAATACGAGATTGAGGCATTGCCAGATGTGCTCACTCACTCCAATTTACCAGGCCCGGAGCGCTTCTGCTCCGGGCTTCTTCTTTTTGTAGGCCAAAATTAGCACTTGACAAAGTATATAGAAGGAGTATAATTAAGGAGTAAGGTAAGAGTATAGGTCTCGCGAAATTGTCTCAAAATATATATTTTAAGCCAATTCCGCGAGGTCTGACAAAGATGTGTTCCGTGAGATGGGGAGATTCTGCAAGACCCATTCAGGATGCTGTTGTCAGGCCTCGTCGTTCGTTCTTTAAGATCGGTCTTGGTGTGTGGGTAGAGCTGGAAAAAGAAGATAACGCGTAGAATGAGTCCATGACCTCTCCCAGGGTTATGGATGCAGCGTTACGCCGAAAAGGGCCCCATTACGGGGTTCAGGTACTTCTAGAAGCCGTCTGAACCTGAAGCGAGTGGGAAGCTCGCCAGCGGCAATCTTTCCTCACACACCCCCGGGTAAACCCCCTGAGGCCAGAGTCATTAAGTTGATTCGCCTCAGGGTCGTTTTTATTTCTAAATATGTTTTGTTTCGCCCAGTCCCATCTATCACAACTCACCATCTCGACAAATAATACACAAGCCTTTCATAAATTCGAACAATAAATCTTATTTCACCACCATGCGGGCGGCATACGCCTAACCCGTAACGGTTCATAATATTTATTGTTACCGAATTTATATCAAGGCTTGTGTTTATTTGTATCGATATGTCTCGAATTGTGATTGATGGGGCTGGGCTATATTTTTCTGGTCAATATTAGTAAAGCAAAACCCGGCCTATTTGAACGCACCTATAGAGGGCTTGCCTTTTTGCTCTTTATATGGTATAATTATAGTACGGTACTTTTCCATTAAGGAGCATAGAGAGATGAAGAAGGCCACGTTGGCGGTGATTGTCGTCCTACTCGCTCTATCTGCCGCTGATGTGATTGCGCAGACAACGGTGATAGCTACTCCGTCTTCTCTGACGGGATTCGTGTATGGGCATTTCGAGGACGATTCGGTGCGTGACTCAAAGCTCTCGAGGTTGAGAGTGCGAGTCGATCTTGCGCCGGTCAAGAACAGTTGTGCTGGTGGCCGGATCGAGGCTGATCTCATTGACGCCAAGCGGAGCTACCTACATCAGGCATGGGTTGCC
>JBAZWP010000058.1:0-4447 GCA_041660345.1 Minisyncoccota bacterium
TTCCGCTCAAGCACTTATTGATCAAAGAACAGCAGAATTGACATTAAAGAAATCTGCAGCTCGAGGTTCAGACATAGAAGCAGCCCAAGCAGATATTCTCTCAGCCCAAGGACAGTTGCAAGGAGCTCAAGCTAATTTCGAACACACAATTTTACGAGCACCAATTAATGGAACAATCACAAAAGTAAATATTAAATTGGGAGAATTATCACAAGTTTCAAAAGAAGCAATGGTTCTACAAGATATTGATAATTTATATTTGGAAGCAAATATAAACGAAGCCAATATTGCAAATGTAAAAATAGATGCACCAGTAGAACTTACTTTTGACGCATTCGGAACAGAAAATATTTTTATGGGTAAGGTTTTGAAAGTTGACCCAGCTTCTACAATTATTTCTGGAGTGGTGAATTATAAAGTCACTGCAAGCATAGAATCGTCACCCACACTTCGTCCTGGAATGACCGCCAACATGACCATCTTGGTGGGAGAAAAAAATAATATTCTTATGGTACCCACTCGATCAATCATCACTGATAAAACTGGTAAAAAAACTATCCGTTTGGTTACTAATACTAAAACTAAAGCCTTCAAAGAAATTGAAGTGACGACAGGGATGGAGGGTGATGGAGGAATTACTGAAATCACTACTGGCGTTCAAGAGGGTGAAGAGATAGTTGTCCTAATTAAAAAGTAAATGCTTCTACAACTTAAAAATATTACAAAAGAATACAACAACAGTGGTGTTATAACTCGTGTATTGCAAGGGGTTTCTTTGGAAGTAGAAAATGGAGAATTTTTATCCATTATGGGTCCATCGGGTTCTGGTAAGTCTACATTGATGCACATCATCGGTTTCCTGGATCGAGCTACCCACGGTACTTATATTTTCGATGGAGAAAACACTTTAAATTTCACCGACGACGAGTTGGCCTACATCCGCAATGAAAGAGTTGGTTTCGTCTTTCAATCTTTTAATTTACTTCCTAGAACCACCGTTTTAGATAATGTAATTTTACCTCTAACTTATAGTAAGAAAAAAGACCATGTATCATTGGCAACAAAGGCCTTAGAGAGTGTAGGTCTGGGAAATAGATTAAACTTCCTTTCTAATCAAATTTCTGGAGGCCAGAAACAGCGAGTCGCCATAGCCCGAGCTTTAGTTTGTGATCCTAAAATTATTTTCGCTGACGAACCAACTGGTAACCTTGATTCAAGGAGTGGGGGAACGGTAATGAACATCTTAGCTCGATTAAATGAAGAAGGACGTACAATCATCCTTGTAACTCATGATCGCCACATTGCTGAACATGCTAAAAGGATTATCACTATTAGAGATGGCCTAATAATCTCTGACGAAAAAGTAGCTAAACAAAGAAAAAGTGAGATGTTAGAAGAAGGAGAGTAATATGTTTGATTTCTTAAAAAATTTAAAGAATGTTTTTAACAACCTTCTTTCAAGAAAGGGCAGGACTTTCCTCACCATTCTCGGCATCGTTATCGGTGTCGCTGGGGTAATCATCATTATTTCTATTGGGGCTGGTGCCCAGGCACTAGTTCTCGGCCAAATCACGAAACTCGGCACCAATATGATAGGAATTTTACCAGGAAAAAGTAATGAGAAAGGCCCACCGGCTGCAGTTTTCGGCATTCAGGTGAAAACTTTATCTACTAGAGACTTAGACTCAATACAAGACAAGAACAAAGTTCCACATGCAGAAGAAGTTGCTCCATTTGTGAGAAGTACAATTACAGTTACCGCGGGTAAAGAATCCATAGATACTAATTTCACTGCTACTTACGGAAGTTATCCTAGGGTACAAAATGTGAAAATGGAAAAAGGAGTATTCTTTTCAGACGAAGAAGCCAACTCTGGTGCCAATGTAATAGTCTTGGGTTATGACATAGCAGAAGAATTATTTCCCAATGGGGGAGAATTAGGCTCTATTGTTAAACTACAAGGTAGTGGAACAAATAAAATTAGTATTCCGTTTAGAGTTGTGGGAGTACAAGAAAAGTTGGGCACCGTTGCTTTCCAGAATCAAGATGATCAAGTCTTTATCCCTTTCATTATAGGGCAGAGACAAATTTTAGGAATTGACTTTATACAATTTATTAGAATAAAAGTTGATAATTCGGATAATATTACAGCAACTATTGCTGATGTAGAAAATGTTTTACGCGAAAATCACAATATAAAAAATGCAGAAAATGACGACTTCTCTGTTAAAAATTTGGCTGATGCGATAAAAATACTAACCAATATCACAGATGCCTTACGATTATTCCTTGGTTTAATGGCAGGGATTTCACTTATTGTTGGTGGTATAGGAATTATGAATATCATGTTAGTCACCGTTTCAGAAAGAACGAGGGAAATAGGCTTGAGGAAAGCGTTGGGTGCAACTTCTCATCAAATTCGTAACCAATTCCTAGTTGAAGCAATTGTGCTTACGGGGATAGGAGGAATTATAGGAATAATAGTCGGAATAATCATTTCTCTTTTGATTGCTCTTGGTGCACGTTATGCTGGATATGATTGGTCTTTTGTTATATCTCCGACAGCCATAACACTTGGAATAGTTGTCTCCACTTTAACTGGAATTGTCTTCGGTTTATTCCCAGCGTTAAAAGCTGCCGAGCTTAATCCGATTGATGCTCTTCGTTATGAATAATTTATTATTATGAAATCATATTTTTTACAAGCGATTAAAGGAATAAATCACAACAAGAGTCGTACATTCTTGACCACCCTCGGTATTATGATAGGCATAGGCACTGTGATATTGGTTTTTTCTCTCGGCGAAGGATTTAAAAGTTACATAAATGCACAAATAGAATTATTCGGGAGCAATACCGTTACCATAGAAGTGAAATTACCAGCTTCAACTAAAGGACGAGAAAATAGTAATGAATTGGAATCCAGTGTCGCCAATAGTGCGGTGATTGTAAATACTTTCAAAAACAAAGATATCCAAGATATTAAAAAAATAGATAATATTAAAAACGCTTATGGTGCCCTCTATGGGCAACAAGTAGCAAGCTATCGTGATGTTTCAAAAAATGCCTTAATTTTGGGTGCGGACGCATCACGTTTTGATGTTGATAGGGGAGTTATTGCTTACGGTAGGCCATATACTGAAGAAGAGAATAAAGCCTTAGCCCAAGTAGCTGTCTTGGGTTACAGTATTGCAGAAGATTTTTTCAAAGAAGAAGATCCTATCGGCAAGTTTATTCGCATTGGAAGTTATAATTTTGAAGTTATCGGTGTATATGAACCGAGAGGTGGCCTCGGAGCTTTTGATGATGAACAAATATTTATACCAGTTACTACCTTGCAGAAAAAAATGTTGGGGATAGATTATCTCATTTATGGTGTTGCAGAACTCTATGATGGTGACAAGGCTGATGCCACTGCTTTTGATATACAAGACACCATGAGACGCAATCACTATATAAGTGACCCGAATAAAGATGATTTTATGGTAAAAACCCAAGAACAAAATATGGAAACGTTTAATACGATTCTCAACGCAACCACTTTTCTTCTAATAGCCATCGCACTTATATCATTGATTGTAGGTGGGGTTGGTGTAATGAATATAATGTACGTTATTGTAACAGAAAGAATTGGAGAAATAGGATTGAAGAAAGCTCTCGGTGCCCGCAACAAAGATATTCTTTATGAATTTTTAATAGAAGCTATTTTACTCACATTACTTGGCGGTGTCGTTGGAATAATCATCGGATCAGGTCTAGCATTTATTGTTTCTAAAGTTGCACAAAGTTTTAATTTTGATTGGAAGTTTATTGTGCCTCTTTATGGAATTATAATTTCTGTATCGATATCGATGCTGATTGGAATTGTCTTCGGAGTTTTCCCAGCACGAAATGCTTCTCTCCTTAATCCAATCGAAGCATTAAATAAAGAATAATAAATACTTCTACATTTTTTAAACTTGACAATTTGGGGTATTTTTCTATAAGGTTTGAGTGGGAAAGCACAAAATGGCTGAGATGCTCCGTCTTTGCCATCCACGTAGAGATGAGGAGTGGCTATGTTGCCTTACCTCGTAGTTGCCGTGGTGTCTCTGATCATTGGTACCCTCCTCCAGCCTGTCGCCTTGAGGATGATCAGAGCTGAACATCGAGCCGAGCTCTCGATCCTCGAGTCACTGCTCGAGGATGTGCGTCGCGAGTACTCGGACGCCTCCCATTCGTGGGCGGCACAACTCGAAGACATCGGGGTTCGACACCGGGAAGAGCTCCGAGAACTTGGGTTGACGCTCGAGGCCTATCGCGCATCGAACCAGCTCCTCATCCAAGGAGAGGAGGAGTGGCAAGAACGCAAAGGGCAGTACCTCGTGAGGATCGACGAGCTCGGTCAGGAAGTGAGGAGACTCGAGAGGTGGAAGAAGTTCATCTCCAGGCTCTCACCCGGCTTGCG
>JBAZWP010000059.1:0-4442 GCA_041660345.1 Minisyncoccota bacterium
GGGCGAGAAGATTACCATCCCCGTGACTGTCTCGATACCAACGAATGCCGAACCGAGAGGGTATTACGGTGCACTCATTGTGTCGAATGACCCAAGTCAGCAAGACGGTTTTAATTCTAAGGAAGTAGAGGGCAAGACCAGAATCATTTCGCGTATCGGTTCACTTTTTTTACTTAAAATAAATGGTGAAGGTAAAGAAGAAGGAGAAGTAAAAGATTTCAAAATTATCGGACCTAAAAAATTATTCTATGAAGAGAGGCCTCAAGGATTTGAAATAGCATATAAAAATACTGGTAACGTGCACTTAGTGCCTTATGGAACGATAGCGATTAAAAATATTTTTGGCAAAGTAGTCAGTACGCTTCCCGTGGATGCGTATTTTGTGCTTCCAGACTCTACTCGATATCGTGAGATTAATTGGACTTCTGGCTTTGGTCTTGGACGCTATACTGCGCAACTTTCTCTAAATAAGGGTTATGGTGACCAATACGAATACTTAAACTTGTCGTTCTGGGTTCTTCCTTGGAAAACATTGTTAATGATATTCTTTGCTCTTACGGCAGTTGTTGCAGCTTTGTATTACTTCTTCACGAGGTTCGAATTAAGAAAAAAATAAAATGAATAAATTTTTCACCAATTTGAATACTCATCGGAATATCTTGACTATACTCTTGGGCCTAGTTTTAGTAGTGCCTTTGTATAGAGCTCTGGCTCAACCGATGCAGAGTGCTACCTATAAGATTCAATCTGACACCGTAAATGTGGGTGGGAAAGATATCTCTACAAGTTCTAATTACAAACTAGGGGATACAGCGGGTGAGCTCGGCACCGGAGATTCAAGTAGTTCAAATTATATTATGCACGCAGGTTTCTGGCAGATGCAGGAGAGTTTCATTTCTCTCTCCACTCCTTCTGACCTGGCCCTGACAGCTATTGGAGGCATTGCAGGTGAGGCGAGTGAAGGAACGATATCTTGGACAGTCATCACAGACAACCTGGCTGGCTATAGTATGAGCATACAGTCAGTGACAAGTCCTGCACTTACATCTGGTTCAGATTCTTTTGCGGATTACACTCCAGCTGGCGCTGACCCTGATTACAATTTCTCTATCAATCCAACTACTTCTGCTTTCGGCTTTTCTCCCGAGGGTGTGGATGTAAATACAAGATTCAAGGACAATGGCTCTGCCTGCAACACTGGTTCAGGAGAAGTCGTGGCTAAATGTTGGGATGGACTTTCTACTTCACCCAAGGATGCTTTCTTGCGTACCAGCAGCAACCAGCCGAGCGGTAGTACTGCAACTATCCGTTTTCGAGCAGAGTCCGGTCCCAACCATATTCAACCAGCTGGTAGTTACTCGGCACCCATTACTGTCACCGCGGTGACTCTTTAGTCATGAAGATTAAAGATAATTTTCAAAAGAAAAGTATCGCAATTCTCTTACTTGTAGTTTTCTATTTCTTATTTAATTTAAACTTTCTAAACGCTCAGTCAAATTCTATACAGATAGATTTGGGTGTGGATAACTGTAATAATAATGGAATTTGCGAGGGCGGAGAGAACTCATTGTCTTGCCCTGTTGATTGCCCAGTGGTTGTTCCACCCATTATTCCGGGGACACGCCAAAGCGGGCCACCACTTATCACGATAAATAACCTCAAGATTGAGCCTAATTTCACCAGTGCTATGGTTTATTGGACTAGTTCGGTCAGTACTATCAGCACTATCAGATGGGGGGAGAGTAGTGAAGTAGGTGAGGGAGCATTGAAAAGCATCATTTATGCCCAGAATCACAAGATGGAAATAATCAATCTAAGGCCTGGAACGATGTATTACTTCACCATAGAGAGTCAAGACGTGGGCAAAAGGACTCACCTGACTGCACCTTTTTACTTCTTCACCAAATCTTACAAAGATACGACCTTCCCACTAAATCCTCGCAATGTACGAACGCGAGCTGACATCACGGGCATTACCATCACCTGGGAGAATCCTCCGGATCCCGACTTTTCATATATTCGTATTATGCGTCATGAAGACCGTTTTCGCGGCAGTCCATTTCTTGGGAAATTAATTTATGAAGGAGATGGAACAAGTTTTCTCGATGCAGATGTGATTCCAGGGAAAAAATATTTTTATTCGTTATTTGCTAGAAACAATAAGGGAGAATTTTCTTCTGGTGTCGCTGTCTCGCAGGTTGCGTTCTCAGAAAAAAAGTTACCCACAACTCCACCTCCAAAAGATGGAACGGGCACCGGAGTAATTACCGAACCAGTGATCACTACTCCAGAGGCATTGCCAACTTTCTTTGTTTATCAATACAACCAGATTGCGCAGATTCTTTCTCTGGGAAAAATAATCAATATAGCTGGCGATAAAGATACAATCATCGACACTTATACCAAAACTTTACCCGATGATTATTTGTGGGTGAAGAATAATCAAGAAGAAGTCGTGGGTACATATCTATTTTCTTACAACAAAGACAGCGGACGCTACCAAGCCGTCATCCCACCCCTTCAACAAGCGGGGGAGTATACCGTAAAAACTTACAGATATCGAGATGGGAACTTCACTACGATTGCGGAAGGTATACTTCAAGTACAGGCAGAAATCTTACCTAAAACAGTGTCAAAAAGACAGCCAACTTGCCTATGTTGCCCCATGATTTATGTTTTAGCACTAATTTGGCTATTTTTACTCTTACTTTTCTTAAAAAAGACCTCAAAAGAAGCCCAAAAATAAGACTTTTTTGGACATTAACTCATTTTAGAGTAAATGTGGATAACTAGTGGATATAGAGTGCAAAATCTATTATAATATAAGGGTATAAAAAAATATCGTCTATCCGAGATTTTTATTTTATACCCTTAAAAATGCAGAATCTTAAAAAAGTGATACCTCTAAGTGAAGCATCGAAAATTTATGGATATCATTCCGACTATTTGAGCTCCCTAATCAGGAAAGGAGAGATAAAAGGCAAGAAAGTGGGGGGTAGCTGGTTCACTACCGAAGAGGCGATAAAGGAATACCTTTTCAAGCAAAAAGTTCGACATAAAAAGTTCGCTTTAGTGGACTTCTTTTCACCCACCCGAATGAAAAAGATTTTGTTTTCTGCGGGGCTATTTTTTGTAGTTGTTGTCTTAGTCAGTTCTTACATTATTTCTCGAAACACAAAAGTAATTTTAGAAGAAGGGAAAAAAGCTCCCACTTCTGATTTAGAAGGAATAAAAGAATTCAAACAATAATGAATATTTTATTTTCATTACAAAAAAAATATTTTAAACTCAGAAAAATTATTTCATTTTTTACTATTTTCTTTTATATTCTTTCTGTAACATTTTTACCAGTTGTTCCATTGCTATCTATCAACAAAGCAGAAGCTGTTTTTAACAAACAAATAAATTATCAAGGTAAGTTAACAAATGGAAGTAACGTTGCAGTTCCAAATGGAACATACAACATGGAATTTAAATTATATACCGTAGACGTTGGAGGCTCCGCAATTTGGACTGAAACCAGAACCGGAGTAGACAAGGTGCAAGTAACTGGTGGACTCTTCTCGGTATTGCTTGGTGAAGTTGCAACTTTATCTGGCGTAAATTTCAATCAAACACTTTATCTCGGGGTAAACATTGGAGGTACTGGGACACCAGGCTGGGATGGCGAGATGTCTCCTCGTAAAAAGCTCGGTGTTGTACCCGCAGCAGTTGAAGCAGAAAATTCCGCCAACTCCACTATTGCCGACGATACAACCACCAATGGAGTAGTCTATCCAGCCTGGGTTACGGCAACTACTGGGAATTTACCAATTAAAACATCTTCTACTAAGCTGACTTTTAATCCTTCAACAGGAGCACTCACTGTAGCTGGCGCAATCAGTGCTCCAACTTCTAGCAACACTATTAATGGCTTAATCATTAACTCTGGCGCCCTCACCGGAGTATCAAGTATCGATACAATCTCTACGGGAGCTACTGGTCTCGGCTTCGCGGGAGTTGGAACACTTTCTTCCGGAGCAGCTACTGCCCTAAACATTACCTCTGGTACAACCGGTGCACTTAATCTAGATTCCGGGACAACTGGTACCATCAACATTGGTACTGGTACCGCTGGTAAAACAATTAATATCGGAACCAACAACACCACAGCTGACACTATCCTCATCGGTTCTGCACTCGACACAATCAAGTTATCAAAGTTTGCTACCAATGGATTCTTGAAAACATCAGCAGGTGATGGCACGTTGATAGTCGACACCACAACCTATCTTTCAGCCGAAGCAGATACACTTGCAACTGTTACCGGTAGAGGTGCCACAACAGCAACTGCCTCTTCATTTACCGGTGGAGCAACTATCCGCGGACTAACCGTAGACACTGCGACCGCAACTGATGATCAACTCGTCGCATTAGTTACTCCTGGAGGTATTGCCAGATTT
>JBAZWP010000060.1:0-3606 GCA_041660345.1 Minisyncoccota bacterium
AGGTCAAGGATCTTTATAATTTTCGCAGTAGAAGTTATTGGTTACGTCGGTTTGAAAATTACGATAGGAAGGAACGTGTCCCCGTAGACGAATATACGATTGAGCATATAATGCCCCAAAATGAAAACTTGTCTGATGAATGGCAAACCGAGCTAGGTCCTGACTGGAAACGTATTCAAGATGTCTATCTGCATACATTGGGTAATCTCACTCTGACGGGTTACAACTCGGAATATAGCGATAAGCCATTTATGGAGAAACGAAACATGAAAGGTGGATTTTTGGAAAGTCCTTTGAGGCTAAATAAGATCATTGGAAATCAAGTAAGTTGGTCAGAGAAGGAAATTTTAGATCGAGCCGATGTCCTATCAGAGCAAGCGATTCATGTTTGGATATCCCCTAAATTGGAAAGTAGCATTTTGGAAAGTTACAAACCCAAAGTCGAAAGATCTCAATACAGCATCGTAGATCATCCTCACCTCATGTCAGAGCCTATTGCAAGTCTGTTCAACGAGCTTCGAAAACAGATTTTAGCTCTCGACCCGTGTGTTACTGAATCGTTTCTGAAAAATTATGTTGCCTACAAAGCGGAAACTAACTTTGTAGATATCATACCGCAAGGGAAACGGCTCCTCCTTATTTTGAATGTGTCATTCCCAGAGATTAACGACCCAAAGTCTATTTGTAGAGATATAGCAGGGCTTGGTCGATGGGGAAATGGCGATGTTGAGGTTGGGCTTTCAGAAGTTGAAGAGATGCCTTATGTCATGGGGTTAGTAAGCCAAGCATTTGAAAAACAAATGGGGCAAGAAGTGGATAATTAGAGGCATTTATGGCTTGTACTTTTTTTCATAGTTCCAATATACTGCAGTAGTCTATTCAAACTAATATCTTATGGCAGTTCAAAGAGGCACATTTACCGAAACGCAAGGGGAAATCACCATCACTAATGGTGACTTTCAGGCTCTTCGAAAGATTGCTCAGGATTACAACATTTCTGATGAAACGGATGTTATTACCTTTGCGATTGGCGTATTAAGTCGTGCGAATGGACGTGCCGTTACAATTGAACAGGAGGACGGAAGTGCACTCAAATTGATGCCTTCGGCAAAACTTCGTGGAACTAATCCCTAACCATGTCAGACCAAAAGTCACAAATTGCTGGATCTCTCGATAATGAATACAAAGATGCTATTCAGCCAGTCGTGGATAATACGATGAGGTCTGACGTTCTCGGTCCGCATTTTTGTCGTGTTCTGAAAGAATATACTCCTGCGAGTGATTGTCTAATCGTTCTTGTTGCGAGAGAAATCACTAAAGACCCAGAACTTAAAAAAGCCATTACAAGTGTTATTGAGGAACATAATAAAGAAACGAAAATGAAATGGTTTGATAGATTTCTTGGAGCAATAGGAACGCTTCTCCTTGCTTTGGTAATATGGGGAGTTCAGAGACTGATTCAGGGGAATTAACTTGTTTTGGAAAGGATTAATCTTGAAAGTAGATGTAAGCTAAAGTAAAGTGTGTGAGTGCCCAACCCTGTATTAGATTTGCATAACGAGAGCAGACGATACCTAGATGAAAAGGAATTGTTCATCTTGTTTTATCTGTTGAAGCGTAAGCATATATCTACAATGTATAGCAATGTGTTTGTGCCGACGAATCAACGTTGCCAAATACGTATACCTGTAGGGGAGGACCCTAGTGGGGTGGTAGGTCACGAGATTATTGAAAGACTAAATGTTGGTTGGCAGGGCGTAGTGACTTTTAATTATCTGTTAGAGCTTGGGAAAGAACTTGATGAAAGTGGGTATTCTGTAATTTGTAATGCCGATTATAGTTTGGTTGAGGGTGGTTTTTTGTCGAAATATGTTGGAAATATAATGTCTGAGTATCTTAAAGATACTGAAGATAACAGGAAGAAATCAGAAAAATATAAGGAATTGAGTGAGATACAGATTGCTTTTCTTGATAAAGCTATTAAAAATCCAAACTTTGATAGAGCTGAGTTCTCTAGATTGGAAAATTTGCCAATTAAAGAATATCAGGAGGCTATTTTGGATGAGAAGGCTGATGCAGACTTTATTGCTTTAGTGAACAAGCTAATTACTAAGTATGATGGTGGTAAATGGGATAAAGATGATGCCATTCAATTTTTAGCCATCCACTATAGGCACAATAAGGAACAGTTTAAACAAAATGCTCTGAGTGAAAAGACTTGGCTTTACAAAGATTCTCAAAATATGTTGGCGGATCTTATTTTTGACAATATAGATTTTATTTTGATTATAAAAGATACCGACAAATTAGCAGAGTACTTATCCAATTATGTTGATTTATTCAAAAGAGATCAGCTGAATGGCGTAAGTAGACATGGACTTAGTGGGAGCCTTTTTTCTGAGAGTTCAGCCGTGCCTTTGCATAAGAAACTCTTTGGCTTTAAGAAACAGAAAGAGATTTTACTGAAGCATATTGAAGATAGTTATGAAAAATATAAAAGAGATGATTTAGAGATAGGGAGCCCATACGTTGAACCTGAATATATTGGCGACCATAAGAGAGATACAGTAACGCTTACTGTATCAAAAGCTGATGAAGGGAAGGATGCAGATTTATTTCTATTCGTACATACAATGCTTGCTCTTGAGCAAGATAAATACCTAGCGATTGAAGGATTCTCATACGGACCCACCGAAGTGTTCGATATGTATGACAGTGGCTTCCTTTTTAAGATTAGACTGAAAAATAATGTATGCGAAAAGACTGAGCAAAAATTGTTTGAAAGTTATGATGAAAAATATCACTTGTTAAAGTTTGCTGGACAAGAGATCGAGCTATCAAAGAAGGGGAAGCAGACGGATGCTGTTTTGCTCCTTCAGACGCTTCTTAAAGAGCAAACCACTGAGTGGAAGCATAATGACGAGATATTCGAAGATTGGGGCTTTAATGATGATGATTTCAAGAATGCTCCTAAAAATAAGATTTATTTCGCTGGTAAAAAAATAAACGACGCAGTTGAGCTTAAGACTCAAATCAAAGATTTTATTGAGTGCAATACTTCAAAGGCTCGAATAAATCCGAAGTACAGAAAAGTTGATGAATAATTGATAAATCACAGCCAACATTTATAAATATGGGCTGTTTTAGCATGTGAGCATTCTTATTTGCTTCATGCATTTACCTGTCATAAAAAAGGAGTCTAGCAATCACTTCACAATGGAGTCGTTGCACGCTGAAGAAAAGCAGAGGCTTGTGTCGGCTTTTTTGTGGCTTCTTGAGGAAGATAAGAAGCAAAATCCTTCACTTTATAAGATTAAAAACATTTAACCCCCTTTATTTTATGTCTAGTAAAAAAACCGCTCAAACATGGTCCCAAAAAGCAATGGCAAGGTTATGTCGTGAGTGTTACAGAAAGGCTTTGTCTGAAAGTATAAAAGCAGGCATCCGTCATAAACGAGAGCTAAAAGCTAAACAACTCAACCATGATTGATACAGTTTGTCTTACAATACCTAAATATCAGATGGCTTATCTATCTGGTGCATCCAGTTGGGATTTGTATTCCAAGACGGACAATTACGATAAGTTTGTTCGTAATCCCAGTAAGG
>JBAZWP010000061.1:0-3513 GCA_041660345.1 Minisyncoccota bacterium
CACTTGTCTTGAAACAACGAAGGATTATCACACAATAGCTCTCTATTCTCACCTTGTCCCACTATTTGTGACAGTTGTTGTAAGTAGTTTTGTGCTTGTGAAATCAAAATTCTCCATGCTTTCAAAGGTATTCACATTATTTACTTTTGGTTTCTGTCTTTGGCTTCTTGGAGATGTAATTATTTGGACATCTAGTAACTACAACCTTGTGTCATTTCTTTGGTCACCTCTTGATTACATTAATGTTCTTTTCTATTTATTCGGAGCGTATTTCCTTGTCGTCCTTGTCACCGGGAAGGATATCTCCTTTTGGGGGAAACTCCTTTTGTTCGTATTATTTCTTCCTGCATGGTGGATAACGGTTACAAATCAATCGATATCTGTTTTTGATCAGACAGTATGCGAGGCCATAAATAGCGACTTTCTTACAAACTATAAGTTTTACATAGAAATATTAGTGATTGCATTTATCGGATTCTACGCGTTGTTTTCTCAACGAAAATGTGAAAATGCAAAAAAGTGGCAAATTGCCGCTGTATCCTTGGCGCTCATATTATTCTTTAGCGTTTTTGCAGCGACGGAGTACATATCCAGCGAGACCGGTATCTATGAAATCAACCTTTATAGTCTGTTTGTCTTGCCGGTGTTTCTTTTCATGATTGTTTACTCAATCTCAAATTTAGAGATTTTTAGAATTCGGCTTGTTGGTTTCCAGCTTCTTCCATACGTACTTATTGTTATGGTGGGATCTCAGTTTTTCTTTCTTGAGAATCCCACCGATAGAGCACTCACAACTATTACATTTATCGCCTCTCTTGGTTTTGGTTTGCTGTTGTTAAGAAGCGGAAAAAAAGAAGTCGAAGCTAGAGAAAAAATTGAAAAACTAGCAACTGAATTAGAGCAGGTTAACATTCAACTCAAAGAACTCGACCGTCAGAAAGACGAACTTATCAGTATCGTGAGCCATCAGCTGGCGACACCAGTGACGTCTGTGAAGTGGTACATTGAGATGATGCTGGATGGAGATACCGGGAAACTAACCGCAGAGCAGCAGAAGCAGCTTACGACCATGCAGGGCGTTACAGGCGACCTCGCCGACCTCGTAGGCATGATTCTCGACGTTTCGCGCTTGCAGCTCGGGAAGATGAAGGTGGATCGGACGGATCTGGATCTCTCGACATTCTTCCGCGACATCCTCGCCATCATCGAGCCGAAGGCGGCGGAGAAGAAGGTGAAGTTCCTGAAGTCGCTGCCGAAGGAACTGCCAACCGCCATGCTGGATAAGCGCCTAATGCGCATGACGCTCGAGAACCTCCTGACCAACGCGGTGAAGTACACGCCCGCGGGCGGCGAAGCGGAGCTGAAGGTCTGGGTAGAAGGAAAGAAGCTCCATTACACGGTACGCGACACGGGCTGCGGCATTCCGAAGTCCGAGCAGCCGAGAATGTTCGAGAAGCTCTACCGGGCGACCAACGTGCGGACGGTGGACGGCAACGGCTTCGGTCTCTTCGTGGCCAAGGGTGCCGTGGAGGCGCAGGGCGGTTCCATCCGCTTCGAGAGTGCCGAGGGCAAGGGAACGACGTTCTACGTGGAGATTCCGGTGATCAAGAAAGGGGAGATGCCACAGGTGAAGGGGGCTTAGGCGACAGGAAGCGCCTCGTCGTTTAACCCGAGAAAATTATTTCCCCTCGGAGGGATACCTCGTCAGCTTGCTGCACGGTAGTTCATTGACCCAAATAGTATCAACTATCAGAATCAGAATAATTTGAGCCAGAAAGCCTAAGCATAAATATAAGACAGTTAATGTACTTCTTGAACTTGGATTTTGATTAAAACTTAAAAAAGCCAAACTAGCGAAGTTTCCAAATAACATAATCAGAATTCGTTCCATTGTTCTCACACCCTTACTATCCACTGGCTTAAATAAATAATGAGAAAAAATATAACTGGCAAATACAGGAAGCCAAATTAATGCACCAGATAAGGCAATTGCATCATTGTTGATCTTTTCAAACAGAATTGCTGAGCTAAATACCATTAGGATGCTTACAGCAGTTGTTCCTATTGTTATTAAAATTATGTTTTTTTCCGAAGTCATAAGCTTTCCTCTGTTTCTTGAAAGTTTTAAAATTAATTCTATAAAAAGAATCAGTAATAACTGAGCAGGAAGAAAGAGAAATATCGTAAACAAAAAGAAGTAGCTTGATGCCTCAGGATAATGGACGGCATTCGCAATCACTATGTTAAATACGGTCGCTAAAATATGTGCCACACATCGTTGTGCAGTACTAATATTTGGTTTGCTTTTCTTAAATTGCACTGAAACTAAATATCCAAGCAAGACAGGCAGCCAAACTATTACATAAGACCAAACAAAGTTTGAACAATTAGTCTTACATACAAAAATGTATGAATTTACAAGAACGCTTACGGCAACAATGGCCAATATTCGAAGAAAAACAGATTGATCTTGAGGCCTAAATGTTAAGCTTCTTTCAGTCATAATAGTTTCGGAAGAAAATAATTAACGAATTTCTTTCCATGAGCCTGTTTTGACGTCTGATTCCTCTTCTTGAAGGTAAGTATAATTTGGTACCCATCTATCATCTAACTTTACTCCAGCGGCTCTAATGATGTCAGATGCGATGTCATCGCAATTTCTCCAAAACACATTATACTTGTCGTTCATGTGACTTGTTGCCTCTTTAAATGCTGAACGGATTGATGAAGAGTCTTTCACATCCCAACGCAAAAAATACCCATATCGGTCTAGATTTTTTTGAGCATCAATAAGAGTAGGGAAGAAATCAACGTCTAAATTTCCATTTGCAGTGAGGGTTGTATCGCTAGATCCAAACGAGAAATAATACCAACCCTCAGTCTCCGACCCCATAATCATGGCTGCATGGCCAGCTCCTCCGACTGCTTCAGAATCAAGTAAATAATAAATACTATACTGTGCATTTTCATCAGGCTCGACATTTAGAGTCCCGTTCTCTTCGGAGAACAGCGACGCGAAATATTCATCGAGCTTGCCATCTTCTTGTAACCGCAAGAGGCCGCGTGCATTAGCTCGCTCTTCCATTGTCATGGACTGAAGCCGCTCATTCAGTCGGGCAGTCACGCGTTCCCGGATCGCTTTCTGCATGGTTTCTTTTGCTTCAGCTTCCGCCACGATTCCTAGATTTTCAGATGCCTCCTGCACACTCACCCCCGTTACCGGCACATCACTCACTCCGCTCGTCGCATCCGCAGTAGTCTGTACGGACGAGATCATCGCCCCTCCGTACACCTCCAAATATTCCGCCACTCTCTGTGCAACCGTACCAGTTCCTTCGCTGTGCAAAACAATTTCAAAGTTATGGAGGGCTGTTTTTAGTTCCTCTTCTGCACGGTTCGTCGGTGCGCTCGCCACCCCCGTCCCTCCAATCGTCTCCGACGTGTTGAACTGCGTAAGCTGCGAAGCTACTAACGTGGCCGCCGCTACCTGCGATTGCACCAATTCCTGCGCCT
>JBAZWP010000062.1:0-2936 GCA_041660345.1 Minisyncoccota bacterium
TGGTGGGGGAGGATCCAGTTTCAGTCCAGTACGTGAAGATGAAAGCTCGCATGGCTGGGTCAGTCGGGATTAAATTTCAAAATGCTTTTTTCCCTTCATCGATAACGACCGAAGAGCTGTTGAAAGAGATTGAAAATTTAAATAAAGTTGAGAATATGTGTGGCATCATCAGTCAGTTACCTCTACCGGAGCATATTGATAAGAGACTCGCTCTCGACGCCATCGATGCTAGGCTCGACGTTGATTGTCTCGGAACTTCTGCTAGTACGAATTTTTACAATGGTGATTTTTCACTAGGATTTCCAACAGCGCTCGCTTGCCTATATCTGCTTGATTCACTAGACCTAGATTTAAAAAATAAAAACATTGTCATCATCGGTAAAGGTGAACTGGTTGGGCGTCCAGTTAAAAAACTTCTAGAAGCTAGAAATTTGGCGACTTTCGTCGTTGATAGTAAAACTACAGAAGAAGAAAAGGCTAAAGTCTTGCAGGAAGCCGACGTCATCATCTCGGCTACGGGGCAGGGGAAGATGCTAACTGGTAACATGGTAAAGCGCGGTGCAGTCTTAATCGACGCTGGGACTTCTGAGTCTAATGCTGGTATCGTGGGTGACATTGACCTGGAATCTATTTCCGACGTGGCGGGTTACGTCTCACCAGTTCCCGGAGGCGTCGGCCCCGTGACCGTGGCAATACTGCTCCAAAACGTCTTAAAAGTCGCTAAAGGTATTTCTAAATAATGAAAAAGTTTTTTATTACAGGCGTCCCAGGTATTGGTAAAACTAGTGTCGGAGAATCCTTATCCCTTAAGGGTATTTCCGTAATAGATATAGACTCAATTGAAGGACTGTGTCAGTGGGTAAATAACAACACTCAAGAAATAGAAAAATGGAATCCAGGTATGACCGATGAGTGGTACAAAAATCATAAATATATTTGCGATAAAGAATTACTTACTAAATTGATAAATAATTACAACGATACTGTTGTGGTCGTGGGTATGCCTTCCAATCGTCATGACTTACTCGATTTGTTCGATAAAACTTTTCTTCTTCAAAGTCGGGAAGAAACTTTTCTTAAAAGGCTGACAAACAGAACAAATAGTAATTTTGGCAAACACACATCCGATAGAGAAAATGTATTAACTTGGTATAAAAACTTTGAAATGAAGATGTTAGAAAGGGGAGCTATTCCCATCAACGCAGACCTACCCCTGGCCGATGTCGTAGAAGAAATTTATTCTCACCTCTGATACAATATACGCTATAGCGTATATTAGTAAATGATGTATAATTCAAGTATATGGGTAGTAAGAGAAAAATCTCCTATAAAGGTATACCAGTAAATCTTTTTGGTTTACCAGTATTTAATGACTCAAAGAAAAAGAAAAAAATTCACAAGAGATTAAGGAGTTTATATCACGCCTCTTTTGCATCTTCTTTTAAAAAAGACGCACCTAAAAATTTACTTCTCATTTATGATATCCCAGAAGTACAAAAGAAGGAAAGGGATTGGTTTCGTCGTCAGTTAAAGAATTTTGATTTTGTTATGATACAACGAAGTGTTTGGGTTGGTCCTTCACCGTTACCGAAAGATTTTCTTGATTACCTAAAAGAAATAAAGATAGGGGATAATTTTAAAACTTTCAAATTAGCAAAACCTTACAATGGTTAAATATCAGCTATAGCGTAAATAGTAAATTAGGGCTTTTTGTTTAAATTGGTTATAATATTTAAATTAAATAATATGAACAACGCGATTTTTTACTTTTTTTATGATCTAGCCCACCAGTTCAAATTTCTGGACGGTGTCATTATTTTTCTAGCAGTTTATTTGCCCTGGATTGTAGCGATATCGGCATTTCTATTTTTAATCTTTCATTACAAGATACACCTACACCAGACACCCCTCATCGAGTTCCGAAATAAGTGGCGGGAATTTTTCTTTGTATTTTTCTCTGGAGCCTTCGCTTGGATTATAGCGAAAATTTTAAAAACGCTTTTCTTCACTCCTCGACCCTTCATCATATTGAATGATGTTAGGGCGCTTTTCTTCGAAAGTGGCTTCGCTTTCCCCTCAGGCCACGCGACTTTTTTCTCCGCTCTTGCTTTCGCCCTATTTTTGAAGCACAAGAGGATAGGGTATGTTTTCTTTTTATTTGCTATCCTTATAGGCATTGCTCGCGTGACCGCTGGGGTGCATTTCCCTGTAGACATCTTGGGTGGTTTTATCCTAGGGTGGCTTATGGTGTATTTATTGGGACGGCTTGCCTTTCATTAAAAAAATGTATAGAATAGCTGTATCTTTATGATTAAAAAAGCAATTTTAGCTATATTCATACTTCTTTTAGGCGCTAGCGTTGGACTTTTTGTTTTTAAATCAGAACCTAAATTAAATAAGAATTTCGAGAATGAGCGATCTTTCTTCAAGCACTCTCCATTCCGACTCGGGCTTGATCTTTCTGGCGGTAGCCATTTGGTATATAAAGCAGATGTTTCCAATATTCCGGCTGGTCAAATCGGTGAATCAATGGACGCTCTACGTGATGTCATTGAAAGACGTATAAATATTTTCGGAGTTTCTGAGCCAGTCGTGCAAGTCCAAAATGCCAGTTTTATTTCAGGTGGAGAAGAGAAATTAATCGTTGATCTTCCAGGAGTGACCGATGTGGAGAAGGCGACCGCGATGATTGGGCAGACCCCGCTACTTGAATTCAAAATAGAAATTCCTAAAGGTGAACCCATCCCCGTGACCGTCGGTAAGGATGGCAAGGTTGACTTGAGTCTAGCTTCACAATTCAAAAATACTGAGCTTACTGGACGATATTTAAAGAAGGCCACTCTGGAATTCGATACTAATACTCGTGAACCGAAGGTTTCTCTACAATTTGACGATACAGGCAGCAAACTCTTCGCCCAAATTACGAAAGCTAACGT
>JBAZWP010000062.1:2946-3428 GCA_041660345.1 Minisyncoccota bacterium
ATCTATCTCGATGGAGCACCCATCTCAACCCCAGTTGTCCGAGAAGAAATTACCGGAGGTCAAGCAGTTATCTCTGGTAGCTTTACTCCCACCGAAGCCAAGCAACTCGTCGGGAGATTGAACTCCGGAGCTCTACCCGTCCCGATAACTCTAGTTTCCAAGCAGACCATCGGTGCTATTTTAGGTGATAATGCATTAAATGCTGGTGTTAAAGCGGCCTTTGTTGGTTTTCTATTAGTCGTGTTGTTCTTAATCGTCTGGTATCGCTTACCTGGGCTAATCGCTTCTATTGCTTTATGTATTTTCGTCGTGATAATGCTCTCTTTGTTTAAATTAATTCCAGTCACCTTAACTGCTGCTGGGCTCGCTGGTTTCATCATTTCGATGGGTGTGGCTGTGGACGCCAATGTTCTTATTTTTGAACGCATCAAAGAAGAATTACGCGCTGGACGCACTATCCCTGACGCAACTCACGCTGGATT
>JBAZWP010000063.1:0-1276 GCA_041660345.1 Minisyncoccota bacterium
CTGATGATTTCCTCGCAGACTTCTGCCGGCAGGTAGAAACCTTTAACCGTCATAAAGTCAGTGGTCGCCACGGTTCGGACAACTAGGGAGTATCCGTAGACTCGCCCATCCCCCTTCACCCCCACGGTCTTGATGCCGAGTAAGGCGACGATTGTTTGGGAAATTTGGTCATACAAATTATGTTTCTTTAAAATCTCGGCGACCTCTGCATCGGCTTCGCGGACTGTCTCGAGCAATTCTTCGCTCACTGGTACACCGACTACTCGCAAATATAGTCCAGGGCCTGGGAAGGGTTGCCTCTTCGACACCAATTCATCAAGGCCGAACTCGTGGGCTAATTGGCGGATTTCAAATTTGAAATAGTCCGACAAAGGCATTATTTCTTTCAGCCCTAAATCAAGGTCGACATTGTGGTGCGTCTTAATCATCGCCGACTTGCCCCCGCTCCCCGACTCGATGAGGTCGGTCGCGAGTGTCCCCTGAATCATATGCGTCGCCTGGTAGACTCTGGCCACGTCACGAAAAACTTCTCCATAAACTTCACGGAACTTCGTTCGCTTCTCCTCGGCGTCGACAGTAGTGCCGACACTTTCGATAAATTTATTTTTATATTTATCAATAACTTCGAAATTTATTTTCGACTTCTGCATCAGGTCCCGAACTTTCTCTATCTCGCCCTTGCGCATACCACCCGTATCAATCATAAAAGCTTTCAACTTGTCACCGAGAGCTGGCGCGAGTATAGCCGCTAATGTGGTCGAGTCTACTCCCCCAGAGACACCGATGATGGCTAGACCATCGCCTAATTCTCGTCGAGTATTTTCTCGAATCTCTTCGATGACATCTTTTTTAGAATAATCAATTTCCGCCCCACAAATCTGCATGAAATTATTCAAAATAATATTCTCATCTTCCGTCTCTTCCACCTCGGGGTGAAATTCGACTCCGTATAAATTCTTCTCTATATTCTGCATCGCTTCGATGACGAGTCCCCCATTCGAAGAAGCGATGATTTCGAAACCATCCGGTACTTTCTTCAAAGAATCTCCATGCGAAGCCCAGGCATTGAGCTTGCCGTCATTCTTCTCGTATAAGTTTTCAAAAATTTTACTTTTTCTATTTTTATCTAGGACGACTTCGACAGCTCCGTAGGACTTCGCATCCTTTTTGTTCTGGATGGAATCCTTGTCGTGGGTATAAGCGAGCCACTGCATACCGTAACAAATACCCAGAATGGGTAAACCAAGCTGAAGCAAATCTACGGGTATTTGGGGGG
>JBAZWP010000063.1:1286-3351 GCA_041660345.1 Minisyncoccota bacterium
GCCGGAGAGGATTATGCCCTTAATTCCGCTATTTTTGGCCCATTCTAGGGACTTTTCAGGGGTTAGGATGACAGAATGGAAGCCCAGGTAGCGCAAACTACGCCTAATAACTTTCGTGTATTGGGAGCCCAGGTCAACGATTAAAATTTGAGTATTTTTTTCTATCATTCTAGATAACTACTTCCTTTTTATGAAAATGGGCAACGGCGAGGAGCACGAGGAGTGCGCCGAAAGCAGTCAGGGCCATCATCGGGATAGAGATGTACCCCCCAAATTCAGAAACTAATTTTTGATAACAAGAAACGCCCGAAGCATCACATGGTAAAGAGGAACTATCACCAAAGTAATAAAAGAAGTTCTGATATACAGATACTAGGAAGCCTGCGCAGAGTAAGGGTATGGCGTAACGAATAACCCTCTTGTCTTTGTCCCAGAGCGCTACACCGAACATAAACACTAATGGGAACATAAACACTCTCTGCCACCAACACAAGACACACGGAGAGAAGTTGATGATTTCAGAATAAACTAAGGGGAAGAAAGAAGAAAATGCAACGACGATAAAACCGATTACTAAAAAATGCCCGCTAAGATAATCAAGAAAAATATTTTTCTTTGGACCAAAAAATAATAAAAGAAGGGCGGCAACAGAAAAAATCTGCAAGAGTATGGTCCCAGAACCAAGGAAGACATTTAGATAGTGAATATTTTCAGGATTCATATATTATTCTGGCAAGACGCAGGAAGTTTTCTTGGCCAACTCTAGTAGAGGAACTTCTCCATTTAATTCTGTGCCGTCGGCAAATCTCCAGGTTGGATAACCTTCTACCTTTTTATCCCTGCACACCTGTAGCTGTCCACGGCCATCGGGAGTCGAACATTCTACATAAGGTAATAACTTTGCCGATGAGCCAAAAAGTTTCTTTTGCGCTTGACAATGTGAGCACCAGAAGGCTCCGTAAAACACGGCTCCACTATCGTTAATGCACTGCGCAAAGCTATCTAATTTACCAGGACCAGCTGGGGTAGAGGTATCACGCAAGAAAGCAGTAGCGATAACGCCCACAACTAAAATAACGATTACCGATACGAAAATTTTTACATTATTCATGCATTTATTGTAGCAAAATTATATATAAAAGAAAGTGTTAGAAAATCTTCGGAAGAAAAACGATTAAGCCGACAATCACGGCGGTAAGGGTAGCGAAAAGTACTGCCCCAGCCGCGACATCCTTCGTATCTTTCGCATACGGATGATATTCGGGAGAAGTTAGGTCGATGTCTATCTCGATGGCGGTATTGAATGCTTCGGCCGTGAAGACAAAACCGATGGCGAATACAAGTGCAATCCATTCAAGACTAGAAACTTTAAAATAAAATCCGCAAATAATAACCAGGAGAGTAACAAACATATGAAAAGAAAAATGCCGTGTGCTTTGCTTGACCACGTAGATACCACGGAAAGCGTTCAGAAACCTCTGGGCATGCTTAACATCACGCCAGGCCTTGGCTTCGATTTCTTTATTAAGGATAGGACTTTTCTTTCTTATAGAATCCATTTTATTCCACGTTTAATGTCCCCTTCATCCCCATCGCTCGGTGAGAGCCGACGGAACAGTAATATTCGAAACTCCCAACCTTGAGAGCGGTGAATTCTAAAATTTCTTGATAAGGAGCTTTCGCTTGCTTGGTGGCTACTCCGTATTCATCGATTCTCAAATCATGGAAGCCTGCCGTATTCTCGAAAATTATTCGAACTCTATCCCCTTTTTTAACATTCATTACGCTAGGCTTGAAAATAAAATCACTCCCGGAGATTATGAACTCACGCACGCCTTCGCTATTTATAATACCTTCCGACACAATCTGCATTTCCTCCACCGGAGGAGTGTTGCCATCTGGGATGACAGGCATAGTACTATCAACGACTCCATCAGTTTGTACAGTCGGCGCTTCGGCTTTATTGCCACGACCCATAAAAAACACAAATGATAAAATAATTACGAATAAAATGAAAATTATAAAATATGACTTTTTGCTCATAAATTAATTATATCAACAAGCG
>JBAZWP010000064.1:0-3188 GCA_041660345.1 Minisyncoccota bacterium
TTTTATCGGGAAAATCAAACTGCGTAAACCAATATCCATACAATGTTTTTGCTATTGCCTCTAAGTCGACATTTGTACGATTGTTAAGTTCGATCTTTCCATCGAGAACAGAGAGAATAGCTGCAACACGCTTTTGAATCGTAACGGGAGGAATACTGACCTTAACATCATAAATCCGTTCTGGTGACGTATGCTTTACTTTTGTGCCAGAAGCACTGCCCTTAATTTGTTTTCTGACGGATTGAATACGAAACAAGTAATACAAGAAAGTTTTATCAATCCTTCTTTCATCAAAGGATATCCGTCCAATTCGTTGGTTGTGCAAAAAAGAATCATCGGTAGGCACCATTGCAGTGCTACCTAAAAGGCCTTCTGCCTGCTCTGTCATTGCCACTACCAAATCACCCTTGGAGCAAATATATTCTTTCGGGAAGGCTCCTAAATAATATTTCTCTTTCTCTGGGGTAAACTTAAATCCTCCAGATTCATAAAAATTTCCAGGTGTTAATAAAATATAGCGACCTTCGGAAGCAAAATGCTCACCTTTAAATGCAAACCCGTGCTTAATGGTTAACAAATCACCCAGCTTGTAATTGCTCCATTCGCTATTCATTCCTTAGTCCCGCCAACTGCTTATTTATTTCCTTTTCCAATTCCTTTGACTCCTCGAATAATTGATTGATACTTCTCTTGCAATCGACCATTCTTTTTTCAAACTCTTTCGACGTTATATTAGTATATTCAATCTTCACTTCAAAATATTGTCCTGCACTGAATGAATAATTCTTCTCTTTTATCTGCTCATACGAAACCACAATAGTAAAGTCTTCAATCACTTTACGACCGTTGAAAGTTTTAATAATTAAGTCTTCTTCTTCAGGCGAAAGCAGAGTTTTCTGATTCTTTCCTTCTTTAATTGTTGTTCCCAACTTCGATGCGTCCATAAAAACAATATCGCCCTTGGTGTTGGCTTTATCCAAAAACAAGACTGAAACGTTAGTCCCGGTCGTTGCAAAAATATTGCTCGGCATAGATACAACACCGCGGAGCATTCTTCCTTCTACCAGCTTCTCCCTTATCTTTCTTTCAATTCCACTTTGCGCAGTAATAAAACCAGTTGGCACAACTATTGCGGCTTTACCTTTAGTAGACAACGAAAACATAATGTGTTGAATAAAGAGCAAATATATAGCCATTTTGTCTTTACTCTTAAGCGTTACCTTGGGGATACCCGCAAAGAAACGGTTGTGGTTCTGCTTAGCATCCAAGTCGTTACGGTAATCACTGAAATCGAGCTTAAACGGAGGATTGGAAACAATGTAATCAAAGGTCATCAACTTATCCCCGACCTTGTGATAAGGTGCAAGCAAGGTATTCCCCTGTATAATATTCTGAATGGAATGTACTAGGTTATTCAGGATCAGATTCAGTCGCAACATACTCGATGACTTTTGCGAAATATCCTGTGAATAAATTGTGCAACGATCTTCCCCGATAGCATGAGCAAGGTTCATTAACAAGGTGCCTGAGCCTGCAGAGGGGTCATAACAAATAACATCCGTAACCGGCTTATCTACCAAGATAGAAGCCATAATCTTCGCAACTGCATGTGGCGTGTAGTACTCCGCGTATTTTCCGCCACCATCTTTATTGTAGTCTTTAATTAGGTACTCAAAAATGGTGGAAAAGAAGTCGAACTTCTGCTGAAAGATCTTCTCAAAGCTAAAATTTACCAACTGATTAATAATCGCACGGCAAAAATTATCTCTGCTCGAACCATCAGTTATGTAATTACTAAATTCACCAAACAGCGCGATCTTTGCCCCGCTGCCAGTTTTGACTGAGAAGATATCATTATTAAAGATCGCAATATCGCGTAAGGTGTCATCAAGGAGCTTTGCAAACTCCTCCTCATTCTGCTTGTTATGAAGATAGGACAAAAAGTGTTCTCTTTTCAGCCTGGCGCTATCAGGGCTCATCCTCATAAGCAACAACTCATACTGATTGCTCGAATATTTTGCGATATCCTGCTCCCAGTTCTGGGAGGTCTTCAGCTTAGAATCGAGCTCCTTTACTTCATAACCAAACTTATCGTTCATGAACTTATAGAGAAACGCCTGGGTGATGATCTTAAATTCATTACCATCATTCCCCAGACCATAAGAGGCACAAACGCCTTTGAGACCATCAATTAATTCTTTAGTTTTTACAGTAAAATCTTGCGTCATTTCTCACCCACCCCTTGATATTCATTCATATATTCCCTGACTAGGCAGGTATTAATAAACTTGGCTGATTCAGGATCAAGTTCAAGACTTAACCTGCTAAAGCCATCAATAACAATCGGCATAAGCATATTGTTAAAGTATCTCTCATTCTCCAAAAGTCTGGTATTTATCAAGACCCTCTCATCGGTCAGCTTCTTTATGATCGATAATGTTTCACAAATTGCCGTCTCCCAAATAGAAAGACCCTTCTTCTCCACGATTCTTTTATGTAATCGGGCATACTTTTCATCATTACTATATTTTGCCTTTAAAAGATTATTTCGGCGATTAAGCTCCGTTGCCTTGTCGAAGATCTTTTGCAAAGCAACGATGTTCTGTTTCATTTCATCTTGGGTGATTTCATCGAGGTTCTTCTTATCAAAAAGACGTTTGAGTTCTTCATATAAAGATACAAACTCTAAATCTTTTGGATCAAAGTTATTCCCCAAAGTCTCTCGTGTTTTCTGAAGAATATTCTTCAGCTGATCGGCAATGATCATCTCTTCTTCCGAAACCTTGCGGAACATAAACAGCACATTCTCCAGCGCCATGTTAAGCAAATCAGCAGTATCAACACTGTTTTGAACATTTTCTTTGAGATTTAATAAGTCCAAATGTCTAGCGGCCTCGTTATAAAGCTGGTTCAATTTCTTGAAATCAACTCTATTCAAGAGGTCGAAATGCCCCAATAGGCGAATAATATTATAAAGATTCTTGGCACTTTCTAATGCCTTCTTAATCTCTAAAACTTTATTCCTATCTGATATTTGACTTATTTGCTGTGAAAAAATCTCTGCATTGCTTAGATCATAGTGAAATAACTTTTCTTTAATACTTTGAATATCCGCTTCAATTTCCTCTTTGGTTTTAAAAAGGTTTGAATATGTTTGAATCTCATCGCCCAACTCAGATTGCAACTCT
>JBAZWP010000065.1:0-3173 GCA_041660345.1 Minisyncoccota bacterium
ATATCTGTCCAGTCGCGCCGACTAGACATCAGACCATATCTATTAACCCTCGAGAATAGAATGAAGGTGCAGAATGAACCATTGTTGAAAATACAGACCAAGGAATATATAGAGTTCATTCGTAACTTCACCGAAACCGTAGCCATCATGACGAAAAATTTCTTCATCGTTGTGCCTTACACTCATATGAATTTGCCTCAACAATCAAAATTTTTAGATAAACTATTCGGCAGGAGAAATGCAGAAGAGACTAGGAAGGCAGACCAAGCAGACTTCGAGGAGAAGAGATCACAACTCGAAGAAAGGGTGCGGGTCATTCAACAAGGACTTTCTCGTTGTGGAATAAATTCAGCCCAAGTTGGCACAGAAGAAGTGGTTGAAATTTTCTATAAAGTTTTCAATCCTGGAGAAATAGCCGGGAAAGTAAAAATAGAACAATAATATGAGCATTTTAGATAAAATTTTAAATAGAAAAGGGAGGGGAGAAGAAGAAGCGAACGCTTCGGTCTTGGCTGTCTTGCCTCAAGATATCTACGAGTCAGCGAACCTCGAACTACAAGATGTCGTCGCTCCCTCCGCGTTAAAAATCGAATCCAAATCAATAAATTTAGGAGACAAGATTGCGCGTACTTTCTTCATTATGTCTTATCCTCGATACTTAACCGATAACTGGTTCTCTCCGATAATAAATCTGGATAAAATTTTCGACGTTGCAATCTTTGTTCATCCGATTGATACCTCACTCGCTCTACGAGAGTTTCAGAAAAAGGTAGCCGAGGTTCAAAGTCAGATAAATGTCCGTGCCGAGAAGGGTATGGTCCGAGACCCGATGCTGGACATCGCTTATCAAGACCTCGAAGGTTTGCGTGACCAATTGATGCAAGCTCAAGAAAAAATGTTTGATGTGGGTGTCTATATCACGATCTATGCAGACAATGAATTAGAACTTTTCAAAATAGAAAATGAAATCAAGTCTATCCTTGAATCCAAATTAATCTATATAAAACCAGCTTTATTCCAACAAGAAGATGGCTTCAAGAGTGTCATCCCTACGGGCACAGACCTACTCGAAATTCACCAAAAATTAAATTCAGAACCATTGTCGAGTATCTTTCCTTTCGTCTCGGTTGACCTAACTTCTGATAAGGGAATACTCTACGGCATTAACAGACATAATTCCTCACTTGTCATCTTCGATAGATTTTCTTTAGAGAACTATAACTCTGTCACCTTTGCCAAGTCCGGTTCAGGTAAAAGTTATGCCACAAAGTTAGAAATCCTACGCTCTCTGATGTTCGATGTGGATGTGATAGTTATCGACCCAGAAAGGGAGTACGAGTTCTTGGCTGAATCAGTCGGCGGGAGATATTTCAATATTTCTCTATCTTCAGACCATCACATCAATCCTTTCGACCTGCCACTGCCGAGAGAAGATGAAACAACAGAAGATGTACTCCGTTCCAACATCATCAACCTGGTCGGACTCTTCCGATTGATGTTGGGTGGACTAACTCCTGAAGAAGATTCAATGGTGGACAGAGCCATCTCTGAGACTTATGCGATAAAAGACATCACCCCGGACTCAGATTTCTCCAATATTGAACCACCTCTACTTTCTGACTTCGAAATGGTTCTAGCTGGTATGGATGGCAGCGACTCAGTTGTTCAAAGACTGGTGAAGTACACGAGGGGTTCTTGGGCGACATTCCTCAATCGACCGTCGAATGTGGACATAAATAAAAAGTTCGTGGTGTTCTCGATTCGAGACATGGAAGATGAGTTGAAGCCAGTCGCAATGTATATCGTAATGCATTATATCTGGAACGCCATTAGAAAAAATCTAAAAAAGAGATTATTGGTGGTGGATGAAGCTTGGTGGATGATGAAGTCCGAGGACACTGCTTCTTTCCTATATTCGATAGCCAAAAGAGGAAGAAAATATTATCTCGGATTAGCGACCATCACCCAAGACGCGGCCGACTTTATGAAGTCTCCGTACGGAGTACCCATCGTCACCAACTCTTCCATCCAGCTCTTGCTCAAGCAGTCTCCAACGACGATTGATGTGTTGCAAAAAACCTTTAATTTAACAGATGAGGAGAAGTATCTATTACTTGAGTCGGGCCTGGGAGAGGGGATATTCTTCGCTGGATTGAAACACGTAGCTATCAAGGTTATCGCCTCATACACCGAAGACCAAATCATCACCTCTGACCCGTCACAAATTCTTTCGATTAAGAAAAATAAAGAAGAGCTAGAAAAAGAAGAGATTGCTGGGAAATAATGATATTTAGTATATAATTAAGATATGAAGGGTAAAACTTTATTGCTGTATTTGTTTCTAGTTCTCTCTATATTATTAGCAGGAACTAGTATTTCTTATGCTCAAGTTCGCGACACAGACATCGCCTTAACTCTATACCCAGAAGACCCTAAACCTAGCCAGGACGTCACCGCAACACTTGGGAGCTACTCCACCGACCTGAACAAAGCTCACATATCTTGGTCGGTTAATGACCAAGAAAAGAGTCAGGGTATCGGCAAGAAGTCTTTTTCTTTCTTGATGGAGAATACCAACACTCCAGTTAGCTTAAGTGCGACAATTAATACTTTCGACGGTCAAAGTATCAAAAAAACAATATTAATAACACCCACTAACCTAGACATCTTATGGGAAGCAGTCGATGTACATATGCCACCTTTCTATAGAGGCAAGTCAATGGTGCCCAGTCAGGGGGGGTTCAAGGTGGTGGCTATCCCAAATATGGTTAATAGAGCCGGTAGAATAGGTTCCAGTAATTTGTCCTACACTTGGAGTAAAGATGGGGATGTTCGCACAGATTCTTCAGGATGGGGCAGAGATTCTTATATTTTTTCTCATAGTTACCTGGACCGAACGAATACTATTGGGGTGAAAATATCTGACATCAGTGGAGGACTCAACACTTCTCAATCAATACAGTTGAAAACTTCTAATCCAGAAATATTATTTTATAAAAAGGACCTTACGCTGGGAACACTCTGGGAAAATGCTTTGAGTGATGGATTCAGGGTGGGGGAAGAAGGAGAAACCTTGGTCGTTGAACCGCTCTTCTTCTCACCGGCGAATATAAATGCGAATGAATTAACCTTCGACTGGTCTATCAATGGAGACAGGATCTCTGTACCTAGCC
>JBAZWP010000066.1:0-3118 GCA_041660345.1 Minisyncoccota bacterium
TACCAAGTGGTTATATTTCAGACAAAATAGGCCATAAAACTGCAATCGTTATCTGTTTTTTGGTAAAGGCAGTTTCAATGCTCTTCTATCTTGGCGGGACATTTTGGTGGTTTGTTTTAGCTGAAATCTTATTTGTTGGCGGAGGCTCTATATGGTCGGGAACAGGAGAAGCATTTTTCTACGAAACCTTGAAGGACTTAAATCGTCTTGATGTTTTTGAAAAGTTGTATGGTCAATCAATAATGATTGCTTTATCGGCAGGATCAGGAATTTTAATAGCTATGCCTTTTATCTATACATATAACAATACTTTAGTATTTTTTATAAACTTTGGTTTATTGCTAATTCCTTTATTCCTTTCGTTTACGCTTAAACAACCTACTTTTGCTAAGCCAGTCGCAAAAGTTGAGGGCTGGTGGGGCGTTATCCATGAATGGCGAGATATAGGCAGATTCGTTATGGAGCAAAAGCGATTTAGGACAATCATTTTCTTCTATGCTTTCTGGCGAGCATTCCAAGATGCCATTGATAATTTTGGTCAAATATTTTTTATATTTATAAAAATCCCTTTGGAATTTTTTGGATTGATTTATGCGGTTAATCGTGTTCTGCGCGGAATTGGAGGACAGTTCGCCTATCTATTTAAAAAGAGCATGAATTCTTCGCAAATATTCGGAATGTTTGGTGCGGAATTAGTGTTATTCTTTTTCTTTGGAGCTTATGCAAGTACTTACACTGGAGTTTTTTTATTTCTGTCGAGAAACTTCTTTGAAGGTGTTTCAGAACCATTAAGCAGTGGAATGGTAAACAAAGAGATAACTACAGGCAATAGAATCACCCTACTTTCGGTAGAG
The DNA here is from genome assembly GCA_041660345.1 of Minisyncoccota bacterium. Lineage (GTDB taxonomy): Bacteria > Patescibacteriota > Minisyncoccia > Phycocordibacterales > UBA9973 > UBA9973. The sequence continues at coordinate 855 of JBAZWP010000066.1, forward strand.
CCAGCCCTGACAACTTTAATTCAGGGAATTCTGGTTTTAGCGTTAGGCGTCATGTTCGATAAGTTTTCAATCCCTGCCGTTTTTCTAATGATGGGGGGCTTATTGATCGTCATATTATCGCCGTTATATGTGACCGCAGTTCGCGTGCTACGAATAAAAAATTAAATTGATGGTATTGTCCCACTTCATTTACATGGCAAACAATAGTGAGCGACCCCGTAGGGTAAATCATGCACAATACATTCTCAAGTCCGGGATATATACAAACTCTCCCTTCTTCCGTATTACGGTTCTCCTCCTACGTCCTAGCGGACTTCGTAAGGACGCGATAACGTTGTTCACGATGCAGAGCACCTACAAAAAGCCAGATAACCCTTCGATAAACTCAGTGCAAGCTCTGGCTTTTTGGTTAGACCTTTCGTAGACTTCAAAACCTTTTTATGATTAAATAAAATTATGGCGAAGAAATTTGAGATAGATCAACCTAAAAAATTCGAGATAAGTAATCCTAAAAAGTTTGAAATCAACCCCAGAAGTCCTATAGAAAAAGATATTCAAGATGGGTTGGCTAATATTAGAAACCTTGGTCCACAAAAGCCAATGGGTTATTTGCCGATTGATACTTTAAAGTCTTATTATCGTTCAAGCCCAGAAAAAGAAATAGAATTGGCTAAACAAAATGGGTATAAGTATTTAATAGCTGAACATGCTCCAATTGGCTTCCAGGGAGCGCTGTATATTTTTGATGAAAAAAGTTTGCAAGACGTTTTGGATGCGAGTAAAGAAATACTCTTAAAATATGACTGGCCAACTAATGCGGATTCTTTTGTCTCTCAGGTTTCTCAAAGATGGTTCCTTGATAATCCAGAGATACTAGTGGTTATTCAAAAAGCCCTTGGGGATTATAATGGATAGGTTCTGACATCGTTATAGCTAGCGGAGCAATTTTCAAAGAGTGGCTTAGATGGCCACTTTTTGGTATTGCAAATTCTATAATATCATGGTACAATATAGATAGGAGGAGTTATCTATGCGTAATGTGCTGATCGTCCTTCTCGTGATTGCTACAATCTCAATTTCCGTAGGGTGCGACCACAAGATCGAGGTCGTGCAAATAAACAACGTGGTCCGGGTCTTCTGGCATGAGGGTATGCAATACTCTGTGCAGGTCCGCGAGTCTGGATCTACCGAAATCAAGACCTACGTCCTTCACGACCACATGTGTACCGGTGAGCCACAAATCTTCGCTGATGTTGCCGCCGAGAACCGCATGTGGGTCAAGTACGTTATGGATCGGAATTGGAATATGGACTGTCTGCAATCTCTTGAAATCCATGTTTGGTCCGAAGCTGACATTGAGGGCGGCAGCTGGGATCACGGGAAATTCGGACATGGGCGGACATTCGTAATTAAGTAGACCGATCTGCCCTCGCGTCGTCACACAAGAAGTCGTCCACTGGACGCACTTTCTAGTGTGACGACTTTTTGTTTTTATACATATCCAAGACCCATCAAATCTTTTTGGACAATATTCCGAAACGTGGTATTTTGTAGAGGTTCTCTAGAGAAGGAGATTATAATGGCGAAGTACCTGCTAGTCCTTAAAGCTCAATCGTTTGATCGAGAAGACCCAGCAGAGATAACTACTGAAAAAGAAATTACTTCTGAGCCTAGTGGGCTTACGGGCAAGATAAAATACTGGAAATCTCGGCTTGAATATCACTGTCGAGACAGAGGTATAGATGATGCCTGTATAACCGTTGTACAAGTTCTTCCCCTCTAGTTTGGTTTCCGCCCTATAGGGCGGATTTTTTACCTAATCTTAGGTTCTAACATCTCAGGTAACGTGGAGCTCGATACAAAAGCCAGATAATTCTGGCTTTTTAGTTAGATCTAGTGTGGACACTAGAACTTAAATTTGATTAAATAGGAATATGGGCGAAATAAATCCAGACTCAGTTGAACAAAAAGTCGAACACATTCCCACACCAGAAGAGATTCGCGAGATAATAAGACAGATGGCCAAGGGAGAATATAGTGAGACTCGAAGGTGCATAGACGACAAAGGAAACCTCTATCGGCTAGATGCTATTGTTGTTGGAGTAAATAAAGGTGAATTTCTGGAACTTTATTATATACGAAAAGGGGTCCATCCGAATGGTGATCAATCCGCAGAGACTGAGATTCATAGCATACACACGAAAGATGGCTCCTACGTCTCGGCCGGACCACAGGCCTCATTGGTCAATGGCAATTGGGTGTTA
>JBAZWP010000067.1:0-2834 GCA_041660345.1 Minisyncoccota bacterium
CGGGATAACTCGAAGTTGCAAAGCAACCTCCTTTCCGCAGGACAGTATGCCAGACTTTTGATTTATGTTAAGGTATTTCTCGTTCGCATTTTCATTTCAGCCCAGGAGTTCTTCGTTGTATAAGATCTTTCTTCTTGCAGGCACTGCATGTCTGCTGTCCGCGTGTGGGGATGATACCAATGAGTATCTCCCCAAGTATGAGCCGCCTGTGCGTACGTACCAGATGGGCGTCGCTGCCGGCTACTGCCCCAAGCCCAGACCTGCTTCCAAGATGGGCATTGTCCAGGGCAACCCCGTCGAACACGACCACAAGTACTGCTTCCCCGCCGGGTGGGAAAGCTTCCATAGCAAATCAGAGAAATCTGCATAAAAGCCAACAAGAGCCGCTCTGCAGCGGCTCTTTCCTTTTGTTTTATAATGTTCGCAATCGGGATGTCATATAGTGGCATTATGTACGATTCGGGTTCGTACAACCTGGGTTCGATTCCCAGCATCCCGACAGAGTTTTTGGTGTCTTATCCCAATTCCACCTTATCCCACAGATCGAAACTCCATCGCAGGCAACTGCGCGAGGGTATTTTCTTTTTTAAAAATTTATTGATTGCACTAAATTTAAGAAAAAAGTATTCTAAATTTAATGACGGCAGATTACAACTCAAAGCTAATAGCAGATTTGTATGAATGTACAGATCCAAAATCTGCAGCAAGTATTGCCGATGAAATGGTTGAAATGGCTGACCCTATTTTTATTTATCCTATTCATGCCGCTTACAAAAAATTTAAGGACACTTATTACAGTCACTATTTTCTCTTAGATCTCATAAGTTTTAACACTCCTGAGATCTCTGAGATGATAACGACGGTTGTTAAAGAGCCCACAGTGACCGAAAGAGATCTGACAACTGTTCTGGGGTATCTTTCGAGGATTGGTTTTTTTGAACCTGAGTTTATAGCTAAGGTTAATCGTCTTTTAGGTAAAGAACTTCTCTCAGCTGAAGATTATTATGACGTTGCAGGTTATTTGGAATACTTGAAAAATGCCAAAGCAATTTTACCGATCATTGAAACTCTCAAGGCTGTTTTCGAAGACGAAGCTATACCAAAAAGCGTGAGGGCGCTTGCGCTGAAATATCTTCTCAGAGAGGATCCTAAAACTTACTTACAATACTATTACGATAACTTTACTGAAATTAAAAATAAAAAGAGTGAAATCATTTTCACAAAGGAAATAATAGGCTGGTCAGGTAAAATTGTTTCATCACTTGAAGAAAAAATTTTAAAAGAGGGGTCGGCGCACGCAAAAGAAATAATCGAGACAAAAAGAGCTAAGCAAGCAAAAGTTGAGTCCAAAAAAGAAGAAGATGCTCAAAAAGCAGTTGAAATAAGATTCACCAATGCAGATGTTATTGCAGAAATTGGCAGCCTACGCAAGAAGATAAATATTTTTTCCGGCGCCGATTCAAGATTTGGTTATAGTTTTTTTCCTCAGTCAGAACTTATTTATCAACAAACTGAATCGGCACAAACCAAGCAAGCTTTTATTACATACTCGATAGATATTAGATCCTTCATTCAAGAATTTACAGATAACATAACAGGGCAAGAATTTACTCTAGAAGAAATGTCTGCAGTTATTGACGGCATTACAAAACCTGAAGGAAGTATCAATAAATTTCATATGATTTTAGCAAACGCTAGTGTAACGGTAGACAAAGATATATTTGGACTTAGAAATCTAAATAGAATTGTAAACAAAACTGCTCATCCAGATTCAGAATCTGGACTCGTCGAACTGTTGAAACAAGAAGGTCTAATGGAATTTTATGAATCGGAGTCATGGGATAATCTTCACAAAAAAATGCTCGAAATGTACAGAGATTTCTTAAAGAAACTTCACCAAGCTCTTTTAACCCCGAAACTACCGGAGTGATCCCTTCAAATCAGAAAGCCGCCATTACTGGCGGCTTTCTGATTTTGGTGGACCCTACCGGGATCGAACCGGTCGCCTCCTCATTGCAAATGAGGCGCTCTACCAAATGAGCTAAGGGCCCGAACGTCAATTAATATATAACAAAACCTAAAAAATGCATAGTCCTACCCTGTCCAATTTTCTGGAGGATCAGCCCAACCTAAATAACTCGTGCGTGGAGCTTGGTAGTGATTGTAACCATCCAAAACTTCAGTAACATCAGCAACGAGACTTTCTCTTATTCCATTCTTTTTGGTGGCAGGATTTACCCCTGTGTGTATCACTTTTCCGTTACCGCTATAAATTCCAATGTGGCCATAGGTAGACCAATACCAAAACACAAGCGCACCTTCAGGGATGTTGTGGTCAGTATTTATTTTTCCTGCCTTGCTAAGCGCCTGATACATATCTTCTGCTTTTGCATACTCTGCGGGACCGTTATAGGTTGAACGCACGAAACGCATACAGTAGAAATTCCAAAAAGGATGGTAATTCTCCTGATTTTCTTTTTGAATATCATCTGCATCGGCGCGTGGGTTAGGAGTTGAACACGACATAGCTCCAGACTTGTCGTAATTATATTTACATCCAGGTGTTCTACATGTTTGCACATAGCGCCCTATCTGCGCTTTTGCCCATGCAAGTGCTTTTTGATTTTTTGTTAATTGCACCGCAGGCGTAGACGTGGAAGTAGGTAATCCCACGTTCAAACCCAAACTAGAGATTGACTCAACATCACTTGATACAGGATACATAGCAAGTATTTTGAGTACTTCCTGAACAGAGCCATCTACGTTTATGGTTGTCCCATCTTTAAGTTTTATACAAGTTTGGGCCATAGTGAGATTGGATGTGGATTAAATTT
>JBAZWP010000068.1:0-2784 GCA_041660345.1 Minisyncoccota bacterium
TGAAATTGATCGGCAAAAATTTGTAAAATATTGAGGACAGCTGCGACGAAAGCGAACTTAATACCAAGTCTTGGGCGTTTAAAAATTAGCGGAATAACTGCCACCTCGGTAAGTAAGATAATGAGAAAAAATATCAGCCAAAGCATAGAAACGTTATCTTGTGGCCTAGTCTCAAAGCCGATCGGTGCAGGAAATTCTAGTACAGTCAGAATTAATATGGCAATAATTAATCCTGTGACTCCCCTTTTTGCCCGTTTAAGATTTATCATTATAATTTTCTTTGATGGTACCTTTATATAATAACTTGAGTACAATGAGAGCAACGTTTTGCCTCAATTGGAATTTCGCTTAAACACTCCTTGCATTTCTTTGTAGTAGAATCTGCCGGTGGTTCCCTACGAGAGCGTACTATAAGCACATTCATCGGTTTGACGACAAAAAAGAAAACTGACGAAGCTACAAGAATAAAAGAAATAAGCACATTGACAAAATGACCAAACATAAATTTACTGCCATTAATAGTAAAGAAAATTCCTGAAAAATCCGGAGTTTTGACAATAGCTGCAATGAATGGAGTTAATAAATCTGAAACTAATGCCGTAACAATAGTTCCAAAAGCAACTCCAATAACGACACCAACAGCAAGGTCAACAACATTTCCCCTAAGTAAAAATTGTTTAAATTCTTTTAACATATTTAACACGTTAATTATCGTAAAATAGTTTGATTTATGCAAGTATTTAAATTCTATTCTAACTCAAGCGTTTATGACTTAAAAATATGTCACATATGACTTACTCTGCGATGTCGCTCATGATATATGCGCTATTGATGACATACAAACACAATAAATTAAAGGGCCCGCGAGGCGGGCATGGAATGTGCGGGCTCTCACGGGCAGATGTAATAACTTACTTATCAGTAAAGGCCGTGGCGCACTTCAGCGCCTTCGTAGATCTGTAACCAGCCTTCATTCTTGAACCAGAGAGGAACATAGGCCTTTTCGAGTTGACCCTCTTCTTTGAGGACTCGATGAGCCCATACACAGTGCTGCTCAGAGCCCCGCGCTATGTTTCCACCTCGTCCATACTCAGCTTGAGGCCAGGGCGACCTTCGGCCGATTTCGAGTAGGCGGTTGTGACCGCTCTTGAGTGGGGCATAGAAGCCACCACTAATGCCCAAGTATCCGTTGTCAAGACCGAGAGTAGCACGAAGAAGCTTAGTTAGCTCCTTCATACCTTCAGCTGAACGGACCTTCGTTGTAATTAGACTGACTCTGAACGATCGACCCTTTGCATAATATGGGTGCTTCACGTGATTCCAGCTCGTACCAAAGTTATTGCTAGAATCTAAGGCCAGGGCTTCCTCGGGGCAGTAGATGCTTCTCACCGCATTGCCACTGATATAAGAATCCGTGCCACCGTTGACTAATCCAACTGACTCTCTTCCGTTCATCACGGGATGATAGGCCGGAACGATGTAGAGATCGAATCCGCTGTTCGGTTTGGATTAGCTGTGCCAGAAGGTAAAGCTGTTCGGCTCCTCAACTATGAAACGAACCACCATGTCATTGTCGAAAATCGTCCTTTGAGGAACCATCTCATACTTGATCGCAACGCCAACCTGTTCAAGGGCCGCGTCGATTGCGTCTTCGGATCGCCGATACTTGGCAACCGAGACACTGATATGAAGTTCGCGAAGTCCCCTCAGAACTGTCTCCCGATCCATCTCCTGAATCTCTTGCGGAATCGCTGAGAAATCCATAAAGCGGTCGGAATCTTCGCGCATTAGGTCGTGATTCTGATGCTCGGTGACCATAAGACCATAGAAAGCCGGCGTCGTACGATATCGAACATATTGTCTCGTATGAGAAGCAGCGAGACGCAGAACCTCGAGCTGAACCTGCTCAGAGGAATCTGCGTACAGAACAATTTCATCCACCTGATCCCATGGATCGAGGAGGATTTCGGCCATGACAGTGCGCAGTAGGCCTTGGATTACGACCCACAGCCTATCTCTCCGATGCAGCTTTAGACTTGTCATCATCCTGATTCCTTTCCTAGGTTTGTTGAGAACTGATGTAATTATGCCACATTTCTGTGGTATTTGCAAGCTGGCTCTGCGTCGCAGATGATGCTGGAATCGTGATTAGAAAGAAGGGTGGACATATCTATATTCTAGGTTCCAGACCCCAGAATGTATTACGTATTATTTACCCTACTACGCGGTAAATTATTTTGCCTCGAAAAGAAAAAGCCGACGTTAGTCGGCACGATATATTGGTCTATTCTTTTATGGAAGAGGTTCTAGTAAACGATCCTACGCCATCAAGTTCCTTCACAATATCATCGTGAATTTCTATGTTCGCGATATCAAACCCTAAACCTTGCATGAGCGGCCACATTTGTCCGTCCTTGCCTGATTGACCAGGCTTTTTTCTATACCACTGTTCCATCATTACAGAACCAATCAGATAGATTTTTTCTCCAGTTTGAGGATGTTTGACTGGTATTGAATCCACGCCAAAGTTGCTCGGGATGTTATATGTATCACAAAACTTAATCAGAGATAGGTTCTTACCCTGCCTCTCTTTTCTTTTCGATGGCTTCTTCGCCATTTGAACTTCTCCACTTTCTATCAAACAACTGGGCAAGAGTTTACTATCTTATATAAAATAGTCAACTTCCCACGGTAATGTGCACACACATATGGCACTTTTTGATAGCCTAGCATTAATGTGCATATCTATGCCTATGAACATTAAGGAAGAGCGTCTAAGATGGG
>JBAZWP010000069.1:0-2709 GCA_041660345.1 Minisyncoccota bacterium
CGCTGGGTTTGCTCATCACTTCTTTATCGCTTAAATTGCAGCAACGCTAAGAAAGTCTGGAATACTCAACTTCACCATGTACAGCTCCTCTGCCGCAGCAACTGCGGAGCCACTATTAGTGCTCTTCAGGAGTTTAGAAAGGAAAAAGATATGACACAATCATATTTTTGTTCGTTGTTACAAATTGTCCACACCCTCGAAAAGAGCGGGAAGTTGAGTTTTGACGAGAGGAGTAATCTCGAGAAACAGATCAACCGCCTTTCTCACTTTCTTGATACTAAAGATGTGAAGAAGGCTAAGATCCAGGTAGGGCGAGTTTCAAGTCTGATACTTGAAATATTAAAGAGATAGCCGTCATCCAGGCTTCTCTTTAGAGAGCATCTATGGTGCTTTCTTTAGAGAAGCCAGGTAACAGAAAAATACAAACATGAAATATACAATGGGTCATTTGCTAGCTTTGGTTCGTGCCGCCTTGGGATTATCTCAGGATAGCTTGGCGGACAAGCTGCTTGTAAGTAAGAGTATTATCTCTAGGTATGAAACCGGGGAGAGGAATTTATCAAAAGCGAGACTTGAAGTGATTTGCCATAAGTTGGGTTTATCGAAAAAACTAGTAGAACTGTTAATTGCAGATACTGTGTCCACCAAAAATAAGGATATAGCCAAGGAGCTTGGGTTGATATTGTTGACTAGGTTATCTCAAAACCCAAATAGTCATGAAAGCCATTCTTCTAAATAAATTTGGTTCTGAAAGGATTTTTACATTAAATAAACTTTCCGTGGTGCTTGGTATACCGCCAGACATCTTGTCTGACTTTTCGGATACTGCAGAGAAGCACTACCATCCTTTTATCATGACTAAAGGCACAAAGAAGAGAAAGATTGCCAATCCTAGTAAAGCTCTTAAGGCCATACAAAAACGAATAGCTGAAAAATTATTATCCTTGGTACCACTTCCGGATGAAATTTGTGGAGGAAGGAAAGGGATAAGTGTTAAGGATAATGCGAAAATCCACTTAGGACAACCCGAAGTGGTTACGATTGATCTTCGAGATTGTTTCCCCAGCATTTCTTTTGAATTGGTTTTTGATTTATTCAGAAATGAGTTTGGATATTCAAAGGAGGTTTCAGGCATGTTAACAAAGCTAACCACATATAGAAGGTCTCTTCCGCAAGGAGGCGTTACCAGCGGGGCGCTCGTCAATATTTTATTGATTCCTCTTTGTGGAAATATTCGATCAATATTACCCAAAGAGAGTGTGTTGTCTATGTGGGTAGATGATATTACATTTTCCGGTGCGGGAGCTCACCTCTACTGTCAAGATGTCGTGAAAGAAGTTCAAATGTTTGGCTTTAGAGTTAGATCCAAAAAGGTCAAGGTAATGTTTGCTAATCAGCCTCAACTGGTAACCGGACTAGTAACAAATGTCAAACTATCCGTGCCTAAAAAAAAGATTAAAGGTTATATTAGAGATCATCAGGAGAATCGGTCCAACAAGGAGTCGACAGTGGGAAGGATGAATCATGTTTCATTTATCAACCATGGTCAGGGAAAAAAATTAAAAAAGAGGATAAATACATCTAACAAGTGAATCACCTCGGTTACTTTTTGACTAAATATCTTCTTGCAGCATCCTATTGTAATTGTTCCTTATCTACGCTCCTCTAAAACAATTTCTTTCCTGGCAATTTCTATGAATACAGACTTATCCCATTTGTATTTACTAATATCTACTGTTGTCTTTCCAGAGTTCCAATCATAATCTGTTAAATAAAAGCCATTCCCGTCTTCTGCTTTGATTATTGCTCCTTGGTTTGTCCTGAGTACATAGTTGCCTTTATCCGTAAATATTGTCATATAAAAATCGACACATGCTCCACAACCCAGAGTCCCGCTGGTCATGATTGTCTCTTTTGTGCCATCACCTGTTACATCAAAATGACCAATCGAAACCGGAGTATAGTTTCTGTCAATAAAATACTGTTTTTGAGACGCAGTCAAATCATATTTGCCAAATACTTTCTTGGTTTCACTTCTCTCTACCCATCCCAAATAGTCCTCACCCATCTCTACTTGCTCCAAATCTCCTTTAGTTATGCTGTGAGGAAAGTTAGGAATTGTCCAGCCAGTTGACGAAACATATCGCAAACCCTCCTTTACAAATACATATTCTTTTCCGGGGTTATTTACATCAAAGGTTCTCCCTAACCAATCTGTTGTTTTACCATGCCATTTTTCAGTTTCATACTCAGATACCATTAGTTGTAAATCCTTACTTTTAGGCTCTGAAAATTCACCATCTTCTATAGCATAAATACCGTCCAGCCCATACTCATTGCAAATGTTTTTCATCCAAACATCCCCATTGTCTTCCTCTGTAAGAACATAATATCTTCGAGTCAAATGGGCATCCCAATCATCGGGAATTTCCTTCAGAGTTTTGCCTCGGTATTTTTCAAAATCCTCTTTTGGATTTTCAATAAATATGCGACTGGCCTCATTATAGTCGTGGCTATTACTGTCCGGATTGAACGGTATATATTCCACAATATTCCCCGTTATAGAATCTACGATAGCATAACCTCCACAGCCTGTTCCACATCCCCAGCTAGCAAAGGTAAAATGACCGGCGAAGTTTGGTCCATACGATGCCCCAATAGTAATTGCCGTAGAATATTTTTTTGCTTCCGGGAGACTTGAGAAGTTCA
>JBAZWP010000070.1:0-2702 GCA_041660345.1 Minisyncoccota bacterium
GGGAAGCGGAGAAGTCCAACCCAACAACTGACAATGCCATGCGACTCGCTATTGCCCTTAAAGTTCCCATTGCTGACCTTTTCCGTAAGCAGGTCATGCATTGGCAGAAGGTGTTGGGCAGCGGTAGACCAATCAAAAAGAAGTAGCAGCGTTGAGGGATAATTGGTATTCTTAAGCCGGAGTAGCCAGAATTGGTGTTTTTCAGTTTTCCAACTGAAAACATGGTTGTGCAATAAGTCCGCCTCGTGCGGTGAAAAGCAACAGTGGCTTACGGGTGCACCAAGCGTGCTACTCCCACAAAGAACTCCCAATAAGGGAGTTTTTGCTAAATAGTGGGTAGGGCTGGGTAAGGTTGCAATCCATCATCTGATCGTGATAGGTTTGGCTTACTATGAAGCTACTGAGAGTAAGAAGAAACCGAAAAGCGTAGGGATTCCTGCGTCATTGGTTATTTTGCCCTCGTAGCTCAAATGGATAGAGCAGGCCGATTCTAGCGGCAAGGTTGAAGGTCCGAGTCCTTTCGAGGGCTCCAAATGCTACTGGTTGCGTAAAGCAACCATATTTAGTATACTGTTATTATGACCAACCCAGATATCCAAAGGATCAAGTATTCCTGGCACGCAGGTATAAATAGCGGTGGCAGCTTGTCGCTTATGCTTACTATTCCCGAAAAGGTATCAAAGGATGAGAAGATTGCAGCGTTAGCAAGTGGAATTACCGAATCGGTAAAGGCCATGAGAAGTAAGGGTTATCTTAGGCTACGACCAGAAACCAGATTCATGACCTCAACCGATTTGTCTGAAACTTATGGTTTTACAAGACAGTATTGGGAGAAGTTGCTTAGGGAGGGAAAAGTCCTTTATAAAGAAACGGCTGCTGGAATGATCACAACTGATTTATGGGTAGACGGCTATCTAGATAATAAAGAGCAAGTCAACCGATACGCAAGAAACTGCAAAATAATGGCGACGAGAATAAAGGAACTAAAAGAACGTCATGGCACCACGACATGTGTTGAGTGTGATTCAAGTAGGTTTGAGTACAACAAAAATATGTGGAATACCAATGGTCTATGCCGAAATTGTGGTTTTCGCATCGAAGTAGCGGAGAATAACCGAGATTAATCCATTATGGAATTACCGATTCAAATCAAGTTTTTCAGAAAACTAGAGCTTTATCAAGAGTATAAGTTTTCGGAAGAAAAAAATCGTCAAACTCGACATCGAGTTTGGGAAATTGAAAAGCAGATATTAAAATGGGCAATTGATAATCACCACCATCTCGAATCTCCTTTAAGTAATGAGTATATAAAGAAAAATATTCTAAAATCGAGCGACGCCGGTTATCTCAATAATCTGGAACCAGCGGTGGGCAATTTACGTGTCAAAAAGTTCGCTCGACAGGTTGATGGTGGGGTTGAAATTACACTCGAAGGATTAATGATGGGAGAGGTGATGCATGATATCGAAGAAACCAGATTAGGTAGGTTTAAGTACAACTCCTTTATTCTGGTCGTTTGGCTGACTATTTTTGCAGGTGTTCTTACGGTTGTATACGAGGGATGGATTCGTTTGTGGAACATACTCACTTGATTACCAAGATCAACAAAATTAAGAATCTGGGTCTGGTTTTTCCTAATTATACTTGGGATGCCGGTCTTCCTCCATTTAAAAGATATAACCTAATTTATGGCTTGAATGGCTCGGGGAAGACTACGATGACTCGTTTTTTTGATGCAATAGAAAAAGGGGCATATGAGACGGTATATAGGCTGTATGGGTTGACGGAGGGGGAGATAAAGATTGTCGAAGCTAAATAATGTTGCCCAACTCACCAACAAATGATTCAGGAAATTAACTGGGACAATTTTAGGGCAAAATTCAGTAACAACAAACAGGCGGCTTTTGAGCGACTTTGCTATCTTTTATTTTGCAAAGAATTTAATAGGGATATTGGGATATTTAGATTCCAAAACCATGCAGGTATAGAGACAAACCCGATCGAAAAAGAGGGACAAATTATTGGCTGGCAGGCAAAGTTTTACACAACAAGATTATCTGAACATAAACAAGATTTTATCTCTTCGATAGATACCACAAAAACAAGGCATCCGGGCGTTAGTAAGATAATTTTCTATACCAACCAAGAATTTGGACAGGACGCGGAGAGAACAGATCCAAAGTACAAAACAGAAATTGAAAATCACGCAAACTCAAAGGCCATAGAAATAGAATGGAGAACCGGCAGTTATTTTGAATCCCCGTTCTTATGTGAACAGAACTTTAGTATTGCTGAACATTTTTTCAATTTGAAGAAGGGTATTCTCGACTCCATTACAGAGCTACAGAAATATACTGATTCCGTATTAAAGCCGATTAGTTCTGAGATCTCGTTTAATGGAAGTGCAATCAAACTTGATCGTTCTGCTGTCGTTGGAAGCATAAAAGACGCAGCCAAGACCTCTCCATTGGTAATTCTGAGCGGAGGAGCCGGAGTTGGCAAGACGGCGGTCATAAAAGATCTCCATGATGCAGTAAGAGAATCAGATCCCTTTTTCGTATTTAAGGCAACCCAATTTAAAGGCATTTCCAATATAAATCAGCTTTTCAAAAACTACGGGGAAATCACGTCTTCGGAATTCATAAATGAGCACAAAGATATTACCAAAAAGTACGTTATTTTTGACTCAGCCGAGAGACTTT
>JBAZWP010000071.1:0-2610 GCA_041660345.1 Minisyncoccota bacterium
ACGGATTTTTTGAAGCTTAAAAAATCCTGAAGTTTGCTCGCCGTCGCTCGCAAAACCCCTTCAAAAGTTTATTTCAAGATACGATATCTTCGCGGAGTTTGGAGATTTTATAAATAGAGTAAACGAGGATGAAAGAAGCGAACCATTGGGTGGCGGAGAGAATGGTATGGTTCACAATTGTGTCTAGGATGATAGCGACGAAAGGAAATGTTAACTCTAGTATTGTTGAAATATGGACAGGAGTTTTCGCGAGTCCTTTGTAATAAATAAGTAATGCCACCATTCCAGTGGAGACAGCAATTAATATAAGCCAAGAAAATTGGGTACCACTTGGCATTGCAAAGTTCACTTTACTCAAGAAGAGAAATGGCAACGCAATGACGGTAGTAATTAAAAAGCGATAAAAGGTACTAACCTTGGCCTCTACTTTACCCAGAAGCATTTTAGAAAATGTTGTAGAAGTTCCCCAAGCGAACGCTGCACCGAGAGCATAGAGAGCGGCGATGATTGTCCCCTCACCTGTTTGTAAATTAACTGTGCCATCTTTAAAGGTGACGAAATATGCAGAGAAGATGGCAAGCAATGCCCATTTGATATATCTTTTGTCTAATTTTTCTTTTAAGAAAATACTAGCACTTCCGATAGCGAAAATGGGTTGCAATTTTTGTAAAAGGAAAACAACTGAAATAGTAATGAAATGAACCTTGCCGAGAGCGGTGGTGAACCAGAGTGTGCCGAAGAGCCCAGAGAGTATGGCGATAAGTACTACCAAGCCCCAATCACGCCTCATGAGCCTGGCTTTCAAAGCATCTTTAAAGATGAAAGGAGTCAGAATAATTAAGCCGATTAAATGTTCGAAGAAAATTATCGTCAGAGGAGATAAAGAATATAAATGCTGGCGGATAAGTCCGTCGAAAGCCCAGAGAAGAGCGGCGATGATTATAAGTAATGGCCCCGAGAATCCAAAGAATTTTAACATTGTTTTAAATCTTCTTTTATTTGATTAATTAATTCTTGCTCGTTATTATAATTTTTATACTCTCTTAAGAATTCTTTTATTTGTAAAGTCACAACTTTGCCATAAGCGTCACCATCGTAGCCTAGTAAATGTGCTTCAATTTTATCTTTGGGCCCCAATACAATTCCTGCCCTATACTCTATATTATCAATTAAAGCAGTTCCGGAAAAGACTCCTGATGGTAAGGCTTCTATATTGTCTACGTGCAGATTTACTGTGGGGAAGCCAATTTTTTTCCCATAACCATCTCCGTGTATAACCTTACCACTGATAATATGAGACATCTATTTAAGCTTGATACCGAGTTCTTTCAGTTGTTTGTCGGCAACTTCTGAAGGACTGTTCATCATCAAATCTTTCCCCTCTCCTGTCTTCGGGAAAGCGATAACCTCACGAATGTTCGGTTCGTTCTGAAGAAGCATTACGAAGCGATCTAAGCCCCAAGCGATACCCCCATGTGGAGGAGTGCCAGTTTTGAAAGCATGTAACATGTGTCCGAAGTTTTTCTCTATTTCATTCTGATCATAACCGAGTATTTCGAAAACTTTCTGCAGAGCTTCATACTGATGATTCCTGATACTTCCACCACCGATTTCATTACCATTTAGAATTACATCATATTGTGAAGTTAGAATATCTTTAATATTTGTCTTATTCATTAAGTTATCCATGTCTTCGTCTTTAGGCCTGGAGAATGGGTTGTGGGTAAATGTCCATTCACCTTGAGCCTGCGGGTTGTCCGACTTGGCTGTACTTTCAAAAAATGGGAAATCAATCACCCAGCAGAAAGCGAGCAAATTGGGATTATTTTTATCCTTTCTTAAATCTGGTCGGTCATTGCCATATTTCTCCATCGCTTCCTTGTAAGACATTCGGGGGAAAGGAATTTCTTGGATTTCTTTTTCTGGATAGAGGGTTTGCACAATATCAATAATTAATCTCTCGTTCAAAGTCATTACGTCTTCCCTCTTCACGAAAGACATTTCTAGGTCTAGCTGAGTGAATTCGGGCTGTCGGTCACCTCTAGTATCTTCGTCGCGCATACATTTAGCAATTTGGAAATACCTTTCAATGCCTCCAGCCATTAAGAGTTGTTTGTATTGTTGAGGAGATTGAGGAAGAGCGTAAAACTTGCCTTGCCAGAGTCGTGATGGCACGACATAGTCGCGAGCTCCCTCGGGAGTGGATTTAGTCAGGATTGGTGTTTCTACTTCAGTGAAATTTTCTTTATCTAGGAAGTCGCGAATGTGTTTGATAATTTTATGGCGATTGCGAACATTTTTCTGCATACGGTCACGGCGTAAATCCACATAACGATATTTGAGTCTATGTTCTTCTCCGATTTCTGTCCCGTCAGTCGTCACATCAATCGGTGGAGTCTCGGCTTTATTTAATACTTCA
This sequence comes from Minisyncoccota bacterium, assembly GCA_041660345.1. GTDB lineage: Bacteria > Patescibacteriota > Minisyncoccia > Phycocordibacterales > UBA9973 > UBA9973. The sequence goes on from JBAZWP010000071.1 coordinate 2,420, forward strand.
ATATTTAAAACTTCAATTTCAACACCACCACCTTGTTCTCTATTTTTATCATTGCGTTCTTTTACTAAACCGGTAACCGCGAGTACCCATTCCGGACGGATTTCCTTAGCCTTCTCTATGGCTTCCGGATGCACTGGCAGGGTCACACATTGGACTTTCCTCGTCATATCTCTCATATCAAAGAAAACCAT
>JBAZWP010000072.1:0-2586 GCA_041660345.1 Minisyncoccota bacterium
TCCTCACCACAGGGTCATTTAATGTCCACGTAGCTAATAGTGAAGTTGGTGAAAAACTTAAACAATTTAAAAGAGGTGATTATACCGCTGGAGAAGTAATAGATTTTTGTAAGTTATGGGAAGATAAATTGGTAAAAGCATACGAAAATAATCCGAATAAACAAACAGATTTAGATAAAGTTAACGAATTTCTTTTAGAGGTAAGAAAAAATAATTGGTAGTATGGTAGATATATTCCTGTCGTATTTTCTAAACATACAATTTAATAAAAAAATAGAATTTCCTCCTCCTAAACCTATAGTTGAAATAGTAGAAGTGGTCCCTACAATTGAAGTGGTAAAAGAAGAAATTAGGAAACAAGCTAAAGAAAACGACTTTGATATAAACACCGCGCTTGCTATAGCAGATTGTGAAAGTGATTTTATATATGACGCTAAGAACCCAGGTAGTTCAGCAAAGGGCGTCTACCAATTTACCGACGGGACTTGGAAATGGATTAAGGCAGCAGGCCACCAGTACGATTACAGAGAAAATATACGATTATTTTTAAAATATTTCCCCATATACCCAGGATGGTGGAAAGAATGTTTATAACATATGGAAGGTACAGAAACTAAACAACAAGAGGTCTCAGACCAAAAGGAATTCACCGTTGAACTACCAGCAAAAACAGACAAGGAGGAGAAGGTAGACTACACAAAATTTTATGTCAAGCCGCATAAAAAAGTCAGTGAACCTGTGACAGAAAAAAATCTAGATAGGCTACTCAAAGACGCGGTTACTATGCTGCGTATGTGTGGAACCCCGCACGGCAGGTTTCCATCAGCTTTCGCTATTGCGCATGCGCAAATGGATGATAAGGAACCGCTAAGATTTTTTGTTACGTTCGAAGGCGAACTGATTATAAATCCTGTGATAGTAAGGCACACACGACACACAATAGTTAGCGACGAAGGGTGCATGACGTATCCTTTTGGCCCATTAATGAGTGTCCCAAGATGGAATAAATGTGAAGTTGAGTACCAAACCTTAGATGACGATGATAAATTAACAGAAATAAAGAAAAAGAATCTTTCTGGAAAAGATAGCAAGGTATGGCAACATGAAATCGACCACATGGACGGCATTTATATTTACGATAGAATAGAACAATCTAAATAATATGTCTGGATTAATAACATACGAGAAATTTCCACACAAAGAAGAATCTGATTTATGCGAAGTTTGTGGCGCGTGGATAGACGATGGTGATGAGGTGTGGTATCATGGAGACGGAGTCTTCACTTGCTCTGAAGATTGCCGTGATGAATATGATAAAGAATAATAATATTAATTTTTATATATGGAAAGAGAAGCATATCAAATAGAGTACGACGCCTTTGTCCAAGGGTACAAGCTCGGCCAAGTTAGTGGCGAGCAAGTCGGTGAGACCATTATGAAGATGGTCCAATATTATGGCGACCAGAATTCATCACTCGCAGCACGAGAGATTTTATCGAATAAAAAAGCCGCGGAAAACGTAGAGCTTGTAGATGAAGCAACAGGAAAACAGATTACTGTGTCTAAAGCCGAAACATTAACTAAGGCTTCACAGGAATATTCTGCTTTTTTAACAGCACGAGTTCATTTGCAAAATATAGAACAATGTATCAATGCTCTCAAGGCACTTCAAAAAGGTGTTTTGAATGAGTATAGTCACATGGGTGGGGTATAACATGCCCCTTTTTGTTATTAGCACCAACCGATAACATTACCCAAACAGCCCACATCCCCAACGACAATGTACGAATCAGAGAATTGTCCAATCTGTGGATGTGAATTTATTAAAAAAACACCTCGCCAACGGTATTGCCAGCGGAAGTGTTTTAAAAAAGCTTATCGTAGAGCCACCAAAGTTAGCGATAGACCGTCTTTTGTTTGCCCTAATTGTAGAGGTAAAATAGCACTTACCTTTTTCCCTAAGACTAGTCTAGCTAAGTGGCAACATTTTAAATGTTGTTGCGGGTACGCCCCGTACTACGGTAAAGTTATGTAGTTTATTATTTGAGTATTGCCTCAATCTTTTTCCTATTTTTTTCAATCATTTCTTTCTGCGCCTTCTCCTTCTCAGTAATTGATTGGCCGTACGATGATGTACCTATAAGTGTCCTAAGCAGCGGTAATTCGCTTGCTTTTTCGAATCCACTGTCTCCAGAGAATCCTTTAATAGGCAAATCGAGTACTCTGATTATATCGTTGATTACACCTTGTTTAATAACGTAATCTACCTGTATTGGTGACCAGCCGAGCGCCTCTCCTATGGTTTTTGCAACAGCCGATGTGCTGTTGAGCGTCTGATATTCTGGGTCTATTTCATCAGACTTGAACCACTTGTTTTTGATTTTTATATACTCAGGTACGATTGCCTTATCCTTAAAGAATGATTTGTTTGCTTTTAATTCGAAAAATTGCTGTACTCCTGGTATTAACAAATCACTATCTGTTATAGGCGTAAAATCTTTTACAAGTTTACCCAAAAACTTCTGTGTTGATTCTGGATTTTTAACCTTACTCAAGTCCAATATTCTATCCGTTACATTGCTGACG
>JBAZWP010000073.1:0-2516 GCA_041660345.1 Minisyncoccota bacterium
AAGCTTTCTGTTTGCTACCCAAGTTGCCACAAGGACACGGATTCATCGCCGCCACGAGGATGAAGTTCGAGGGGAAGAGGGCGGTGCCCTTGGCGCGAGAAATCGATACAACATTGTCTTCGAGTGGTTGCCTCAAGGATTCCAAGACTCTCTTTTCAAATTCTGGAAATTCATCCAGAAATAAAACTCCTTTATGCGCGAGCGTTACTTCGCCAGGTTTCGGATAGGTGCCACCACCAATAATCGAAACATAAGACGAAGTATGGTGCGGAGAGCGGAATGGCGGAGTGCAAACAAGTTCATCCTGGACTGCACCAGCCACAGAATGAATGCCCGTTATTTCTAGAACTTCTTCAAGTGTTAAGTCCGGCAACAGTCCAGCGAAGGCTCGAGCTAGCATCGTCTTGCCAGTCCCAGGTGGGCCATACATTGCAATGTTGTGTCCGCCGGCAGCTGCAATCTCGAGTCCACGCTTCGCGCCCTCTTGTCCGCGAATATCGGAAAAATCAGAAATCTTATTTTCTTTGGTGTAAGTTATGCGAGTTTTAGGCTGAAGTGTTATCTTTCTGGCTTTTTTGTCTAACTTCTTTCTCGACTCATCAATGTGCTCGATAACCTCGGCTAGATTTTTCGCCCCGAAAATTTTAATCCCCTCTACTAGGGCGGCTTCGGTGGCATTTTCTTTCGGCAAAAAGATTTCGGTGAACCCCTTTCTCTTGGCTTCTTGAACGAGGGGTAGTGCTCCACGAATACTGCGCAAAGTTCCGTCGAGCCCTAGCTCACCCAAGAAAATTTTCTTTTCACTGTCGAACTTCACGTCACCTGTTGCTTTGAGATAACCAATAGCAATCGCTAAATCAAAAAACGGCCCCTCTTTCTTGAGGTCGGCCGGCGACAGGGACACTATTATTTTCTGGTTCTGAGCCTTAGGTGATTTGAATCCTGAGTTCTTGATGGCGCCACTTACTCTATCCTTCGACTCATCAACGGCTTTGTCTGGAAGACCCACCACGGAGAAAGAATGAAGCCCACGAGATAGGTCAACTTCAATCGTGACGATTACACCTTTTAACAAATTTACTTGCGCCGAGTAAACTTTTGCAAAAGACATACTTTTAAAAAGTTAATTTACTATTCTAAATGTTTCTTGCAGGTACGAGCCGCGGGGTTAGCTTCTAACCTCGCCATCTCAATATCTTTTTTACAAACTTCGCATCTACCGAAGGTTTCGCGGTTTACGTTCTTAAGTGCTTTCAAAACATTGTTCAGCCTTGGTTCCAGTGCTCGCATCATCGAACTACGAGCTTCGAAGTCTTCGAAGCGGTCAGCCATATCGTTCTGGTCTGTCTCTTTCGAATCCCTTTCTTCTGGAGTCGCCTCCCATTCTCCCGTTTCCGGATTTAATTTACCCATATCACGCAACTCTTCGAGAAGCACATCGCGTTCATGCTCTAGTTTTTCTTTAATTTTTTTCTTATCTAACATGAGTGAATAATAACATTTATAATGTTTTAGGCAAATAGAGCGAAAAAGCTTATGTTATTTACTTATTTGACTGCTATTTAATCGGAAGATTACTTCATCGACGGCGTGTTCGCTATTGGAGACAATAACAGAATTTTCATCAGCGAAAACATACATCAATACGATATTTCCACTTTTGTCGTATAAAATACGAGCGTTCTTATTGGAAATTCTTCCATCGACGAAATCCTTGGTTAGCAGTTCCTTCGTTTCGGGAGAGATGCTCATGCCAAAAAATCCATGCAAATCATTAAACATTTTCCCCTCCCACTTCCTCATATTGTCGAAAGCATCAATGAAAGATTGATTCCTCAAGAGAATAAATAAATTTTTGTCCTGTCCGTTGATGTCCGGAGAAGTGCTTCTGACCGCTCCAAGTAAAAAATTGTCATCGATGATTGGTGCAGTTGGAGCAATGAAATTGCCTTCGATGAGCTGGATGAAATGTCGGAAACCAACAATCTTACCATCTAGGGTTAGATAAATAGCTTCTACCCCACCTGTCTTCACGTCGGTGCCACGCACTTCGTTTAAAACACTCTGAGCAATAGCTACGGAGTTCAATTTTGTTATGTCCTGGTAGTAATTTTTATCAGTAAATATTATCGGGACGGCTTGCATCGGCACATTGACGACACTCACCTTATCTTTGAAAAAAGACAAGAAAATAAAGAGCCCAAGAGCCAGGAATAATAGGAGGGACCCGACGAACATAAAAAGCTGGTTTTTCTTGGACTGGGGGGAGAGATTTTTCTTCTCTAGGTCATGTATCTCTTGTTCATGGATTATTTTCTTGATGAGCCCTCCTTCCGTACCTTCAATAACCTTCGCCATATCTTCAGCGTAAGTCTCGATACTTTTATTTTTCACTCCTTCGTCGACTGGTGGAGTAATTTTTATTTTTTCATTCTCCATTTTTGATGAAGCAGTTTTGATTTTTATGAATGGTCTGGGGATTTTTTCCAAGGCCCTGATTAAAATTCTAAAACTGC